>JANMVX010000079.1:0-42669 GCA_031393505.1 Hyphomicrobiaceae bacterium | reverse complement strand
GCAAGATCAAGCGCATCGCCGAGGGCCTCGCCCCGAACGACTTCGGCTACGATTTCGGCCTGAAAGCGCCCAGCAGCGCCTGGGCCAAGTTCAGCCAGCAAATCCCGCCACCCATGTTCAACGACATCTGGGCGATGGCGCATCCGCTGCACAAGCACTTGATCATCGAAGGCAACACACTGAAATTCTGGCAGAATCTGCGAGCGCTGACACGCATGCTCTCGCTGATGAGGCAGGTCCACACCGGCAGCGCAAGAGACATGTCATGAACCAGCACGACCCCATTGTTGGACGCTACGTCTACGTTCAATGCGAAGGAAAAACTTACCGCACCTATTACGAGGAGCATGGCGAGGGCATCCCGCTAGTCTGCCTGCATACGGCGGGAACGGACGGACGCCAGTATCGGCACCAGTTGTGCGATCCCGATATCACACAGAACTACCGCATGATCGCGTTCGACATGCCCTGGCACGGCAAGTCGCTGCCGCCGTCGGATTTCTATCTGATGGAAGACGAGTACAAGCTCACGACCCGTTTCTACGGTGAGTTCATCGTCGCGTTCTGCCGTGCGCTGGAGCTGAAAAAGCCGGTGATCATGGGCCAGTCCATGGGCGGCAACATCTGCCTGTCGCTGGCGCTCAAGTACGAAAGCGAGTTCCTGGCGCTGATTGCGCTGGAGGCTTGCGACTACTCGCCAGGCTGGTGGATCGATGCCCTGAGCCATCCGCATGTTCACGGCGGCGAAGTGGTGGCGTCGTCGACTTTCGGCCTCATGAGCCCGGAATCGCCGGACGAGTGCCGCTGGGAGACCTGGTGGCTCTATGCGCAAGGCGGCCCCGGCGTGTTCAAGGGCGACCTCTTCTACTACAGCGTCGATTCGGACTACCGCGATCAAGTGCAGAAGATATCGGGACGACTGCCGATCTATTTCCTGACGGGGACGTACGACTTTGCCTGCACGCCCGAGATGACCGAGCGGACGGCCGAGAAGGTGAAGAACTCCGAGTGCACTATTTTCAACGGCGGCCACTTCCCGACCTCCGAGGACCCGGTGAAGTTTAAGGAAACCATTACACCGGTTTTGAAGAAGATCCTCAGCCTCGATCCCGAGCGGCGCGGCCAGGGCGCGCCGGGCCTCAATGGTGGGCGCGCAAACGATCTGCGTAGTGCCTCGCGTACGGAGCGTCCCGCGGAAGGACGCCGCGTGATCACTCTGTAGTCGTCACAATAACATGAGTCGGGCGAACTGTTCGCCCGGCGATTTCCTTGAGGGACGGAACGTCAGCCGAATGGCCCAGACGCGCGGATCAGAGAACGTCTACCTGCTGGTGCCGATGCTGCTGATCGCAGTGTTGCTCAGCACGGCCGTGATTCGCGGGCCGCATCTCGTGTCGTACTCGGGGTTTGGCAGCGCCATCATAGTCGCCGCCCCGCTGATCCTGGCCACCTATGCCCTGATGGCTCTGGCGATCGCCGGCCGTAGCACCGTCGACCTGGCGGTAGGGCCGCTGCTGGCCTTCATCAATGTGTCCGTGGTGAAGCTGAACATGCTCGGCGTCATCACCTCGCCGATTGCCGTGTTCATCGTTGCAATTGGCATCGGCATCATCTATCAGCTGCTCTTTGCACTGATGATTATCTGGGTGCGCGTGCAGCCGATCATCGTTGCTCTTAGCGGCTTCCTGGCGCTGACAGGCATCAACCTCGTCATCCTGAAGCGGCCGGGTGGCGCTGCCCCCGAATGGATGGCGTCCTGGGGCCTCGGCACGTCGATCTTCTCACCGGTGTTGCTCATTCTCGTGATCGCGACCGCCGGCTGGCTGCTGTTCACGCTAAGCTCGTTCTACGCCAATCTGCGCATGATGGGTTACGACGAGCGCGCCGCCTACACCAGCGGTATGCGGATCGATCTGGTGCGCGTCGGTGCCCATATCATCGCGGGGATCTTCGTCGGCCTCGCCGCCATTTGCTACACGGCGCTGATTGCATCTGGCGACCCCACACAAGGCACCACGATGTCGCTGACCGCGGTCACAGCCGTGGTGCTCGGCGGTGTCAGCCTCGCCGGCGGTCGCGGCGGCGTCATCGGCGCGGCCCTCGGCGCCATCAACCTGTTCCTGATCGGCTACGTTCTCGCCACCTTCAATTTCGGCACGGTGCAGGCCTTTGTCACCCAGCTCTCTTATGGCGTGATCCTGATCCTGTCGCTGCTGCTGACGCTCCTGGTGCCGATCATCGGCCGCTACCTCTATGTCATCACGCCCTATTCGGCCTTCGTGGTGCTCGGCTGCCTCGTGCTCGGCATCATGCTGAAAGTCAGCGCCGAGGATGTGCGCCCCGCAGCGACGGCCCTTGTCACGCCGAACGTAGATCCCAATCTTCTCACGAGGTATCTGCTGATGCCCGCCGCCGACGGGACGGGGATCGGGCACGTCGTGCTGTCACCCCTGCAGAAAATGCTGTTCGGACTCGCAGCCGCCCTTGCCTTGCTCACCTTCACACTCCGCACAATGACGGCTGAGGCCCTTTCGATGCGGCTGGGCGTGTTCGTGTACGTCTTTGTTGCGACGATGATCCTGCTGCTGCTGTTCGTGGTCGGCGACATCAGCCTGGCGGGAGTACGGCGATGAACCGCTCGCTCCTGATCCCACGCTCGATCATCCTGATCTGGATCAACCTTGCCCTCACGCTGATCGTAGCGGCGATCGGCTTCGGCCTTGGCTTTGCGCAAGGCCTGAGCGCGCAACTGGTCATTCTCTATACGGTCATTTCGGTTGCCGTACTGTTACTATTCTTGAACTACGTGACGGTGATTTTCGAATCCCGTCAGGAGCAGGCCGCGCCTGGCCCCGCCGATCAATCCGCAAAGCAAGAACCCTCCGGCGCGCGCAGCGCGTGGGCCGGAAACCGTGTGCTGATCATCTCGATGCTCGCGCTGCTCATAGTCTATCTCTTGGTGACCGCGACCGTCCCTTCGTTCCGCACTATCACCAATCTGATCGCCTTCCTCGTCCTCGAAGCGATCCTGCTGTTCGCCTTCAAGGTCAGCGGCGCTTTCGCCCACGGCCGCAGCGCCTTCATCGGTCTAATTGTGCTTGGGGCGCTCATCGTCGTCAGCTCCTTCACCATCGACGGTTTTCTCTCCGCCTCCAACATCAAGGCGATCCTGCTGTTCGCCTCGTTCCTCGGCATCGCCTGCATTGGCCAGACGCTGGTCGCTCTGCTCGGAGGCCTCGACCTCTCGATCCCGTTCGTGATCGGCGCGGCCAATATCGGACTGCTCTACCTCATCAGCCTCGGCGTCCCGACCGGCGTTGCGCTGGTCGCAGTGCTGATCATCGGCGGCGGGCTCGGGTTCCTGAACGGCGTCCTGTCGTTCAAACTGCAGGGTCAGGCCCTCATCCTCACGCTCGGCATGGGATTTGCGGTCGCGGGCCTGGTGCAAATCCTCACCAGCATCGGGTCTTCGTTCAGCGGCAACGTGTTCGGCACCGTCCCGCCGTGGTTGCAGAATCTGGCGGCGATGAACGGCACGTTCTTTGGCCTCTCTGTTCCCCCGACCATCCTGCTGTGGATTGCACTCGCCATTCTCGTCACCTTAGGCCTGCGCTACACTGCCTACGGACGGCACATCTATGCGCTTGGCGGCAACCGGCGCTCGGCCAAGCTGATCGGCATTTCCGAGTTCAAGTACTGGACCCTCGCCTACACCATCAGCGGCTTCTTCGCCGCCCTCACCGGATCGCTCCTGCTCGGCTGGAGCGGCGGCGGTTTCATCGGCGTCGGCGACCCGTACCTGTTCACCACGCTCGCCGCCGTCGTTATTGGCGGCACGTCGCTTGCCGGCGGTTACGGTGGCTACGGATTTACTGTGATTGGCGTTCTGGTGTTGCAGGTGCTGAGCTCCTTCCTGATCGGCATCGGCCTCAGATACGAATGGCAGCAGTTCATCTTTGGGCTGCTTATCCTGCCCATGGTGGCGCTCTATGGACGTGCCCCCCACATCAGAGCACAAGTCTAGGAAACGGGAATGTTCGGAACGAATTTTCAGTCCAGCGACCTGGTGAGCGCCTCCTACGAGCTGGCGACCACCGCCATGCTGGCCGCCGCCGTGCTCACGCTGCTGGGGCTCACTTGGGTGACCGACCGCTGGCGCCCGCCGGTTGCGCTTGCTGGCGTTGCGCTGTTGGCGTCCGGCTTCCACTATCTCGGCGCCTCCGAGACCTGGCTGGTCGCGCAGAAGATGACCGCCGGCCCGCGCTTTGCCAGTTGGTTCGTGGTGCAGCCGCTGCAGGTGGCGGCCGTGTACTTCCTAGCCCGCCTCGCTGGCCCCGTCCCCGTCGGTGTGTTCTGGCGCACAACGGTTGCCGCGATCCTCATGGTTCTGTCGCGCTTCCTCGGCGATGCCCGCATCTTCGATCCGACGCTGGGCGTCCTGCTGTCGATCGCCTTCTGGCTCTACATCCTCGGAGAACTCTACTTCGGCGCCATGAGCGAGGCTGTAGGAAAGTCCTCGCGCGTCATGCGGCTGGGCTATTTCTGGATCCGGCTGATCATGACCATCGGCTGGGCGGCGATCCCGATCCTGCACTTCATCGACGCCGTGATCGGGGCAGGGCACGGACCCGTCATCGTCCTGCTCTATACGCTCGCTGACCTCATCAATCTTCTGACCACCTCGCTGATCATCCTGGCCGTCGCGAGCCAGGAGCGATTTTGAGAGGACAACTGACTATGAACCCGATCCCGCACAAAGCGGCCAAGCCTGACTGGAGCACAAGGTCATGACCAGCACCGACGCACTGGCGATCGTCATTCTGCTGACGATACTCATCGCCATCGCCGTCTACCTCCTGCATTGGCTCTACCGCCATTCGTCCAAGGACCAATCCTTCGTCAGGACCGGCCTCGGCGGCGAGAAGGTGGTGATGGGTGGCGGCGCTTTCCTGGTGCCGATCGTTCACACCATCACGCGCGTCAACATGAACGCCATACCCATTGAGATCCGGCGCATCGGCGAGCAATCGCTCATTACCAAGAATAAAATGCGGGTCGACATTGTCGCGGAATTCCTGGTGCGCGTCGTCGGGTCGCGCGATGGGGTCTCGACGGCCGCACGCACACTTGGCGAACGCACCGCCAATCCGGCGGAATTGAAGGAAGTTGTGCAGGGCCGCTTCGTCGACGCCATGTCTGCGATCGCCGCCAACATGACCATGGACGAGATCCACTCCAATCGCGGGCACTATATCAAGGACGTTGCCGACCTCGGCGCCAAGACGCTTGCGACCAACGGCCTCGAACTCGAAAATGCCTCGCTGACCAGCCTGAACCAGACCGACGTTTCGGTGTTCAATCCGAACAATGCCTTCGATGCCGAGGGCCTGGCCCAGCTGACCGAACAGATCGAGGAGCGGCGCAAGCATCGCAACCAGATTGAGAATGACGCCCGCATCCAGATCACGCTGAAGGACTACCAGACCGAACAGCGCGCGCTTGAGATCGGTCGCGATCTCGAGTACGCGCGCATCGATCAGCACCGGGCGATCGAGACGCGCAGGGCTGCGCAACTGTCGCAAATTGCCGATGAACACTCCAAGTCCTCGATCGGCGTCGAAACCGCCAAGGTTCGCGCCGAGCAGGAAAACGAGCGCGTGCGCATCGCAAAGGACAAGTTGATCGATGTTGAGCGCATCACCTCGGAAAACGAAGTGCGGACCCTGGCGATCCAGAAACAGCAGTCGACCGAACTGATCGAGATCAACTCCCGCCGGGACCTGGAGACGCAGCGACAGCTGACCCGCCAGCAGATCGAAGCCGATCGCATCGAGAACGACCGCAAGATCCGTGAGCATGAAATTCGTACACGCCAGACCCTGTCGCTGATCGATACGCAGGCGGTAGGCGATGTGGATCACGCCAGGCTGGAGAAGGACCGCCGCGTCGAATCGACCCGGATCGAGACCAGCAAAGTCATCGACCTCCTGACCGTCGACAAGGACAAACAAATCCGCGTCAGCAACGAAATCGCGCTGGCCGAGCAGGACCGTGCACGGATCATGCGGCGTTACCACGTCCAGCTGGAGCAACTCAGCAAGGACGAGGAGGTCGCGCACGCCGAGATCGCCAAGAGTGAAAAAATCAAGCTCGCCGAGACGGCGGCGATGCGCAATGTCGAGGACAGCGCCATCGCGGTCAATCGCGACATCGACCAGATGCGGGTGGCGGCGCGCAATTTCATCGACCGCTTCGAGATCGAGCAGCGCAAGGACATTGAGATCACCGACAAGGAAAGGCTGATTGCGGTCATCCACAAGTCGATCGAGGAGGCCTACGCACAGACCAAAGAGGCCGAGGCTCGCAAGGTGCTGGCGCTAACCGAAGAGCAGATTTTCACCGCCCGCGATGAAGAGGCGGCCAACCGCGCCAAACGCGTCGACCTTATCAACGCGGCATCACGCACCGAGCGCGAGGCCATGCGCCTGACGTCCTACGCCAAGGCGGAATTGGAGGCGACGGGGTTCCGCGCGCAGGGGCGCATTGCCGAGGCGCACGCCGATGAGGTGCGCTACCAGAAGGATGCCGCCGGCCAGATGCTGCTGAACGAGACCGAGAACATGCGTTCGGACGCCAGCCGCCGCAGCACCATTTACGAGCACCTGGTGCGTACGCTGCCGGACATCATCCGCGAGACGGTGAAGCCGATGGAGAACATCGATTCGATCAAGATCCTTCAGGTCGATGGTCTGCCGGGCTTGAACAGCCCCTCGGAAGGGGGCGGCCATGGAGTGATCGGCGGCGCAAATGGCGAGGGTGGCAGCATGACCGACCGCGTCGTCAATTCGGCCATGAAGTATCGCACCCATGTAGCGCTGGTGGACGGCCTGATGAAGGAGCTGGGCTTGCCGATCGAAAACCTCGGCAGCGCCGGCGGCATGCAGTTCCGCAACTTCCTCGCGCCAAGCGACAAGGGCGGTTCGGGCAAGGACGACTGATCGTTTTTGTACCGCACATCAGGAATGAGCCGCCATGGATAGGTCCGATCGCCAGGACGTTGTCGACCGCCACGCCCTGGTGATGGCGGTGTGGATTGCACTCGGCGCGGCGGCGGCCATGCTGTTGCACTTCGGCGTCGGGACGGGCGGGATCTGGGCCGTTGCGGCGGGCTATACCGCGCTGCTTGCGGCATTCGTCGGACACATCATTGTCAACGCGGTCTATGAAACCACATTTACACGGAGCGAACTGGCCCTCGGGCTCGTGGTCTTTTTTGCAAGCCTGCTCTGGCTTTGCCTCGCAGGGCTGCTCGATGGCAACTTCCGCGATCACAGTTTTGTGCCGCTGGTGCTTGGCCTACTGGCTTTTGGAGCCTGCGCCCTGTTCTACATGATCACGCATTTCGGCGTACGCGTTGTGTTCGACGCCTTCAACGTCATCGGCAATTTCAGGCCGGACACCAATGGCGATGACGCCGCTTCCCGGAAGGGCGACCAGTGACAACACTGCTGCTCATCGCGCTCGGCATCTCCTACGTCTACGCTGTGTACATTGCGACGGCGAGCGCCAGTGCATTGAGGCAACCCGGCGATTTCCTCGATGGCGGGCTCACGATCCCGGCCTGGGCCTTCGTCTTCGGCGGCGCCGGAATTGTGGTGTCGGCGCTCGGTCTTCAGGATCACCTGTTGCTGATCGCCACTTACGGGCTGCAGTACAATCACGTGGCGTTGGGCCTGATTCTCGCAGCGCTTGCCGCAACCCTGGTGCATAAGCAGCTCTGGCTGACCTCGCGCATGACGGGACTGCGCACCGCCGGGCAGCTACTCGGAGCCTACTACGCCAGCACGGCAGTGCGGCTCTATCTCCTGCTGGTCGTCGCCCTGTTCGCCCTGCCCTTCTCCGCCACCTTACTGGCCGAAAGCGGTGTACTGATCGAAAAGGCGACCGGCGGCGCCTTGCCGGCCGGCCTCGTGATTTGGGGGTCGGCGTTCTTTCTCGGCCTCTACGCCATCATCGGCGGCTGGCGCGCGCTCGTCTATGTGCTTGCGGCCCAGTCGCTAACCGTCCTTGTGCTGCTGCTCGTCACGACCGGAGCGTTCGGCGTGACGTCGCAAGGCCTCGCGTTGGCAGTACACGGCATTCCCGTACCCGCTGGAATCGCGACTGATCACCTGCCGGGCGTCATACAGTTCACCGCGGGCCTGGGCAAGGCAGTTCCCGCTGGCGGCCTTTGGACCACAACACAGATCCTCTCCTTCGCCATCGCCCTGACTGGCATCACCCTTAGCCCTGGCTTCGCGCTGCTCGGCGTCAGCGTGAAAGGGCGCACCGGCCTCGCCTTCAATCAGGTCTGGATGATCGGCGGCATCGCCACCGGCCTGCTGTTGGTGATCGGCCCCCTCATCGGCGCGGAACTGGCATCAGGCGCGCGCCCGACGCTCGATTCCATCGTTGGTTTCGCCAGCCGCCTCGCCGCCCGCGATGATCTGTTGGCAGTCGGTTTCCTGTTCGCGCTTATCCTGTCGCAGCAGATCGCTGTCGGTTTTTTCGTGACCTCGGCGGCCTCGATCCTCACTACCGATTTCGTCGTCCGCTACCTTCGCCCCGACCTGACCGGCATCGGCCAGCGGACGGCGGCGCGCATCTCCATCGCCGTCCTGTTCCTGGCCGTTGCGTCCGTCGCCACGGTCGCTCCGCTTCCCGCCGCACTGCTCTCGACGCTGACCCTCAGCCTGTCGGCGCAGCTGCTGCCTGCCTACCTCGGCCTCTGCTGGCTGCCCTGGATCAGCCGCAGCGGCGTCGTCACCGGCCTGGTCTTCGGCCTCGTGTTCGTGCTGTTTTCCGAGCCGGCCGGTCTCATCGCCTTTGAGGGCCTGTTTATCGACCTGCCCTGGGGGCGATGGCCGCTGACGATCCATTCAGCCGCCTGGGGCCTGTTCTTCAACGTCGGCACTTGCATCATCGTGTCCCTCTGGACGCGCCGGGAGCCGGAGCGCGAGTACCGGGGCCGGCTGCACGATGAGCTGGCCGCAAGTTCGCCCGCAGCCCTTGGCGGCCGGGCAACCCGCGCGGCGAAATGGTCGCTGACGCTGATATGGGCGTTCTTTGCCCTGGGGCCGGGCGCCATTCTCGGCAACAGCCTGTTCAGCCGGCAGACTTTTGGACAAGCGGCGCAAAGCACCGACACGCCCTCCCTGTTCGTCTGGCAGATTGCCTGCTGGTTCATCGGCGTTCTCTTGGTCTGGTGGCTGGCTTACCAGAGCCGGCTTGGCATCATCGATGCGGTTCCCAGCCGCCGGCTTGAGTTGGGATTGGCCGTCCGCCCCTTCTCCAGGTCACAGCGCCCCGACTGGATGACGCGCTCGCTGTCGCGCCTGACCCGGCAATCAGGAACCGACGCCCGGCAGCGCCTTTAGTCCTCCTGTGCGGACCAACTGGACGAAGCGGGAGTAGCCACTATAAGGTCGCCGCATTTGGGACCGAAACCGCACGCACGGGCCCGAGGCGGGAGTGACGGCCATGGATCTGCGCCAACTGCGCTACTTCGCCAAAGTTGTCGAATGCGGATCGTTCTCGAAGGCTGCCAACCAACTGCACGTCGCCCAGCCCGCGCTCAGTCAGCACGTGCGCCACATGGAAGAGGAGCTGGGGGTCGTGCTTTTGCACCGGGCCGCCAGCGGCGTGAAAGCAACCGAGGCCGGCGAGCGTCTCATGGTGCACGCCAAGCGCATCCTGGCCGAATTCGCCCAGATCAACGACAGCGTGCGCGGCGAGGCGATCGCGCCACGCGGCGTCGTCCGCTTCGGCATGCCCGGCACCGTCGCTGAACAGTTGGCCGCCCCGCTCATCGAAGCCGCCAAGATCCGGTATCCCGAAATCAGCATACGCATTGTCGAAGCGATGAGCGGCTACGTGCTCGACTGGCTGAAGAAGGGCGAGGTCGATCTGGCGATGATCTATTCGACCTCCGACCCGCGCGGATTGGTCGTGCACCACGCGCTTTCGGAGGAGATTTGCCTGTTCTGCAGCGTCCCGATGGCGGCGGATCTTCGCGGGACGGGGCGAACGATGACCCTCATGGACGCCGCCGCCCTCCCGCTGGTGATGCCCGGGCCGGGGCACGGCTTACGCCAACTCATCGACGACGCGGCTTTGGCGCAGCAGATTTCCATCACTCCAGCGATCGAGATCGATTCCTATGGCCAGATCAAGAAGCTGGTCGCGCGCGGTCTGGGCTTCGGCCTTCTTCCCAAGATGGCTGTGCAGCGGGAGGACACCGAAGGGGTCTTCCGAGTGTGGCGCCTCGAGCAACCATCGATTTCGCGGAAAGTCTACCTGGCCTATTCCGCCGACCGACCTCTTCCCAAGGCGCCGCGCGCGATTGCGCAACTGTCCTGGGAGATTATGCGGGGACTGGTGCGTGATTCGGTCTGGACGGCGGAGCTGTCCCACGAGCGCAATGCGCCAAAACTGTTCGGCTGAAGCTGCTCCGATTAATCCAGATTAGTTCAAGAAAATCGCTATACCTGCCATTGCGAATCCTTATTGGACTTCGCGGCTCCCGACGCGCGATTTTGCGCTCATGATCGCGATGAAAAGGAGCGCACGATGGCCGGCGCGCTAGCAGGCATCACCGTAGTCGCCTTGGAACAAGCCGTGGCCGCACCGCTCGCAACCTCGAGGCTTGCGGATGCGGGCGCGCGCGTGATCAAGCTGGAACGGCCGGAGGGCGATTTTGCCCGCGGCTATGATGCCGATGTTCAGGGGCAGTCGACGTACTTTGTCTGGAACAACCGCGGCAAGGAATCCTGCACTGTCGATCTGAAAGATCCTGGCGATCTCGCCCTGGTCATCGCCATGTTGGGCAAGAGCGACATCTTCGTACACAATCTCGCACCCGGCGCGACCGGGCGATTGGGCCTGGGCTCGGCGGATTTGCGCTCCCGCTTTCCGCGTCTCATCGTCTGCGAGATCAGCGGATACGCTCCGGGTACGCCGGATTACGAGCGCAAGGCCTACGACCTGCTGGTCCAGGCCGAGGCGGGGCTGGCCAATGTCACCGGTTCGGCGACATCGGGTCCGAGCCGCGTCGGCATTTCTATCTGCGATATCTCGACCGGCCAGGCCGCCTATGCCGCCATTCTCGAAGCACTTTTACGACGTGAACGCAGCAATGAGGGCGCGCTGATCCAGATTTCGCTGTTCGACACCATCGCCGAATACATGGCCGTCCCCTATCTCGGCCGCCGCTATGCCGACAAGGAGCCCCGGCGCATTGGCCTGGCCCATCCCAGCATCGCCCCCTATGGCGTGTTCTACGCTGTCGACGGTGAGATCTTGATCGCGATCCAGAACGACCGCGAGTGGCAGACGTTCTGCGAGACCATTCTGCGCCAACCAGAACTCTCCGCCGATCCGCGCTTCGCCAAGAATACGGCGCGTACAAACAATCGTGATGCGCTCGATCAACTCATTCAGGATCGCATCGGACAACAGACACTGCTCGATCTGTGCGCCCTTCTGGACGCCAACCGGATTGCCTACGGACGGATCTCGACCATGGCCGATCTGATTGAACATCGCAGCGCGACGACCGCGAGCGTGGAAACGCCCACTGGTCGCATCGATGTTCCCGCGCCGCCCGTTATCGTCAACGGCGCGCGCCCATCCCTTGGCAGGGTGCCAAGTCAAGGTGAGCATACCGACGCTTTGCGCCGGGAATTCCTGTCCGCCGTGCGTGCCCATTCAACAAGGTAGCCCGAGATGAGCCTGACACGCGATCTGGTCGCTTTGATCGGTGGCAAGACGACGAGCGACGCCGATCTTCACTCTGCAGCTCTGTTCGTGCTGGACACTTTAGCCTGCGCTGTCGCCGGACGCGGGGCGGCGCCGGCAAAGATGCTGCTGGCGGTCGCGCCTCCGGATCGCATCGACGTGGCCCGCCGGGCGTTCCTGGTTGGCGGCCTCGCCCATATTCTGGAAATGGACGATCTGCATCGCGATTCCGTCACGCATCCCGGCAGCGTCGTCATCCCCGCGGCTTGGACGATTGCCGAGGACCGCAATCTCGGCGGCCGCCAGTTTCTGGAGGCCGTGCTCGCCGGCTACGAGGTCTGCTGCAGGGTCGGCATGGCGGTCGGCAAGACGCATTACCGGGTTTGGCACAACACCTCCACCTGCGGCCCGTTCGGCGCTGCCATGGCAGCCGCGAAACTGGTCGGCCTCAGCGAAGACGAGACAGTATGGGCGCTCGGCAATGCCGGCACCCAATCGTCGGGGCTGTGGGAGTTTCTGGCCACCGGGGCCATGAGCAAACATCTGCACACGGCGCGTGCTGCTGAATCCGGCGTTCTCGCTGCATTGCTCGCCAAGGAAGGGTTTACCGGGCCGGAAAAGATCCTGGAGGGCGAAAAGGGCTTCTTTGCTGGGCTATGTGCTGATCCGATCCCGCAAGCCATTGCTGCTGACCCTTCGCGGCCATGGGAACTGACGAGAACGTCGATCAAGCCTTGGCCCTGCTGCCGGCATACCCACCCCGCCATTGATGCTGCGCTGGAGCTGCATGAGGCTCTGAAGGGGGCGGACATCAAGCGCATCACAGTCGGCGCCTACCGCGCGGCTGTTGATGTCTGCGACCGGCCGGACCCGCAAGATCCGTACAGCGCCAAATTCTCGCTGCAGCACACGGTCGCCATCGCCCTCAAGGACGGGCTCGTCAATCAGGCCAGCTTCGATGCTGACGCCCGCAGCCGGATGGCGAACGAGCGCACGAAAGTCTTGGTCGCCGTCGCGCCCAAGGTGGATGCCGCCTATCCAAGGGCCTGGGGCGCCGAGGTCGCCGTCGAGACGACCGATGGCCGCCGGCTTTCTGCTTCGCGCAGAGACGCCAAGGGCGATCCGGAAAATCCGCTCACCGCGTCAGACTTGAAAGCCAAGGCCCGCGCCATGCTGCTCGAATCGGGATTGGCCGAGGCCAGCAGCGACACGCTCATTGCCGGCATCTTGGCCCTCACAAATGACAAGCCGGTACGGGACCTCGATCTGCTCTCGTATGTCGGGCAACCAAACACGCCGGCGCGCCGGCTGCGGAGCGCTTGAGCCATGCAGGACCACGACGATCCGCACAAGGATATCCGCGATGCCGTACGCAAACTCTGCGAGCGCTTCCCCGGTGAATACTGGCGCAAGCTCGACGCCGAACGCGCTTATCCCGCGGAATTCGTCAAGGCATTGACCGAGGCCGGCTACCTGGCAACGCTCATTCCCGAGGAATACGGCGGGGTCGGCCTCACCTTGAGCGCGGCGGCGGCGGTGCTTGAGGAAGTGCAGCGCGCCGGCTGCAACGGCGCGGCCTGCCATGCGCAGATGTATGTGATGGGCACCGTGCTCCGCCACGGCAGCGATGCGCAGAAGAAGCGCTATCTGCCAGCTATCGCGGCGGGCGAACTCCGGCTGCAGGCCTTCGGTGTCACCGAGCCCGCGAGCGGAACGGACACAAAGGCAATCCGTACCTTTGCGCGCAAAGATGGCGACCGCTACATCGTCAACGGGCAAAAGGTCTGGACCAGCCGCGCTGAATACTCTGACTTGATGCTCCTGCTCGCCCGCACGACCCCGCGCGAAGAGGTCAAGAAGCCTACGGACGGTCTCTCGGTCTTCATCCTCGATATGCGTGAGGCCAAAGGTAAGGGTCTCACCATCCGGCCCATCCGTACCATGATGAACCACTCGACCACTGAGGTGTTCTTCGAGAACGTGACGGTGCCAGCCGAGAACCTGATCGGCGAGGAGGGCAAGGGCTTCCGCTACATTCTCTCCGGCATGAATGCCGAGCGCATTCTCATCGGTGCAGAATGTGTCGGCGACGCCAAATGGCTGATTGAAAAAGCCTCCGCCTACGCCAACGAGCGCGTCGTGTTCGGCCGGCCGATCGGCGCCAACCAGGGCGTCCAGTTCCCGATCGCGCGCGCCTACGCCAACATGCGGGCAGCCGAACTGATGGTGCGCGAAGCCGCAAGACTCTACGAGGCGGGCAAGGACTGCGGCTCCGAGGCCAACATGGCCAAGATGCTCGCCGCCGACGCCTCGAACGAGGCCGCCAACGCCTGCATCCAGACCCACGGCGGCTTCGGCTTTGCCGAGGAATACGACATCGAACGCAAGTTCCGCGAGACCCGGCTCTATCAGGTGGCGCCGATCTCAACCAACCTCATCCTGTCGTATCTGTCCGAGCATGTGCTCGGCATGCCCCGGTCCTATTGAGCGCGGAGCACAGGGCAATGAGTTCCGTACCCACAGATTTCGAGGCTTGGATCGGTCGCACGCGCGAGACCGAGGACATCGTCACAGAACGGCTGGCGGCGAGTTTTAGGGCGATTTTCAATCCGTATCTGGCGCCGCAACGGGACGGTGTCGCCCCGCTCGGTTTGCACTGGTGCCTGAGCCCTGAGATCGCCGCCATGGACGAGCTTGGCCGGGACGGCCATCCGGCCAAAAGCGCGTTCCTGCCGCCCTTACCGTTGCCGCGCCGGATGTGGGCAGGCGGCGCGCTCGAATCCAGGGACGCGATCCGCATCGGCGACCGTGTGCGTCGCATCTCCACTATCAGCGAGATTGCGCTCAAGGAAGGTCGCACGGGTCAGCTCTGGTTCGTGTCGATCGACCACGATTTTCTGACGCCGCGCGGGCTCGCCGTCCGGGAACGGCAGACTCTGGTGTTTCGCGAGGCGGCCGGCGCCGAAGTCGCCGCAGCCCAACAGCCCAAGTCCGCGTCACCGAAGGCATGTGGGGACCACTGGATTGTGACGCCCACGCCGCCGCTGCTGTTCCGCTACTCGGCCATAACCTTCAACGGCCACCGCATTCATTACGACCCGCCGTATGCCCGCGTTACCGAAGGTTATGCCGGACTTGTCGTCCACGGCCCGCTGCAGGCCACGCTCCTCATCAACCTCGCCGCCAAAGTCTTGGGAACGGATCGTCTGCACATGGACTATCGCGGCCTCGCTCCCGCCATCAGCGGCGATGCGCTCAAGATATGCGCTGGCATGGGCGATCAATCGGGGCAGTTCTGGACCGAAGGCCCCTTCGGACAGACCCATATGTCAGCCAGCGCGAAACCAAGCCAAATCTGATTTCTCAAAGGAGCGAGCCCATGGCCATTTCCGAAACCCTCCTTGCCCGTCTCAAAAACCGTAATCTGGTCGTCGAGGCCGGCGTCATCGGCAACGAATGGCGCAGAACGTCCGCCTCCGGAGCAACGTTTCCCGTCGTCAATCCGTCGACAGGTGACACCTTGGCGATGATCCCCGATTTCTCACGCCAGGAGGTCACCCAGGCCATCGACGTCGCCTATGTTGCGCAAAAGGACTGGGCCGCCCGCACCGGCAAAGAACGCGGCGTGATCCTGCGCCGCTGGTATGATCTGGTCGTCGCGAACCTCGACGATCTTGCGGCCATCCTAACCTCCGAGATGGGCAAGCCGCTGGCCGAAGCCAGGGGCGAAATCCTCTACGGCGCTTCCTACATCGAGTGGAACAGCGAGGAAGCCAAGCGCGTCTACGGCGACACCATTCCCGGCCACGGCCGCGACAAGCGCATCGTCGTCATCAAGCAGCCGGTCGGCGTCGTCGGAGCCATCACGGCGTGGAACTTTCCCTCGGCTCTCGTCGCTCGCAAGGTCGCACCAGCACTCGCCGTTGGCTGCTCCATAGTGTTCAAGCCGGCCGGACTGACTCCGCTCTCCGCAATCGCCCTGGCCGTCCTTGCCGAACAAGCCGGGTTGCCTCCGGGCCTCTTCAGCATCGTGCCCATGACCCGGAGCGCCGACTTCGGTGATGAAATCTGTGAGAACGAGAAAGTGCGTAAGCTGACCTTTACCGGATCGACGGAAGTCGGACGCCGGCTGATGGCGCAAGCCGCGCCAAAAGTCATGAAGCTCAGCCTGGAGCTGGGCGGCAACGCGCCGTTCATCGTCTTCGACGACGCCGATATCGATGCCGCCGTCGAGGGCGCGATGCAGTCAAAATTCCGTAACGCCGGCCAGACCTGCGTCTGCACCAACCGCATCTATGTTCAGGCTGGCGTCCACGATGAGTTCGCCCGCAAACTCTCGGCCCGCGTAGCAGCCCTGAAGGTCGGAGATGGTTTTGCCGACGGCACCGAGATCGGCCCGCTAATCGACCGCAAGGCCATCGCCAAAGTACGCGAGCACATTGACGATGCGCTGGAACGGGGCGCGAAACTTGCGGGGGCCGACCCGAGGCAGGCTCTGAACGGAAACTTCCTTGCCCCGACAGTGCTGACCGGCGTGACCGCAGACATGAAAGTGGCGCGAGAAGAAACCTTCGGACCACTCGCCCCGATCTTCAAGTTCGAGACCGTCAAGGATGTCATCGCGCTGGCGAACGACACCGAGTTCGGCCTGGCCGCCTACTTCTTCGCCAAGGATCTGAGCAAAGCCTGGGCCATCGCCGAAGCCCTGGAGTACGGCATGGTCGGCATCAACACCGGCATGATCTCGACTGAAGTGGCACCCTTCGGCGGCATCAAGCAGTCGGGGTTTGGGCGCGAAGGCTCACTGTATGGCATCGACGACTACGTCGAGCTGAAATACCTGTGTCTTGGGCAAGTGGGTCTCTGATCTGCGTTTGCTACGAAGCCGTCGGGCAAGGACGCCGATTGCGCAACTAGAGCAGGCGCCCTTGATAGGCGCGTTGACGCGGCAGACAGTCTTGAATACAATTTCAAGATCAGAATAGTTATGCCGAGACGGCGTGCTCAGGAAAGTCACCTGCGATGGACACTCCAGCCACCCCCTTTGATCTGATCGTCGTCGGGGCCGGGGTCAACGGCTTGGGAATTGCCCGCGATGCCGCCGCGCGTGGATTGCGGGTGGTGGTGCTGGAGCAGGACGACATCTGCAGCGGGGTTTCTGCGTGGTCGGGACGGCTCGCGCACGGCGGGCTGCGCTATCTCGAGCACCACGATTTCGCGCTGGTCCGCGAGTCGCTGCGCGAGCGCGAGCGGCTGTTCCAGCTCGCGCCGCACCTGGTCAAGCCGCTTCGCCTGTTGATGCCGCTCTACCGCCACAACCGCCGACCGGCCTGGCTGATCCGGATGGGCATGGTGGTGTACGACGTGCTCTCGTTCGACAAGCGCACCGGCGGCCATGAAACGCTGAACGCCGACGCAACCTTGCGGCGGTTTCCGGGCATCGCGCGCGATGGGCTTACGGGGGCCACGGTGTTTGCCGAGGGGCAAGTCGAATACGCCGAGCGGCTGTGTGTTGAACTTGCCGTTGCGGCGGCAGCCGACGGGGCGGTGATCCGCACCAAGGCGCGGGTCGAGGAGCCGATGCTGAGCGGCGGCCGGGTGGTGGGCGTGAAGTATCGCGACACCACGGACGGGACCATGCATGAGGTGCGGGCGCCCGTGGTTCTCAACGTCGCCGGCCCCTGGATCGATCGCATCTTCCAGCGCGGTGCGCCTCCGCAGCGTCGGCTCAACGGCGGCACCAAGGGCAGCCATCTGGTGGTCGATCCCTTTCCTGGCGCGCCAAAAGATGTCGTCTACTACGAGTCCAAGACCGACGGGCGGCTGGTGCTGGTCATTCCCTGGATGGGACGCTATCTGATCGGCACCACCGACATCCGGTTCGATGACGATCCTGGAGAAGCCCGCTGCAGCGTGGCCGAAATGGCGTACCTGCTGGGCGAGGTCAACCAGTTGATCCCGCAAGCAAAGCTCACCGAACGCGATGTTCTTTTTACTTACTCCGGCGTGCGTCCCCTGCCCTATGCGCCCGGTGTTGTCGAGGCGAAGATCCCGCGCAGTCATGTGCTGCACGATCATGCGCCGCAGTTGCCCGGTCTGGTCACGGTGGTTGGCGGCAAGCTGACGACGTTCCGTCAGTTGGCTGAGGATGTCGTTGATGATGTGTACAGACGGCTTGGACGCAAGAGCTCCCGCTGCACTACCGCGCAATTGTCATTTCCGGGAGCCGTGTTCGATGCCGTGGAGACGCGCCGTGAACTGATGAACGCGGGCCTGTCGCAGCGGAGTGCCGACCGCATGCTCGCCCTTTATGGCGGGCGGGCGCGCGCCGTTGTTGCCGACGCACGAGGGGACGCGGAGATGTTGAAGGTCGTCCATGCGCCCACCGGAGCCATCGGGGCGGAGATGACCTTCTCTGTACGGCATGAGTTTGCTCGCACGCTTACCGATGTGCTGGCGCGCCGCGTGCTGCTGGCTTTCGAACCGGGGCATGGGCTGGAGTCCGTCGAGGCCATCGCGGCGCTGCTCGGGGCAAGGCTCGGTTGGGATGGCGCGCGGCGCGCTGCCGAAATTGCCGACTATCGCGCCTGGCTGTCGCATCTTGCGGTTCCGGGCCGCCGCACAAGTGAAACCGAAATCACATCAGGCGAGGGCGTTGCGGCATGATCCGGCGATATGTCATGGCGCTCGACGAAGGCTCGACCAGCGCGCGGGCTGTGCTCGTGGACCCGGACGGCAAGATCGTCGCCGAGGCGCGCAACCCCGTCGTCCCGAATTTTCCTAAGCCAGGCTGGGTCGAACTCGATCCCGTGGCGCTGTGGCAGGCGCAGCGGGCCAGCATGGCAGCGGTGATGGCGAAGGCCGGCGTCACCACCAACGACATCGCAGCGATCGGCATCACCACGCACCGGGAAACCTGTCTGATCCGGGACCGCCGGACGGGCGAGCCGGTCTATCCCGCGCTGATGTGGATGTCGAAACAGACCGACGCGATCGTTGCGCGCTGGCGGGCCGATGGACTCGACGCTTTGGTGCGTGAACGGACGGGGCTGTTCAACGACTCCTTCTTCAGCGCCGGTAAGCTGGCGTGGCTGGTTGAAAATGTTCCGGGCGTGCAGGCCCGCGCCGAGCGGGGCGAGTTGGCTGCGGGAACGGTCGATAGCCGGTTGTTGTGGAACCTCACCGGTGGGCGGACGCATGCCACCGACCACAGTGAGGCGTCGCGAACGGCGTTGTTTTCACTGCAGTCCCGGACCTGGGACGACGCGCTTCTGGCGGCATGCGGCGTGCCGAAACAGCTGATGGCGCCGGCACGTCCTTCGAATGCAAACTTTGGCGAGATGCGTCCAGCTGATGTCGGCCTCACCGGCGCCGCCACGGTTCCGATCACTGCCATCATGGCTGACCAGCAAGCCGGCATGTTCGGCCAGGCCTGTTTTGAACCGGGTTCAGTGAAGAACACCTACGGAACCGCCGGCGTACTGACCGCCAACACGGGCGACCGGCCTGCTGTGCTCGACGGGCTGACCGCGAGCGTGGGCTGGACCATCGGTGAGCGGACGGACTACGAGGCCGAAGGCGTGGTGTTCCACAGCGGACAGACCATGCAGTGGCTGCGCGACCAACTCGGCGTGCTCGCGCCCGGAGACGACATCGAGGAGGTGGCCCGGCGGGTGCCTGACACTGGCGGCGTGTACATCGTACCGGCCTTCGCTGGAATTTGCGCACCGCATTGGGTGCGGGACGCGCGCGCAGAGATCGTCGGGTTGAGGCTTGAAACGGGCAAGGCGCATGTGGTGCGCGCCGGGCTCGAAGCTATGGCCTACCAGACCCGCGACAATGTCGAGGCGCTGCGGGCCGGCGGACTGCCGGTGCCCGAGCTGAAAGTCGACGGCGGGGCGACGCGCAACAACCTGCTGTGCCAGTTCCAGGCCGATATTCTCGGCATTCCGGTGCGCCGGCCGGTGGAACTGGAACGCACGGCGCTGGGGGTGGCCCACCTTGCTGGCATGGGCGTTGGCCAGTGGAAGCAGTCCGATCTCAGCGACCGCTGGCAAGTCGACCGCGTCTTCGAGCCGGCGATGGCGGAGGATCGGCGCGAAGAACTCTACGCCGGCTGGCAGGCCGCGGTGCGCTCGGCCACCGTCAAGGCGCGCTGACGGCATTTGCACTTGCATAAAAATTCACGCTATGCATAAATATTCGCATCGTTCGGACCCGGGGCCCTGATGCCGTCCAATCCAGACTTTTCCGACCCGACCAACCTCGATGGCCTGCGGCGTAACCTCAAGGCCCTCGACCCGGAAGGTCGGCTGTCTCCGCTCAACATGCTGCGGCTCGTGGTCTCGGACGACGCCCATCTCAAGCTGGCGGACGCCGTCGCCGAGGCCCTCGCCGCAAGCGGAAAGCATGGGCGCGCCTCGGTTGTCATCCTCACCGACGCGACGCCGATCCTGCGCGGCGGCGAAAGGTTGAGCCGGTTGGTGGAAAGTCAGCTCACGAACAAATTTGACGTTCGCATCGAACGGCTCGATGACGGCCACGACAAGCTGCACGCGGACGACCCCGTGCTCGACATGGCGACGGCCGCCGCCAAGGGCGCCGATGCTGTCGTCACCATCGGCTCCGGCACCATGACGGACATCGGCAAGGTGGCGACGCAGCGCCTCGGCGGCATTCCGCAAGTGGTCGTGCAGACGGCGGCGTCGGTCGATGGCTTCACCGACAATGTCTCGGTCATCCTTCGCAGCGGCGTGAAGCGCACCGTGCCCTCGCGCTGGCCGACGATTGTGCTGGCCGATGTGGTGACCATCGGCGGCGCGCCGCGCGAGATGAACGCCGCCGGCTTTGGCGAGGCGATCTCGCTCTTCACCGCGCCGGCGGACTGGTACCTGTCCTTCCTCGCCGGTCTCGACCACACCTTCCATCCCGCGTCCATGGCGATGCTCCAGGCCGCCGCCGCCGTCCCGCCCGATTGGTCAGCAGGCATCGCAAAAGGCGAGCCCACCGCCACGCGTGAGCTGACGAAGTTGCTGGCCCTGCGCGGCATCGTCTCCGGCGTCTCGGACACCACCGCTTGCCTCTCGGGCGTCGAGCACGTCATCAGCCATATGCTGGATCTGCAGCACGCCGCGAACCACTTGCCCATCGGCCTGCATGGCGCGCAGGTGGGCGTGGCCAGTCTGGTCGCGGCCAAACTCTGGCGTCATGCCATCGACAGCGATCTGATCACATCGGCGCGGCTCAAAACGCCCGACCTCGCCGTCGTCAAGTCGCGCATCGACAGCGCCTTCGGGCGCTTAGGCGACACTGGCGCGATCGCCGCCGAATGCTGGCGCGACTGCCAGACCAAGCACAAGACCATCGCCGATAACTGGACGCGCATCGCTGGCGTCGCCGCCGACTGGCAGCGCCATGCCCAGGAGTTCGACAAACTTGTGCCGCCGGCGGAAACCCTCCGTGTCGCGCTGAAGGCGTCGGGCGCGCCGTCGACGTTCGACAGCCTCAATCCGTCCGTGCCCCCCGCACTGCTGCGTTGGGCCATGACCAATTGCCACCTGATGCGCAACCGCTTCAATCTCGTCGACCTCCTGGATCTGCTCGATCTGTGGACGGACGACCGCGTCGAATGGGCGCTGCGCGACGTCTTGGGACAAGCCGCATGAGCAGCGCCGATTTGGTCATCGGGGTGGACTGCTCGACGACCGCCAGCAAAGCGGTGGTGTGGGACAGGGCCGGCCGCGCATTGGCCACCGGCCGGCGCACCTATGGCCTCAACCATGTGCGCTCGGGCTGGGTTGAGCAGCATGCGCCCGATTGGTGGACGGCGACGTCGGCCGCCATCGCCGATGCTGGCGCACAAGTCGGGAGCGGCCGCATCTCCGGCATCGCCATCACGCATCAACGCGAAACGTTCGTGTGTCTCGACGCGGACGCAGCGCCGATCCGACCGGCGATAACCTGGATGGATATTCGCGCCACGGCCTATCGCACCATGGGCGGGCCGATCCCCGGCAGCTACATCCTCGAAACCTTTATCGGTGGCGGTACCCAGAACATCGTCTGGTTCATCGAGCAGCTTGCGGGCCTTGATAAGGACAAGTCGCCTGAGAAGATTCTGGAGGCAGCGGCCTCTCGAATTCCTCTTGGGGCGGACGGCCTTTTGTGCCTGCCCTACTGGACCGGGGCCATGACGCCCTATTGGGATGGCCACGCCCGTGGCGCCTTCGTCGGCCTCTCGGGGCTGCATGGCAAGGCGCATATGTATCGTGCCATCCTCGAGGGTATCGCCCTGGAGCAACGCCTCTTGACCGCCGGCGTCGAAGCGGCGACCGGCACGGCGATAGACGAAATTCTCATGCTGGGCGGCGGCTCGCGCAGCCCGCTCTGGTGCCAGATCATCGCCGACGTCCTGGGCCGCCCCATCAAGCTGGTGCGCGAGCAGGAAAGCACCGCGCTCGGCGCCGGCATCCATGCCGCCGCAGCACTTGGTCTGTACACGGACATTCTCGCAGCCGCCGAAGCGATGACAGGGATCGAAAGAGCCTATCAGCCGGATGCTTCGGCCCATGCGCGTTATACGGACATCTTTGCCGCCTACCGCAGCCTCTATCCCAACCTCAAGACCAGCTTCCAGCTCATTGCGGAGACGGCCCGATGAAACGTCATCCCCAATCGGCGACGGCGAAACGGTATTCTTCGGCCGACATCGATCAGTTGCGCCTGATGACACGGGCGGCGCGCCTGCATCACATCCAGGGCGCCCGCCAGACCGAGATCGCCGAGAAAATGGGCATGTCGCAGGCCGGCGTCTCGCGCCTCCTCCGCCTGGCCGAGGAGCAAGGCATCATCCGCTCCGTCGTGGTGCCGCCCGAGGGCCTCTATCCGGATCTGGAAGATGGGCTGGTCGAAGCCTTCGGGCTCGATGCCGCCTATGTCGTCGACATTGGGTCGAGCGAAGATGGTATCGCGCAAGTGCTCGGCGCGGCGGCGGCCCGCTGCCTGACGGACGTTTTTGACACCGGCCCCGTCCTCGGCTTCACCTCGTGGAGCACGACCTTGCGCGAAATGGCGCGCGTGTTTGAGCCGCGTCGGGGTAGCCCGATCCGCCACGTCGTGGAAACCTTGGGCGATCTCGGTTCGCCAATGCTGCAGCATGAGGCCGATGTCGCCACGCTGCAGATGGCGCAGGCCTTCGCGGCCGATGCCATTTTCCTGCGCACGCCGGGCGTCATGCCCACGGTTGCCTCGCGCAATGCCGCCCTGGCCGATGTCCACATCCGCAGAGCCATCCACCAGCTCGACGACGTCGACGTGGTTTTCGTCGGCATCGGCCCGGCCGATTTTCACGGCCCCCTGGAGGAAAGTGACAATTTCTTCAGCTCCGGGCAGCTGGCGAAAGTGCGGGCCGCCGGCGCCATGGGGCAGCTGCACCAGCGCTTCATCGATCGCGCGGGCCAGCCGGTAAAGACCGCGCTCGACGATCTCGTCATCGGCATGACGCTGGATCAGTTGCGCGCTGCAGGCCGCAGGGTTGCGGTTGCCGGCGGCGCCGACAAGCACCAGGCGCTGGCCGCCGCGCTCGCCGGAAAATGGATCGATGTGCTGGTGACCGACATCAACAGCGCCAACCACCTGTTGGCCGCAGCCAGCGCGCCAAAAGCAAAACTGAAAGGCAAGGCATGACCCTTCCAAACGACCTCTTGCTGGAAATGCAGCGACGCATGCTCCGTATCCGCCGGTTCGATGAGCGCGCGTCATAAATGGTCAAGCGTGGCCAGATCCCCGGCACCGTCCACACCTCGATCGGCCAGGAGGCGCAGGTGGTTGGCGCCTGCATGGCGCTGGCCGACGGCGACTATCTCACCGGCAATCACCGCAGCCATGGCCATCCCATCGGCAAGGGCGCGGCGCTCGGCCCCCTGATGGCGGAGCTGGTCGGCAAGGCCACGGGCGTGTGCGGCGGCAAGGGCGGGTCGATGCATCTCGCCGACTTCAAGGTCGGGAGTCTTGGTGAATCCGGCATTGTCGGCTCGTCCATTCCGATTGCGACGGGAGCGGCGTTGTCGAGCAAAGTCCTGAAGAACGGACGTGTCTCCATGGCCTTCTTCGGTGACGGCGCGGCCAACCAGGGCTGTCTGTACGAAGCCATGAACCTCTCCTCGGTGTGGGGCCTGCCGATTGTCTTTCTGTGTGAGAACAATCAGTAAGCGCTCTCAACCCCCGCCCATACCGTCAGCGCGGGCGTGATCGCCAATCGCGCGGCCGGCTTCGATATGCCGGGCGTCCGCGTCGAGGACGGGCAGGATGTGCTGAAGGTCTACGAGGTGGTCAAGACAGCGACGGACCGGGCGAGAGCCGGCAAGGGGCCGAGCCTGGTCGAAGTGATGACCTACCGCTTCAACGAGCACTCCGAAGGATTAAAACTTGGTACGGATTATCGCGACGCTGTCCAAAAAGAGGCTTGGCTGAAGCGCGATCCCATAAAGCTCTTCCGCAACCATCTGCTGCAACAAGGCATCGCCGATGCAGCGCTGCTCGACGCCCTCGAAACCGACGTCGCTGCGGAAATCGAAACCGCGGTGCAGTTCGCCGAGGACAGCGACTATCCGGACCCTCCGTGGCCTTCAAGGACCTCTACACCGAACCCTTCGGAGTAACGCTATGACTGTCATGAGCTATCTCGGGGCCATCGGCGCCGCGCAGCGCGAAGCCATGGAGGCCGATCCTCGCGTCATCATCATGGGCGAGGACGTGGAAGCCAACGTCTATGGCACCATGGGCGGCGGCAAATCACGCGCCGACAAGGGCGATTTCCTGCAGGAGTTCGGCGCCAATCGCATCCGCAGTACGCCGATCTCGGAAGAGGTGATGGTGGGCTCGGCCGCCGGCGCCGCCATGACCGGACTGCACCCCATCGTGGACCTCTCCTATTCGAGCTTCCTCTACATGGCGATGGATCAGTTCGTAAACCAGGTCGCCAAGAACCGTTACATGTTCGGCGGTCAGGCCTCGCTGCCCGTGGTGTTCCGTTCAGCGATGTTCTTTGGCATGAGCACCGGTGCGCATCATTCCGATCGTCCCTATCCGATGTTCATGAACGTTCCGGGGCTGAAGATCATGGTGCCCGCCACGCCCACCGACGCCAAGGGGCTATTGCGCACCGCGATCGATATGGACGACCCGGTGCTGTCGTTTGAAGCCTGCCTGTTGTGGGGCCTGAAGGAGGATGTGCAGGACGGCGAGTATCGCATTCCCTTCGGCGTCGCCCGCACGGTCCGGCCAGGAACCGACGTTACCGTGGTGGCGATTTCCACTGGCGTACACGCCGCAATCCAGGCGGCCAAGACGCTGGACGCCGAGGGTATCTCCATCGAGATCATCGATCCGCGTACGCTGGTGCCGCTGGATAGCGAGGCGATCCTGAATTCGGTGGCGCGCACTGGCCGGCTGGTGATTGTCGATCCCGCCCACACCACCTGCAGCGCCGCCGCCGAAATCTCGGCCATCGTCGCGGAGAAGGCTTTTGATTGCCTGAAGGCTCCGATTATTCGCGTCACCACGCCGGACACGCAGATCCCTTTCAGCCCGGCCTTGGAAACGCAACTCTATCCCGACGCCACGAAAACGGCCGCTGCGGTCCGGCGCGTCATGGGCGCAAAGGCCAGAACCATTACTGTTTGAACCAATCATCCTGATGCAGACGAAGAAAGGCACGAGAGCATGGCGCGGATAAAAGTGCTGCTCCCGCAATGGGGCATGGGCATGAGCGAAGGCACCCTCACCAAGTGGCTAAAGGCCGTGGGCGACACCGTCGCTGAAGACGAGCCGCTGGCCGAAGTGGAGGCGGAGAAGGCCACCGCAGTTATCGAGTCGCCGGGGGCTGGAAAAATCACCGAAATCCTGGTGGCCGAGGGCACGACGGTGCCAGTGCGCACACCCGTCGCCATCATCGAAAAAGCCTGAGGAGCGCGCAATGCCCTGGACGGATCCCCGCAAACTGATCGAAGACGCGCGCTCGGGCGGCTATGCCATCGGCGCCTTCAACATGCACAACGTCGAAACAACCGAAGCTTTGGTGCGCGCGGCCGAACAGGCCGAATCCGCTGTATTCCTGCAGGTAGGGCGAGCCATCGTCCCCCACATGGGACTGCGCAAAGCCTACGAGATGACCAAGCGCGTCGCTGAAGAATCGTCCGCTCACTTCGTGATTCATCTCGACCACGGCCCCTGGGACGAATGCCTGGAAGCCATCAAGCTGGGCTTCAACTCGATCATGTGCGACATCGCGCACCTGCCGTTCGAGGAGAACATCCGCACCACCCGCCGCATCGTTGAGATCGCCCATGATTTCGGCATCCCGGTGGAAGCCGAGCTTGGAAAAATCCCCGACGCTGGTGAGGTGGTGGACTGGAACAGCTATTACACCGATGTCGCCGATGCCCAACGGTTCGTGGACGAAACCGGCGTCGACACCCTCGCGATATCGGTCGGCATCGTCCATTGCGTCGTGACGGGTACGCCGCATCCCCTCGACATCGGGCGTACAGAAGATATCCGCAAGGCCACGCGCATTCCTCTGGTGCTGCACGGCGCCTCAGGCGTTCCGGAAGATCAAATCCGTGCGGCGCGCGCGGCCGGCGTGCACAAATTCAACGCCGACACCGACCTGCGCCATGCGTTTCGCGCCGGCATCGAGGCCGTCTGGTGCCAAGGCGACAGGCAGCTCGAAGACGCCATGGCGGAAGGACGCAAGCGGATGATTGCCGCCACCATCGACAAGATGCGGCTCTACGGCTGCTCCGGACGGATTCACACCGGCAGACCCACGTAGTTCTCGGCCAGCACCGTTGAGGCGGCGCGTGACTGGCTGAGATAGTCCAGCTCCGCCAGCTGCATTTTCTGCTCGAAGGGCGTCGCTCCCGGCAACTGATGCAGGAGCGAGGTCAGCCACCAGGAAAAACGTTCGGCCTTCCAGATGCGGGTGAGCGCGCGCTGGGAATAGGCGTTGAGGCCGGCGTCCGAACGCTCCGTATAATGCTCGATCAACGCCTCCGACAGATAACGCACGTCGCTAGCGGCAAGATTCAGGCCCTTGGCGCCGGTGGGCGGCACGATATGGGCAGCGTCGCCGGCGAGCAGAAGGCGGCCAAAGCGCATCGGCTCGGCGACGAAACTGCGCAAGGGGGCGATACTCTTTTTGATCGAGGGGGCGGTGTCCACGGCGCCGGCAATGGCCGCTGGCAGGCGCGCGCGCAACTCGTCGTAGAATCGGCCGTCAGGCCAGGCGTCGGGTCGCTCGTCTGTAGGCACCTGAATGTAGTACCGGCTGCGCGTTGGGGAACGGAGCGAGCACAGAGCAAAGCCCCGTGGGCTGTTGGCGTAGACGATTTCATGGGCGGCTGGCGGGTGGTCGGTCAGCACACCGAGCCAGCCGAACGGATAGACGCGCTCGAATGTTTGCATCGCGGCCGGTGGGACGGAGGCACGGCAGACGCCGTGGTAACCGTCACAGCCAGCGATGTAGTCGCAGGCCATTTCGTGGGCGATGCCGTCCTTTGTGAAACGGACTTTTGGCGTGGGCGTATCGAAAGCGGCAATGGCGACGTCATCGGCTTCGTAGATCGTCTTGGCGCCGCTCGCATCCCGCGCATCGGCGAGGTCGCGCGTGATTTCGGTCTGACCGTAAACGCGGACGGTCTTTCCGCCCGTCAGGTCCTTCAGGTCGATGCGATGCTGCCGGCCGTCGAAGGCGAGCGAAAAGCCGTCGTGGATCTGCCCCTCGCGGTGCATACGCGCGCCAACCCCGGCAGCGTCCAGCAGATCGGCGGTGCCCTGCTCCAGCACACCGGCGCGGATGCGTGCCAGCACATGGGCGCGCGATTTGCGCTCGATGACGAGGGTATCCACCCCGGCCTGGTGCAGCAGCTGGCCAAGCAGCAACCCCGCCGGCCCCGCCCCGATGATTAATATCTGTAAACGAATTATCGGCTCACGTTCGTTGTAGACACGAACGTCAGACCCGCGAGCATCGCCTCGGCATGGCGCAGGCTGGCCGCCGTGGCGACGCACATCTGCGGCAGGAGCATCCACTCCAGCGTCCAGGCCGCGCCGGAGCGCTCGTTCTCATGCACCAGCGCTTGATGCAGCGTGCCCAGCAGGCCGGCGTTGAAGCGCGCCAGGGTCACCAACAGTTCCGCCGTGACCGGATTGTTCTTGTGCGGCATGGCCGAGGACGTGCCGCCGCCCGCCAGCCGCACCGCGCCCACCTCGTTTTGCGCCATCAACGCCACGTCCTGGCCGAGTTTTCCGAGCGATCCGGACACCAGCGAGAGCCAGTTGGCGAGCTCTGCGATGTTGTCGCGGGCGTTGTGCCAGCTCGGGGCATTGCCGAGGTCAAGGCGTTTCGCGAGGGCCGCCGCCACGGCATCGCCCTTGCCGTCCAGCCCGCCGCGCACCCCGATGGGGCCGCCGAATTGAACCGCGAGCAGGCGTGGGAGGAGTTCGATAAGGCGCTCTCGGTGTCGATGCAGCGGCTGCCGCCAGGTCTCAAGGCGCGCGGCAATTGTCGAGAGGAGCGCCTGCTGCATGCGCGTCTGGGCCATCATGGGGAGCGCGCCGAACGTCACGCTAAGACGATCCAGGTCTCCAACGATCGCAGCCAGCCTGCGGTCCAATTCCTCGACAACGGTCTTTAAGCGGAGGATCAGGCTGGTGTCGATCAGGTCCTGGCTGGTGGCGCCGAGGTGCAGCCATTTGCGATGCGGTTCGTCGAGGCTGGCCCGTAGGCCTGCGACCAGCGCCGGCACGACCAGCCCATCGCGCGCCACGCCGGCCGCGAGCTGTGCCGGGTTCGGCCGATAGGCGTTACACGCCGTGTCAATCGCTGCGGCGCTTGCTGCGGGCACCAAACCAACCTCAGCCTGCGCGGATGCCAGCGCGGCTTCGAACGCCAGCAGGCCCTGTAGCTCAGCCTCGTCCGTAAACTGAGCGCCGATGACCGGGTCGCCCAAGAGCGTAGCCAGCCGCGCGCTAAACATCGAAGAACACCGTTTCGTCCGGCCCCTGCAGATGGATATCGAACGTGTACGTGGCGCTGCCTCCGGACATCGACACTGGCGCGATCAATGTCGGCACGCGGTTGCGGTGTTCTATGCGGGCCAACACGGGATCGGCTTCATTGGCCGCCGCCTCGTCGCCGAAATAGAGCCGCGTGTGCAAGGCCGTGTTGATGCCGCGCGCCACGATCCAGACCGTGACATGTGGGGCCATGGGACGGCCGTCGACAAACGGCACGCGCCCTGGCTTGATGGTCTCGAAGCGGTAGACGCCGGTCTCGCCATCGACCGCTTGGCGGCCCCATCCGGTAAAATTCGGATCGGCCGCACCGCGGGTATCGCCGCGCCCGGCGTAGCGTCCATCGGCATCGGCCTGCCAGATCTCGACCAGCGCGTCCTTCAGCGGCGTACCCGTTCCATCGATGACGCGTCCTGTCAGCACGACGCGCGTGCCTTTGGTCTTGGCTGTAATCGGCGAGCGCCCCAGATCGTGTTCGTAGACGCCCGTAATGCCGGCAAAATTCGGCGTGGCGCCAATGTGGATATACGGCCCCGCAGTTTGCGAGGGGCTCTCTTTCAACCGGTTCATGGGCTGCGCCATCAGTTGCCCGCCTCAGATTCTGACTTGTTGATACTGTCCCTGCTTTTGTCATCCTCGGGCTTGTCCCGAGGATCCATCGTGCAACGCACTGCAGAGCTTGCCGGTTGATGGATCCTCGGGACAAGTCCGAGGATGACAATGAGAGCCATTTGATTGGGTCGCAAGACTATCGGGTCTCGAACAGCGTCGAGCGGCGGCCGCGCAGCACGATGTCGAATTTGTAGGCCATGGCGTCCATCGGGACGGTCGCCTCGCGGTCGAGCGCCGCGATCAGCGTCTCGACCGCCGCCTTGCTCGGAATGCCGCCGACGATCGGGCACTGCCAGATCATTGGGTCGCCCTCGAAATACATCTGAGTTACCAGCCGTTGCACAAAAGCATGTCCGAACACGGAGAAATGAATGTGCGCGGGCCGCCAGTCGTTGACGCCATTGGGCCAGGGATAGGGACCGGGACGGATGGTTCGGAAGCGGTAGCCGCCGTTGTTGTCCGTGAGGGTGCGCCCGCAACCGCCGAAATTGGCATCGAGCGGGGCGAGATAACCGTCGCGCTTGTGGCGATAGCGCCCGCCGGCGTTGGCTTGCCAGATTTCCAGCAGCGCGCCTGGGACGGGCCGCGCGTCCTCGTCCAGCACGCGACCGTACAGGATCATGCGTGGGCCGATGGGTTCGCCGCCGTGCTTGAAGTTGGCGATCAGGTCGTTGTCCGTTGCACCGATCATATCGTGCCCGAACACCGGGCCGGTCAGCTCCGACAGCGTGGTCGGCAGCGACAGCATTGGGCGCTGCGGCGAGCGCATCAGGCTCGACTTGTAAGCCAGCGTCAGCGCGGGCGGGTGCCAAGCGCGGTCGCGGGCATAGAACGATCCGTCGTCAGACATTATGGACCCACATCCATTTCGGCATAGATTTTCTTGGCGATCTTGAAGGCGGCGTTGGCCGCGGGGACGCCGGCGTAGACCGCAACATGCAGCAGCGCCTCGCGAATGTCCGCAAGGGTGGCACCGGTATTCCGTATCGCGCGGATGTGCATGGCGACCTCGTCGTGGTGGCCAAGCGCGGCCAACAGCGCGATGGTGATCATGGAGCGCTCGCGCCTGGAAATGCCCGGCCGCGACCACAACGCTCCCCACGCCGTCTCGGTAATCAGGGTCTGGAAATCGGCGTCAAGGTCCGTGATGGCGGCGCTGGCCGCGTCCACGTGTTTGTCGCCCAGCACGGCGCGGCGCGTGGCCATGCCGGTCTTGTGGCGATCACTGGGCTCAGCCATAGCCGGCCTCCTTCAGGTGGGCGGCAATGAGCTTGGCGAGAACGTCCGGTTGCTCGATGCAGGGCATATGGGCCGCGCCTTTGATAACCTGGAAGCGGGCGCCAGGGATCAGGTCGGCGGTTGCTTTCACCAGGGCAGGCGGCGTCGAGCCATCCTCCTCACCGACCACCACCAGCGTTGGGGTCCGGATCGATCCGACGGCCGCTGTCAAATCGGCATCGCGGATCGCCTCGCAGGTCGCGATGTAACCGTTGACCGGGGTGCGCGTCATCAGGTTGCGCCAGCCGGCAAGATCGTCCGTGCGCGTGTCGCGGAACGCCTTGGCGAACCAGCGCTCCATGATGGAGTCGGCGATCGACGCGATACCAGACTTGCGAATGGCCTCGATGCGCGGGTTCCAGGTTTCAGCTGTCAAAATCTTGGCCGCCGTATCGCACAGCACCAGCGCGGCGAGTTTTTCCGGCGCGCGGACGGCCACCTGCTGTGCGATCAGGCCGCCCACCGAGAGGCCGACCAGGGCAAACCTGTTAACGCCAATGCTGGTGGTCAGCGCCAGGAGATCGTCGGCCAGGCCCGCGATGGTGTAGGGGCCATCGGGCGCATCGGTGAGGCCGTGGCCGCGCGAATCATAGGTGATGACGCGGTAACGGTCGCCGAGCAGCCCGGCCATGCGGCCCCAGATGCGATGGTCCGTGCCCAGCGAATTGCTGCACACGATGGCCGGTCCATCAGCCCGGCCTGCGCTGGACCAATGCACGGTCAGGCCGTTGATGCGAGAAAAGGCCATGGATGGGTGTCCGCTGCTGGGGGCGTCGTTGCGGCGGGACCATAGCATTGCTTCGTGACGCTCACAGCCATCGGATGATACTTTCCTGGTGTGGAACAAACGGGGGAATAAACGGGGACAGTATACTTGTATCGCGCTGACTGTCCGTGGTGGTCCGAATGGCGGTGATGCGATATAAGTATACTGTCCCCGTTTATACTTTCCCCGTTTATTCCACGTTCAGTACCGCGCAACCATTTGATGTCCCGGCGCAAAATAGAGGCGCACGTTGGTGACGGGAGTCTCCGCCATCCACGTCGTGCGCTCGGCCAGAAAAATCGGGGCGCCTGGCATCGTCTTGAGAAACGCTGCGACCGGGCCGGCAGCGGCGCTTGCGGAAAACCGCAGTTCGGCAGTGGTGTAGGGCACTTCGCTGACCAGCCACTCGTTGGGACCGATCGCCGAAAAATCAGCGCTTTCCGCCCGCGGGACGGCCGCCAGATTGATCCAGCGGTCTTCGAACTGGTAGGGCGCGCCGTCCGCGTAGTGCATACACTGGACGTGCCGGACGCGCGCGTTGGGTCCGAGCGCGAGGCGCACCTCCAGCCATTTCGGGGTCGTCAAAACTGCGCTCGACACCAGTTCATAGCGATAGGCAGCGCCCTTGGCTTCGATTTCGGCGCGGACGCGCGGGATTTCGAAGGTCACCTGACGGACGGGGGCCAGTTTTACGCGGCTGCCGCCTTTGCGACGGCGCTCGATGATGCCATCGTCTGACAATTCCTGCATGGCCCTGTTCACCGTAGCGCGGGCGCAGCCGAATTCCGCAGCAAGCTCGATTTCACCCGGTAAAAGTGCTCCAGGACTCCATTTTTTACTCCTAATTTGCTCAAAAACCTCACGTTTTACATCACGAAATCCGATTTTTCCGGCCATGGGGTCCAGTTTGCTTTTGCACGGGTTTTATTATGACTATACATAATACGAAGTCTTGTGGCAATGCAATGCTGCGGAAACAGGGGCTGCCGATGCGCATCATTCGACGATCAGAGTTGGCCGCGACGCCGTGGAAAAACGGCGGCGGCGTTACGCGCGAAATAGCCGCCGTTCGCAAAGGCGAGGCCATTGTCTGGCGTCTCAGCATGGCCGACGTTGACGGCAACGGGCCGTTTTCGAACTTTGACGGTTTGATCAGAGTGCTGACTGTCACGTCGGGCAATGGCATGGAGTTGGTCGGTTCAACCGAAACGCTTTATGCCGACTATGGCCAACCGGTCCGGTTCGATGGCGGCTTGAAGCTCGAGGCAAAATTGACCGACGGGCCGCTGCGCGATCTCAACCTGATTTTTAACTCCTTGCAGTGCGACGGCGCTGTCGTCGCCGTCGCAGGGCCCTATCGTCAGGCGTTGCGCGCTGGCCCCGACCTGACGTTCGCGGTCCATGGCCTGACCGGCGACGTAACTGTCGACAAGACAACTCCTTTGCATCTCGGCGATACCGCCGTTGTCGAGGGCGGCTCGGCTCAATTGGATGTGGCCAAGGGCGCATTGGCGTTGTTGATTACTTTGAAATGCCCCGCTCACAGCGAGGCCAACAAGGCGCTGATGGCGACCCGGTAGGCGGCGACAATCTGTTCGCGGTGGATGTGCCGGCCGCCGCGCACCGCGTGTCGCCCGGCGGACCAGACATCGGTCACTACAGAATCCTTGGCGGCGAACACCAACCCGTCCAGGAGCTGATCGCGCGTGAGGGGGCACAGTGCGGGCGCGGTGCTGTCGATGGCGACCAGGTCGGCCAGCCGTCCGACGCTGATGTCGCCTGCGTTGCGCCCAAGGGCTTGAGCGCCGCCGCGCGCCGCGCCGGTGTACAAAGTGTGGCCGACCGAGCCTGCACCCACCACCAGCACGATGCGGGCCAGGTCGCGCAGCCGTTGCGAATATTCCAGCGTGCGCAATTCCTCGCAAAGCGATATGTTTACGTTGGAATCCGAGCCAACGCCGAATGATCCGCCAGCGGCCAAATAGACCGGGCCGTTGAACGGACCGTCGCCCAGATTGGCTTCGGTAATCGGGCACAGTCCGGCGACCGCCCCCGACGCCGCCATGCGTTTGGTCTCGTCGTCCGTCATGTGGGTGGCGTGGATCAGGCACCAGGTGGCATCCACATTTGCGTTGCGCAGCAGCCAATCCACCGGGCGCGCGCCGAGCCAGGCCTGGATGTCCTGCACTTCCTTGGGTTGCTCGGCGATGTGGATATGCACCGGAACGCCCTGGTGGGCTGCCAGCACCGCCTTGAGATCGTCCGGCGCGGTGGCGCGCAATGAATGCGGCGCGATGCCGATACGGGCGTCAGTGGGAAGGTGGCGCAGGCTAGCGGTGGCGCGCTCCACAAGTCGGATAAATCCGTCCACGTCATTGCCGAACCGTTGTTGGCCATCGGACAGCGGCAATCGTCCGGCCCCGCCATAACTGTAGAGCACGGGCAAATGCGTGAGGCCGATTCCAGTTGCTTGGGCGGCGGCGAAAATCCGGTTCGACAGTTCGGCTGGGTTTGCATAGGGCGTACCGCCCCTTTGGCGGTGCACATAGTGGAACTCGCCGACCGCAGCATAGCCCGCCTCCAGCATCTCCAGATAGACCAGCGCCGCGATCGCCTCGATATGCTCAGGCGTCAGATGATCGACGAAGCGGTACATCAATTCGCGCCAGGTCCAAAAACTGTCGCGCCCGGCCGCCCGCACTTCGGTCATGCCCGCCATCGCACGCTGAAACGCATGGCTATGCAGATTGCCAAGCGCCGGCAGCAGCGTGTCAACGTGCACGTCGCTCGCCTGCGGCTTTGAGCACGAAGCGATGTGGCTGATGTGCCCCTGCGCCACCGTCAGTCGGACATCATCGATCCAACCCGTTGATAACAAACACTTTTTTGCGAAAATCATCGGCACCAACGTTGGTTAATTTATGTATAGACATAATATCAAATCGGCGCTACCTGACAAGCTTAAAGCCAATCCACCCCACGCCCGCCCCCTCGGAGCGCTATCTTGACAGCAATGATCCTCACCCCCGGCTCCGTCACGCTTGCCGACCTTGCGCGGGTCTATTGGGACGAGGCGCCGGTGCGGCTCGATCCCGCGTGCCGGCCGGCTATGGCAGCGGCGCAGGCGCGGATTGCTGCCGCTGCGGCGGGCGATGTTGCGGTTTACGGCGTGAACACCGGCTTTGGCAAACTCGCGAGCGTAAAAATCGCGGCCAAAGACACAGCCACCCTGCAGCGCAATCTGATCCTCTCGCACTGTTGCGGCGTAGGCGCATCAATCTCGCGCCGCCATACGCGGCTGATGATGGCGCTGAAACTGCTCAGCCTCGGGCGTGGAGCCTCGGGTGTGCGGCAGGTGCTGGTGGACCTCATCGAGGCGATGCTGGCCAAGGGCGTAACGCCGGTGATCCCCGCCCAAGGCTCGGTGGGCGCATCGGGCGATCTTGCGCCGTTGGCGCATATGGCGGCCGTCATGATGGGCGCGGGCAAGGCGGAGTTTTCGGGCGTCGTGATGCCTGGATCAGAGGCCCTCGCCAAGGCTGGCCTTACGCCGGTCGAACTCGGCCCCAAGGAAGGGCTTGCGCTGATCAACGGCACGCAGTTCTCCACCGCCTTCGCGCTGGCCGGCCTGTTTGGCGCCTGGCGCGGGGCGCAGACCTCGCTCGTTACATCGGCGCTTTCCACCGATGCCATCATGGGTTCGACAGCTCCTCTGCATCCCGCAATCCACGCCTTGCGCGGCCATATCGGGCAGATCGACGCCGCCTCTGCGATGCGCGCGCTGCTGGAGGGATCGGCGATCCGTGAAAGCCACCGCGTCGGCGATTCAAGAGTGCAGGACCCCTATTGCATCCGCTGCCAGCCGCAAGTGACCGGCGCTGCGATGGATGTTTTGCGCATGGCAGCACGCACGTTGGAGATCGAGGCAAACGCCGCGACCGACAATCCGCTGGTACTGGTGGACGCGGACATGATCGTCTCGGGCGGCAATTTCCACGCCGAGCCGGTGGGCTTTGCCGCCGACATGATCGCGCTGGCCGTGGCCGAAATCGGCGCGATCGCGCAAAGGCGTGTCGCCCTCATCGTCGATCCGGTCCTGAGCCATGATCTGCCGCCGTTCCTGACGCCAAACCCTGGACTGAACTCCGGCTACATGATTGCCGAGGTCACGACCGCCGCGCTGATGAGCGAGAACAAACACCTCGCCAACCCGTGCGTAACCGACAGCACGCCAACCAGCGCCAACCAGGAGGACCACGTCAGTATGGCCGCTCACGGCGCGCGCCGTCTCGGGTCGATGGTGGAGAATCTCAATCGCATCCTCGGCGTCGAACTTCTGTGCGCGGTGCAAGGCATCGAGTTCCGCGCGCCTTTGACCACCAGCGCACCCCTTGCTCGGGTCGTCGCCAGATTGCGCGCGGACGTTCCGCCGCTTGGCGAGGACCGCTACCTCGCACCCGAACTGGAGCGCGCGGCGGCGCTGGTCGCGAGTGGTGAGATTGCACGCGCGGCCCAGACGCCGTTTCCTGACATTGAAATGGGTGGTTGTGGACGTAGGGGCGACCCGTGGGTCGCCCTCTAACTGCACGGCATGCTGCACGAAGGCGACCCACGGGTCGCCCCAACGCACCGCAATTCTCGGAGACCCCAAATGACCAATCCCCGCCACAACCAGCGCGACATCTATCCCGCCACCGGCGCCACGATCACCGCCAAGAGCTGGCTGACCGAAGCGCCGATGCGCATGCTGATGAACAACCTCCACCCGGACGTGGCCGAAAACCCGCATGAATTGGTAGTATACGGCGGGATCGGGCGGGCGGCGCGCACCTGGGCCGATTTCGACCGCATCGTCGCCGCGCTGAAAAGTCTTGAGGCGGACGAAACGCTACTGGTGCAGTCCGGAAAACCTGTCGGCGTCTTCCGCACCCACAAGGACGCGCCGCGCGTCTTGATCGCCAACTCCAATCTCGTGCCGCATTGGGCCACCTGGGATCATTTCAACGAGCTCGATAAGAAGGGGCTGGCCATGTACGGCCAGATGACCGCGGGATCGTGGATCTACATCGGCACCCAGGGGATTGTTCAGGGGACGTACGAAACCTTTGTCGAGGCTGGCCGGCAGCACTACAACGGCAACCTCACCGGCAAGTGGATCCTCACCGGCGGCCTTGGCGGCATGGGCGGGGCGCAACCTCTGGCCGCCGTGATGGCCGGCGCGTGCTGCCTGGCCGTCGAATGCGACGAGACCCGGATCGATTTTCGTCTGCGCACCCGCTATGTTGACGCCAAGGCCAGGACGCTCGACGAAGCCCTCGCCATGATTGCGGCGTGGACGTCCAAAGGTGAGGCCAAGTCCGTCGGACTGCTCGGCAACGCCGCCGATGTGTTCCCCGAACTCGCCGCCCGCATGAAACAAGGCGGCCCGCGTCCCGATATCGTCACTGATCAGACCTCTGCGCATGATCCGCTGCACGGCTATCTGCCGTCGGGCTGGTCCATCGCCGAATGGAAGGCCAAGCAGGAGGCCGCCCCAAAGGAGGTCGAGCGCGCCGCTCGTGCGTCCATGCGCATCCACGTCGCGGCCATGGTCCAGTTCTGGGACGCCGGCGTGCCGACGCTCGACTACGGCAACAACATCCGCCAGGTCGCCAAGGACGAAGGTCTGCAGACAGCCTTTTCGTTTCCCGGCTTCGTGCCCGCGTATATCCGCCCCCTGTTCTGCCGGGGCATAGGGCCGTTCCGCTGGTGCGCGCTCTCGGGCGATCCGGAGGACATCTACAAAACCGATGCCGCGATGAAAAAGCTCTTCCCCGACAACAAGCCGCTGCATCGCTGGCTGGATTTGGCGCGCGAACGCATCGCGTTTCAGGGGCTGCCGGCACGCATCTGCTGGATCGGGCTCGGCGACCGGCACCGCGCCGGGCTGATGTTCAACGATATGGTGGCCAGTGGCGAACTCAAGGCGCCGATCGTGATCGGCCGCGACCACCTCGACTCCGGCTCGGTCGCCAGCCCGAACCGCGAGACCGAGGCGATGAAGGATGGGTCGGACGCCGTCTCGGACTGGCCGCTGCTGAACGCGCTGCTGAACACGGCCTCCGGCGCCACCTGGGTCAGCATCCATCACGGCGGCGGCGTCGGCATTGGATATAGTCAGCATGCGGGCATGGTCATCGTCGCCGACGGAACAACAGATGCCGCGCGACGGTTGAGCAACGTGCTGTGGAACGATCCGGCGAGCGGTGTCATGCGCCATGCCGACGCAGGCTACGAGTTGGCGCAAGACTGCGCCCACGAGCACGGCCTGAACTTGCCGGGGATTTTGCCCTGACGGTCCCAAGTTCGCGAAACGTCAGTGCCGAGCTTAGTTATCACGCATGCCAACCGAAACCGGAAGAAAGACGCATGGAAACAATCCGCTCCGGCAGTGCATAGTACACCATAGGATTTTTGACATCCGATTGAGTTGAACGCCATGCCGACGTTTCTGACCCTGCTGCTGGCCTATACGCTGAGCCAGTTTTTCCGCTCCTTTCTGGCCGTCATCGCACCGGAACTGGCGCACGAGCTGAGCCTGTCGCCGGCCGATCTCGGCAACATCTCCGCCATCTGGTTTCTGGCCTTTGCGCTCGCCCAACTCTTCGTGGGATGGTCGCTGGACCGCATCGGGCCGCGGCTGACCATGGCCGGAATGATGGTGTCGGCGGTCGCCGGGTCGCTGGTGCTGGCGAGCGCGCACGGGGTCGGCGGCTGCCTAGCTGGCATGGCCCTGATCGGTGTTGGCTGCGCGCCGATCTACATGGGCTCGCTGTTCCTGTTTGCGGGTTCGTTGGGCGGGGCGGAGTTCGCCATGCGGTCCTCGCTGCTGCTGGGATTGGGGTCGGCGGGAAATCTGCTGGGATCGACGCCGCTGGCCTTTGCCAGCCAAACCATGGGTTGGCGGATGACTTTTTTCGGCATCGCTTTGGCAACGGCCGTTGCGGCTGTGCTGATCGCCTGGATCGTGCGTGATCCGCCCCGCGCAGAACCGGCGCCCGGGGAGCATGACCTGATCGGGGGTCTACTGAAGATCGTCTCGTTGCGTGCGCTTTGGCCGGTGCTGCCGATCACTCTGGTGAGTTACGCGGTGCTCCTGGCCGAGCGCGGACTTTGGGTCGGCCCCTTCCTGGCCGATGTGCACCATCTCGATGTGGTGCCGCGCGGCAACGTCGTGCTGCTGATGGCGACGGCGATGGCGGTGGGAGCGCTCGCCTATGGCCCCGCCGAGCGGCTTGGGTTCAGTCACAAGTCCATTGTCGTCGCGGGCAGCATTGTCACCGGATTGCTCCTTGTGCTGCTCTCCCTGTTCGGGGATCGGAGCGTGCTGACCGCCACGCTGCTGCTGGCCATGATCGGGGCGGCTGGCATGACCTATGTGCAGCTGATTGCGCATGCGCGGCAGTTCTTCCCAGAAGGGCTACTGGGACGCGGTATGGCGACCATGAACCTCCTGTACTTCGGCGGAGCGGGCCTCTTGCAGCCGTTGTCGGGTGCGCTGGTCACGGGGCTGAAGGGGCAAGGCCTCGCGCCAGCGGTGGTCTATGGCGACTTGCATCTCGGCTTCGGTGTGCTTTTGCTGGCAGCGACGGCGATCTATCTTTTTGCCAAGCGGCAACCGGGTTAGAGTGTTGCTGTCAGACAACCGCGATTGGAGATTTCGCCATGCTCACCCCAACCGAGGCCAAATTCCTGCGCATGGCCTATGACGAAGCCAAGGCTGGATATGACGAGGGCGGATGTCCGATCGGCAGCGTCATCGCGGAGGGCGAGCGGCTGGTCTCGCGTGGACGCAATCAGCGCGTCCAGGGCGGCGATCCGATTGCGCACGGCGAGATGGATGCACTGCGCAAGGCGGGCCGGCAGAAGAGCTATCGCAAGATGACGCTGTATACGTCGCTCAGCCCCTGTATGATGTGTACCGGGACGATCATCCAGTTCGGCATCCCGCGCGTGATCGTGGGCGAGAACACAAATTTCGGCGGCAACGAGGACTTTTTGCGCTCGCGCGGCGTCGAGGTGGTGGTTGTGAACGATGCGGAATGCATTGCGCTGATGAAGCGGTTCATTACGGAAAAGCCAGCGCTGTGGAATGAGGATATCGCCGAGGATTGAGCGCGTTTGCGTTAGCTGCACGCAGGACGACGTCGTAGGGGCGACCCGTGGGTCGCCCTCGTGCAGCATGCCGTGCGGTTAGTGGGCGACCCACGGGTCGCCCCTACGTCTCAGCCTGGCAGAACGAACGCAGCTTGCGGCTTCCAAGCAAGTTCCACGGGCGAACCTGATCGCAGTTTTTCCGTACCCTGCTCTTTACCTAGCAGCAGGCGCACCTCTTGGCCGCCGCCGAGGTCCACATAGAGTCGGACCGCAGCGCCGAGGAATTCCTCGCCGATGACCGTGCCGGTCAGGCGATTGTCGGACGGGCCGGCTGAAGCCAGGACGATCTGATCTTCCGGAACGACAAATGTGATGGCTTCACCGGCGGTGCGGGTGCCCGCCAGGTGGAACGCGCCGTGCGGGGTATCGACCTTGGTCTGTCCACCTTGCGCGCCCGCAACCATGCCCGAAAAGATGTTCGACGCCCCCACGAACTCGGCCACGAACCGGCTGGCCGGCTGACGATAGACTTCCACCGGCGTACCGATCTGCTCGATACGGCCCTTGCTCATGATGACGACCCGGTCGGCCATCGAGAAGGCTTCCGCGTGGCTGTGCGTGACGTAGACGAAGGTTATCCCGAGATCGCGCTGCAGCTTCACCATCAGGCTCTGCATGCGCACTTTCAGGCTGGCGTCGAGCGCCGACAGCGGCTCGTCGAGCAGCAGAATGCGCGGCTCGGTGACCAGCGCGCGGGCAAGCGCGACACGCTGGCGCTGGCCGCCCGATAGGGTGCTGACGTCCCGTTCCGCGAAGTCGGAAAGTTCGAGGCGACCGATCCAGTCGAGCGCGCGCCGCTTGCGTTCGGCCTTGACGACCCCGCGCATCTTCAGCCCGAATTCGACATTCTCGCGCGTGTTCAGAAACGGGAACAGGGCAAGCGATTGCCACACCATGGGCGTGTCGCGCTGGTGCGCGGGCACGTTCAGCAGCGAGGCGCCGGCGAGCCGGATATCGCCTTCGGTGGGGAGTTCGAGGCCGGCGAGCATGCGCAGCGTCGTGGTCTTGCCGCAGCCGGACGGACCCATGATGGCGAGGAATTCACCGCGCTGGATGGTGAGTTGCATGCCTTCGACGGCGACGAACGTGTCGAAGCGTTTGGTGACAGTGTCGATCTCGACCAGGGTCTCGGTCATTTATGCCGCTCCCGCCGGTTTTCCGCGCGGCATCAGGAGAAGTTGCGAAACCACGATGAGCGTCACCGATGTGAGGAACACGAAGGATCCGATGGCATTTACGCGCGGATCGACATTGCCCGTAAAAATTTCCAGGATGAACACCGGGATGGTCTTGTTCAGCCCGGAGACGAACCAGGCGATGGCGAACTCGTCGAACGATACGGCGGCCGTCAGACAGAGCGCTGATATGATGGCTGGGAACGTGAACGGCAGGATCACCTCTCGCATGGCCCGCCATTCGGACGCTCCCATGTTCCAGGCGGCGGCCTCGAGACTGGGGTCCATCTGATTGAGGCGCAGGCGGATGACTGCCATGGCGAAGGGGGCGGTGAGGACTGTGTGGGCAATGATAATGGAGATGACCTGGCCCGACAGGTTGAAGTTGGAGAACCATCCCAACATGGCGACGGCCATGATGATCAACGGGATGGTCGGCGGCAGCAGGGCGAGGCCGAGAAACAGAGATTTGCCAACGAAGTTGTAGCGAAAATCCGTGTACGCGCCGCCAAAGCCGATGATCGTCGCGAGCAGCGCAGATGTGACCGACACCATCAGGCTGATGCGGGCGGCGTCCCAGGCATTGGGATCGACACGGATGAGATCATACCAATGCGTGGTGAGCCCGCCCATCGGCAGCGAGGGGAAGCGGTTGGTGTCGAACGAGAAGATCACCGCTGTGACGATGGGCGCGAACACGAAGAGGAAGATCAGCGCCACGTAGAGGCGCAAGGTCAAGGTGCCCGCCACGTCACGCATCATGCCCGCTTCCTGTAGGCAAAGCCGATGGCGGCGAAAGCGACCGTCAGTAGCGTGACGATCATGCAGATCGCCACGACGGCCGAGCGCGGCCATTGCTGGCCGGATTTCACGGTATCGACGATCAGGATCGAGAGCGTCGGGGGTTTCGAGCCGCCGAGGTAGTAGGGGCTGACGAAATCGCCGAAGGACAGGATGAAGGTGAAGACGGCGGCCACCACCAGTCCGGTTTTGGCGGCGGGAATGATGACCTGGAACACGGTGTTGAGCCGGCCCGCGCCGAGGTTGTAGGCGGCCTCAACCAGCCGCTTGTCGATGTTGGCGAGCGAGACGGTCTGCAGGATCAGCACCAGCGGCAGGCACAGCGTCAGATAGCCAACGATGGTTGCGAATTTGCTGTTCAGCATAGTGATGGTGCCGATGCCGACGAAGCGGAAAATGCTGTTCAGCACGCCGTTCTCGGCCAGCAGCACCTGCCAGGAATAGGTGCGCACCAGGTAGCTGGTGAAGAATGGGATGATCAGAAAGAAGATCGCCCAGCGTCGTGCGGTGTCGCTGATCTTGAAGGCCAGGAAATAGCTGGCAGGAAAGGCGATCAGGCTCGCGACAATCGTGCTGATGACGGCGAGCTGCAACGTTAATCCGTAGGCGTTCCAGAAATACGGCTTGCTCAGCATGGTCGTCCAGTTGTCGAGGACGAAGGCCGGCTGCATGCGGTAGTTCTTCACAAAGAAGAACGACATGGCGACCATGAACACCAGCGGCCCGACAAAGAACAGGCCCTGCCAGAGGATCATGGGCAACGCCCAAGTCCAGGCGTAGAGGGTGGAGTGGTACTGGCGGGAGTGGCCGGGCATGCGCGATTCCAGAAATGGACCAAGAGATGAGCACTGACTCTCCTCTCCCCGTCCTTACGGGGAGAGGAGACCGCGCCTCGCAGCCGCCTCTTTGCGGCCAGAGCTGCGCGGTCGGTGAGGGGCAGCCGCTTGCTCCGTAGCCTTCTCACCGCCGGTACGGAGCAAGCGGCTGCCC
>JANMVX010000127.1:0-2281 GCA_031393505.1 Hyphomicrobiaceae bacterium | reverse complement strand
TCTCGCCTCCTGGGCCTGCACTTCTTCAACCCGGCGCCGGCCATGAAATTGGTCGAACTGGTCGCCCATGCCGCCACCGCTCCAGATGCGCTTGACCTGGCCCGCTCAGTCACCGAAGCGGCAGGTAAAACTGTGATCGCTTGCCGCGACCGTCCCGGCTTCATCGTCAACCGTTGCGCGCGTCCGTTCTACGGCGAAGCCCTGGCGTTGCTCGAAGAGGGCCGGAGCGCCTCGGACATCGATGCCGCCATGCTCGCGGCCGGATACCGCATCGGCCCTTTGAGCCTGATCGATCTGATCGGCGCCGACATCAGTCTGGCGGCCAGCCAAGGGCTCGCCTCGGCCATGGCCGGACATGCCCGCTACCATGTGTTCTCCGCCCTCAAGGCTCAGGTTGCCAAGGGCGACCTCGGCCGCAAATCGGGACGCGGGTTTCTGTTTCCGGAACTCCCTGGCCCGCCTCCGTCCGACGCGGCATCGATCAGCCTACGTATCGATTCCATGCTCGCCAATGAAGCCGCAAGTCTGCTGGCTGAGGGCGGGATCGACGAGACGTCCATCGACCGGGCCATGCGGCTTGGTTTGAACTTTCCGCGCGGCCCGTTCGAGGCGGCGCGGGCGCATGGCTTGGCGCGCATCCGGGCCGCATTGACGGCGCTCGAGGCTGCTGCCCCCGCGCATCTCAAGGGGCGCTATGTGATGTCGCCAGCGCTGGAGGCCTTGCAATGATCGACGTTTTCATCTGCCGTGGCATACGCACCCCGGTCGGACGCCATGCGGGCGTACTCGCCTCGGTACGGCCTGACGATCTGGCTGCCCACGTCATAGACGCGGTTCTTGCCGGCGCCGACCTCCCGGTGGATGAGGTGATCTTCGGCTGCGCCAACCAGGCCGGCGAGGACAACCGCAATGTCGCGCGCATGGCGGTGCTGCTGTCGCGGCTGCCCGACACCGTTCCGGCCCTCACTGTCAACCGGCTATGCGCCAGCGGCCTCGATGCGGTAATCATTGGTGCACGGATGATTGTCAGCGGAGCTGCCGAGCTGGTGATTGCCGGCGGCGTCGAGAGCATGAGCCGCGCCCCCTTCGTTATGCCCAAAGCCGACCGGGCCTTTTCGCGCAACGCCGAGATCTACGACACGACCATCGGCTGGCGCTTCGTCAATGAGCGGATCGCCGCCTCGCATGGCGTCGACTCAATGCCGGAAACGGCTGAAAACGTTGCCGCCGAGTTTGGTATTTCGCGTGCTGATCAGGACGCCTACGCCCTGCAAAGCCAAACCCGCTATCGGGCTGATTGGCATGCCACAGACATCGCTCCCATCACGCTGCCCGGAAGGACAGGAGAGGCCATTGCCGTCGCACGCGACGAACATCCACGGCCCACCACAATCGAAAAACTGGCGGCACTCCCAACGCCCTTCCGCAAGGGCGGAACGGTGACTGCGGGCAATGCCTCGGGCGTCAACGATGGCGCGGCGGCGCTGATTCTGGCCTCCGGCGCAGCCGTGAAGCGGCATAGTCTGACGCCCTTGGCGCGCGTCGGCTGCGCCGCCAGCGCTGGCGTTACGCCACGTACCATGGGCATCGGCCCGGTCGCCGCAGTGACACGCCTGTGCGCGCGCAACAGCCTGAAGGTCGCCGACTACGACGTGATCGAACTGAACGAGGCCTTCGCCGCCCAGGTTCTGGCCTGCACCCGCGCCTGGGGGATGGCCAGCGACGCTCCCCACCTGAACACTCACGGCGGCGCCATTAGCATCGGCCATCCGCTCGGCATGTCGGGCGTGCGCATTGCCCACACCGCCGCGCGGCGCCTGCACGAGACCGGCGGGCGCAACGCGCTTGTCACCCTTTGCGTCGGCGTAGGCCAAGGCGTGGCGCTGGCGCTACATGCCGTGTGAAATGGCGTTGCAATTGGAGCGCACGCTTTATCGGTGGCAGCATAGGCAGCCGCTCGCCGGAGAGGGCAACAGCTGTGGACTTGAGCGGCAGTCAGCTTCACCTCACCCTGAACGGGGCGCGACCGCCGAAGATCAACCGTTCCAGGCTGGCCGAGCGTCCAGCCCGAAGGATCAAGTGGCGATTGATGCATGAGCTTGGCTACATTATCTCCCAAGGAGGGTTGCTGCGAGCCTGTCCTGAGCCGGAGGAGGCCAGACTATGAGCACGAATGCCGATCATTTCGATGCCTGGATCCGTGGCCGGTTCATCGATCTCAATAGCGAGCTGGAAGACCTCTATTTCAGTCGGCCGGACCGGGCCGATGTCGACGGTGTCG
>JANMVX010000384.1:0-1586 GCA_031393505.1 Hyphomicrobiaceae bacterium | reverse complement strand
GCCGACTGCGAAGCTTGCTTCACTAGCCAGGTCCGGTTGGCCTGCCGATCGGGCAAAGTCGCGGAACGATAGTCGATCATCGCCGTTATCTATCAATGACCAACGCCAAGCGGAAAATCATCGTTGTTGATGACGAGCCTCTGATCCGGATGGGCACGGCCGATACCTTGCGCGACGGTGGTTTTGAGGTTCTGGAAGCCAATAATGCAGCGGACGCCCTGTGCCAGTTTTGCGAGGGGCAGGAGGTGGCCGCCTTGGTCAGAGCTGGCTCCACAGTTTCGGACGGTGCGATAGGTGGATTGTCTGCCTGACAGCGCGCACGGTTGTGCGTGCGAATCAGGAGCAACGATGACGAAGCGAACACGCCGGAACCACTCACCGGACTTCAAGGCCAAGGTGGCGCTTGCCGCCATCAAGGGCGACAAGACGATTGCGCAGTTGTCGGATCAGCATGGCGTTCACGTTAGCCAGATCACGGCCTGGAAGGAGCAGTTGCAGACGAGTGCGGCAAACGTATTCGGCCCGGGCGGCACGGCACCTGTAGCCCCGCCGGTCGACATCAAGGCGTTGCACGCCAAGATCGGGGAGCTGACCTTGGAGAACGATTTTTTAGAGGGTGCGCTCAACAAGGCGGGATTGCTGAGCGCAAAGAAATGATCGACCGAAAGCACGACTTGAGCATCACCAAGCAAGCGGCAATCGTCGGCATCGCGCGCAGCACGGTTTACTATTTGCCGCGCCCGGTCTCGGCCGAAGATCTGGCTCTCATGCACCAGATCGACAAGCTGCACACGAAGTGCCCTTTTGCAGGTTCGCGGATGTTGCGAGGCATGCTGGCCTTCGTGGGGTGCAAGGTCGGACGTCGGCATGTGAAGACGCTGATGCAGCGCATGGGGATAGAAGCCTTGTATCGCAAGCCTCGGACGACGAAGCCCGAACCCGGTCACAAAATCTATCCGTATTTGCTGCGTGATGTCGCAGTGACCAAACCAAATCAAATCTGGGCGACGGACATCACGTATATTCCGATGGCGAAGGGCTTTGTTTATCTCGCCGCCGTCCTCGACTGGTTCAGCCGCCGCGTTCTCTCGTGGCGCGTGTCGATCACGATGGAGGCAGACTTCTGCATCGCGGCGCTGGAGGAAGCGCTGACCAAGCACGGGAAGCCCGAGATCTTCAACACCGACCAGGGCTCGCAGTTCACCGGCGAGGCATTCACCAGCGTGCTGATCAAGAACGACATCAAGATCAGCATGGATGGGAAGGGTGCTTGGCGAGATAACGTGTTCGTCGAGCGGCTCTGGAAGAGCGTCAAATACGAGGAGGTCTACCTGCACGCCTACGACAGCGTCGGCGCAGCCCGCACTGGGATAGGTCGGTACCTCGATTTCTACAATCGCGGCCGTCCGCATTCGAGCCTTGACGACCAGACGCCAGATCAGGCGGGCCGAGACGTGTCAAACCTGAGGATGTTGCGGTGCACACGTCGTCTGTCGCCGTGCTCTGTATATTTACAACACCAGTGTTGCGCACCGGCACTGAGTCCGGTTGGGGTCACCTGCAGCCAGTCGGCTTGCCTCAGAAAC
>JANMVX010000380.1:0-36222 GCA_031393505.1 Hyphomicrobiaceae bacterium | reverse complement strand
GTCTGGGACGAGACCCGCCCGCAGGCGATTGCCCGCATGTCGCGTGCGCTGGGCGAACTTGACGTCGTGGGCGTCGCCACGACCAAGCCGCTGCATCAGGCGCTGGCGGCCGATCCCGATGTTCAGTCGGCTGCGTTTCATACCCGCTGGCTGGAAGACTGGTTGGTCGTCAACGCCAGCAAATTGACCGCTGCTTTGGTTCCGCCCGTCGCCAAATCAGCGACACCCCTCGCCGCCACCACCATAGGAGGTCCACGGATCATGCAGACGCGCTACAGCTTTGGAGGCGACGAGCACATTTTCGTCGAGTGCGACGAGGAAATGTCGCTCGAAGCCTTCTTCAAGTCCCTTTCCATGACCAAGGCGGTGAAGGACGCCGGAATCAAGGGCGTGACCGAGATCTGCCCGGCCAATGCGTCGTTCCAGATCAAGTACGATCCCGACGTCATCAAGCCTGCCGACTTGATGGCCGAGTTGAAGAGGCTGGAGGCAGCGTCGGGCTTGGGCGGGTCGGTCCTGAAAACGCGCATCATCGAGATCCCGGTGCTCTACAACGATCCGTGGACGCACGAGACCTTGATGAAGTTCCGCGAGCGGCATCAGGATCCCAAGAGCACGGACATCGAATATGCCGCGCGCATCAACAATCTTGGCGGCGTTGACGACTTCGTGAGGGCGCACTCCTCCGCGCCCTGGTTCGTGTCCATGGTCGGGTTCGTGGCGGGCCTGCCGTTTCTCTATCAGATGGTGGATCGCAAGCGTCAGCTGGAAGTCCCCAAATATCTACGCCCCCGCACCGATACGCCCAAGCTCACCGTCGGGCACGGCGGCTGCTTCGGCTGCATCTATTCGGTGCGCGGCGCTGGCGGTTACCAGATGTTCGGCATCACGCCGATGCCGATCTACGACCCCAATCAGAAAATCGGCTACCTGCGCGACTTCATGTGCCTCTTCAAACCGGGTGATATCGTCAAGTGGAAGCCGATCGACCGGACAGCCTATGACCAGACCGTCGCCGACGTCGAGAGCGGCCGCTTCGTGCCGCTGATGCGCGACGTCACCTTCTCGCTGGCCGACTATCAGGCCAATATCGATGCCACAAACAAGACGCTGACGGGGGCGCTCTATGGCCATTAAAGTCATCGCGCCGGGTCTGTCGACCACCGTCCAGGACCTCGGTCGGCCGGGCTACTACAACATCGGCATCCCGCTCTCGGGCGGCATGGACCTCTATGCCACCCGCGTCGCCAACCTGTTGGTCGGCAACGATGAGGGCGCGGCCGTGCTGGAAGCCGTGTTTCTCGGCCCCGAACTGGAGTTCACCGAGGATGCGGTGGTCGCCGTGACGGGCGCCGAGCTGCCCCCAAAAATTGATGGCAAACCAAAAGAAACGTGGACATCGTTCCTGGTTTTGAAGGGGCAGCGGCTCGCCTTCGATTTCCTGAAAAAAGGCGCTCGCGCCTATATCGCGGTCTCGGGCGGCATCGACGTGCCCGTGGTGCTGGGCTCGCGCTCCACCTACACGCTGGGCGCGCTCGGCGGCCTCGAAGGCCGCAAGCTTGCGGCTGGCGATGTGCTGAAGCGCGGCATGGCGGCTTCGGCCTGGGAAGGCCGCACGGTTCCGGCCAATCTGCGCCGAATGCCTGGATCGCCGGCGGAACTGCGCGCTATGCCAGGGCTCTATTGGCATCGCATCACGGAAGCGGCGGGTACGAACTTCTTCGCCGATACCTGGAAGGTGGCGCCTGAGGCAGACCGTATCGGTTATCGCTTTAAGGGTGGGCGGCCTCTAGAGTTTGTTCCGCGCACGCCGCCATTTGGCGCTGGTTCCGATCCTTCGAACATTGTGGATGCCTGCTACCCGTATGGCTCCATCCAGGTGCCCAGCGGCACCGAACCAATCGTGTTGCATCGCGACGCCGTCTCGGGCGGCGGCTATTTCATGCTGGGCGCTGTCATCTCGGCCGACATGGACCTGATCGGGCAATTGCAGCCGCATACGCCAGCCAGGTTTGTACAGGTGACGATGGATCAGGCGTTGGCGGCGCGGCACGACCGCGACCGGCAATTGCACTTGATCCGCGAGGCGCTGGCCAGCAAAGCCTAGGAATACCCCCCAGCTCTGTACGCAAGGAGAAGGAATATGCACTCCAGAAATTACACCGCAATCGCAATCACAATCACATAAGAGTTCGCAGTTTCATCCTGTCTGGTGCGCCAGGCCACTAGCAAGATATTGCTTGCATGATGTGGGTGCTCTAAATGGCCGGTCTGGCGTTGGTTGGTAGCCGTGCTTTTCTCATTCGGCGCCAATGGCGCTTCGCGCCGTGCGATTGACTCGCCGAATCCATAAATTCGTGGTTTGTTCCAGAGCTGTTTGTGGGCTGACTCGGATCGGGCGGAGCCCGCAGCGTTGCAGCGAGACCGAACGGTCATCGGTGGGACTTTGGGGCCATGGATTTCGAAACGCTCGAACGGTTGCGCCAGAGTCACCCGGCCTGGCGGCTGCTCAAGGCGGACAACGCGGCGCTGGTCGCCAGCTTCCTGCAGCGGACGTTTCTCAAGCCGAATGTCCGTTCGCTGCCTGAGTCCGAGCTGGAACTGAAGCTGGAGGACTATCTCTTCCATTTGCGCCGGGAGATCGGCGAGGACAAATTTCCGCGCGACCCGGCAGCCTATCTTGAGGACTGGGCCTCTGACCGGCAAGGATGGTTGCGCAAGTACTATCCCGGCAGCGGCGATGAACCGGCCTTCGATATCACGCCGGCCACCGAGCAGGCGCTGGATTGGCTGGGAAGCCTCAGCCGGCGGCCGTTCGCGGGCACCCAATCGCGGCTGATTATGCTGTTTGAGCTGTTGCGCCAGCTGGCCGATGGCACCGACACCAATCCGGACTCGCGGATCGCCGAGCTGGAGCGTCGGCGCGCGGAGATCGACGGCGAGATCGAGCGCATCCGCGGCGGCGCTTTGCCGTTGATCGACGCCACCGGAGTGCGCGAGCGCTTTCTGCAGATCGCCGACAGCGCCCGCGCGCTATTGTCCGATTTCCGCGTGGTGGAACAGAATTTTCGCGACCTCGACCGCGTCGCGCGCGAACGCATCGCCACCTGGGAGGGTGGCAAGGGGGCGTTGCTGGACGATATCCTCGGTGATCGCGACATCATTTCCGACAGCGACCAGGGCAAGAGTTTTCGGGCCTTCTGGGATTTTCTCATGTCGCCGGATCGCCAGACGGAATTGACAGGGTTGATCGGCCGGGTGTTCGCGCTGCAACCCGTCAAGGAGCTTGGCCCCGACCGGCGCTTCCTGCGCGTGCACTACGATTGGCTGGCGGCCGGCGAGGTGACGCAGCGCACGGTGGCGCGGTTGTCGGGCGAGTTGCGGCGCTTTCTCGACGACAAGGCCTGGTTGGAAAATCGCCGCATCATGGAGATCCTGCACGAGATCGAGGGGCGGGCGCTGCAACTGCGGGCCGCGCCGCCCGAGGGGGCGTTCATGGACCTCGACGATCTGGCGCCGGATGTATCCCTGGTGATGGACCGGCCGCTGTTCAGCCCGCCGATGAAGCCGGCCATCGACGCCATCATCGAACTGTCGAAAGCCAGCGACATTCCCGCCGATGCGTTGTTCGACAGTTTTTTCGTCGACAAGGATGTACTTGCTGGCCAAGTGCGCCGGCTGTTGCAGCGCCGCGCGCAGGTGACGCTTGGTGACGTGGCGGCCGCGCATCCGCTCGAACATGGACTTGCCGAACTGGTCGCCTACCTCAGCCTCGCATCGGAAGATTCGGCGGCAGTGATCGACGAGGCCCAACGCGAAACCATCGTGTGGACTGACAGTCAGGAGCGGCGTCGGCAAGCCAGCGTGCCGCTGGTGATCTTTGCCCGTCCGGTTTCGCTCGCAACTGGTGCAGGTCCTGCCCGATGACCACGCCACCGAACGAGCTGTCGACAGTACTCATCCTGCTGATGAAAGGCATCTTCGAGCGCGACGCATCTGGGCCGCTATGGCAGAGCCTGCTCACCCATCAGGCGCGCGTGCGCGACCATATCGCGGTGCTGGGCCTGGAGCTGATGCTCGACGAGGCCGAGGGGTTTGCGTTCCTGCGGCAGCGGGCTCAGGTGGACGACGAACCGGAATTGCCCCGCCTGGTGGCGAGGCGTCAACTCGGTTTCTCGCTCAGCCTGATGCTGGCGCTGTTGCGCAAGTCACTGGCGGAGCACGATGCCCGGGGCGGCGACACCCGGCTGGTGCTGACGGCGGCGCAGATCCTCGATCTGGTGCGGCTGTTTCAGCCCGATACCGCCAACGAGGCCAAAATGGCGGACCGGGTGGATCGCGATATTACCAAGGTGGTCGAGCTTGGTTTCCTGCGTCAGATGAAAGGGCGGGAACAAACCTTCGAAGTGCGCCGGATTCTGCGCTCGTTCGTCGATGCGCAATGGTTGGGGCAGTTGAACGAGCGGTTGGCGGCCTATGTTTCTCATGGAGAGACAGCGGCGGGGGATAGGATGGGAGCTGCCAATGACTGAAGGTGCGGCCTCCGGCCAAATGGACTTGGCCATCGGGCCGGCCGCCGCCCGGCTGGGCGTGCGGCTGGACACGGTCGAGGTGGTGAATTGGGGCACCTTCGACAAGCAGATCTGGCCTTTCCACCTCGGTGGCGACAACGCGCTGCTGACCGGCGATATCGGTTCGGGCAAGTCAACCTTGGTGGATGCCATCACAAGCCTCCTGGTGCCGATCCAGAAAGTCGCGTTCAACAAAGCAGCCGGCGCCGAAGCCAAGGAGCGCGATCCCCGATCCTACGTGCTCGGCCACTACAAATCCGAGCGTGGCGACGCCGGACTATCGGCCAAGCCGGTCGCCCTGCGCGACCATGGAACCTATTCCGTCATCCTGGCTCGCTTCCGCAACGAGGGGTTGGGCGAGACAGTGACACTGGCCCAAGTGTTCTGGTTTCGGGACACGCAAGGCCAACCGGCGCGCTTCTATGTCGTGGCGGATAAGGCGCTCTCGATCGCCGAGCATTTTTCCGGTTTCGGCAAGGAGATCAATACGCTGCGCAAGCGGCTGCGCAAACAGAGCCACGTCGAACTCTTCGACGCGTTTCCGCAGTATGGGGCCGCCTTCCGCCGCCGCTTTGGCATCGAAAGCGAGCAAGCGCTCGACCTGTTCCATCAGACGGTGTCGATGAAGGCGGTCGGCGATCTCACCGAATTCGTTCGCAAGCATATGCTCGAGCCGTTCCCGGTCGAAGAGCGCATTAGCCACATGATCGCGCATTTCGAGGATTTGACGCGAGCGCACGAGGCGGTGCTGAAGGCGCGTGCCCAGATCGAACGCCTGACGCCCATCTCAGCCGATTGCGATGGCCACAGCCTGATCGCGGCCGAGGTTGAGGGGCTCCGGACGAGTCGCGACGCTCTGCGTGCGTTCTTTGCAAACCATAAAGTCATGCTGCTCGACAAGCGCATCGCAGGCCTTGCCAGTGACATCGCCAAGTTGAGCGAGCGCATGACCGCGCTGAAAGGACAACGCCGCGCGCAGGATGCCGAGCGCGATGGCCTGAAACAGTCCATCCTGGAGAATGGCGGCGATCGTATCGCGGTCCTGCAGCGCGATATCGAGGCGCGTACGGATGTTCAGCGCGAGCGCAAAGGGCGCGCAGAAAGCTATGGGCGCATCGCAACGGCACTTGGGCTTGCCGAGCCGCGCGACGCCGATGCGTTCGTCGCCAACCGAACTGCTATCGAGCGCGACATCGCCATGTCCGATGCTGGCCGGGCCGATATCCAGAATAAGCACACGGAGCAATCGGTCGCTATGCAGGAACTCCGCGTTCTGCATGACGAACGCGCCGACGAACTTGCCTCACTCAAGAGCCGCCGCTCGAACATTCCCGCCCGCATGCTGGCCATCCGCCGGGATCTTTGCGAGGCGCTGAAGCTGGCACAGGAAAGCCTGCCGTTCGCAGGCGAGCTGATCGAGGTGCGCGAAGACGCGCGCGCCTGGGAAGGCGCGGCCGAACGCCTGCTGCATGGTTTTGCGTTGTCAGTGCTGGTGCCGGACGAGCACTACGGCAAAGTTGCGCAATGGGTCGACGCCACCGAGATGCGCGGAAAACTGGTCTATTACCGGGTGCAGAAAACTACCGGGGTGCTGCGCGCCCGCCGCGATCCGCGCGCCATGTCGCAGAAACTCGCAATCAAAGACGACTCCACGTTCTACGACTGGCTGCAGCGCGAGTTGGACGAGCGCTTCGATCATGTGTGCTGCGCCAACCTGGATGAGCTGCGGCGCGAGGACAAGGCGATCACCCGCGCCGGACAGATCAAGAGCAACAGTAAGCGGCACGAAAAGGACGATCGTACCCGGATCGACGATCGCACGCAGTTTGTGCTGGGTTGGTCGAATGCGGCCAAGATCGCCGCCTTCGAGCGGACGGTTGCGGCGGTGCAAAGCCAAATACAGACCGTCGGCGCCGAACTTGCCGGGCTGGACGCCAAGCGGCGGGCGCTGGAGACGCGGTTGGGCCTGCTGCACCAACTCTCGGCTTCGACCGGATACACCGAGATTGACTGGCGCGCCGTCGCGCTGGAGATCGAACGGCTGCAGGCAGAGCGCCGCCAGTTGGAAGAAGGTTCCGATGTTCTAAAGACCTTGAAGGGGCAGCTCGAACGGCTTGAGCTCGCCGTCCTGGAGTCGCAACAGGCACTGGAAAAGATCACCGGCGATCACTCGCGCCTGGAAGAGCGTCGCGCGGAGGCCGAGCGCCAGAAGAGTTCGGCGACGGCCGATCTCCTCACACTGGAGGAAGACAAGCGCGCGGCATCGTTTGTAAAGTTGGAGGCGGTGCGTGCCGAGGCCCTGGGCGATCATACGTTAACGGTCGAATCTTGCGACAACCGCGAGCGCGATATGCGCGACTGGTTCGAAAAGCAGATCGGCAACGAGAGCCGAAGGCTGGCGCATTTGCGCGACAAGATCGTCGCCGGCATGCGCGACTACGCACACAAGTGGCCCGAAGAGACGCGCGAGGTGGACGCCTCAGTGGAAGCGGCTGGCGAGTACCGCCAGATGCTCGTCGCGCTACAGGGCGATGGCCTGCCGCGCTTCGAGGCGCGCTTTAAGGCGCTGCTGAACGAGAACACCATCCGCGAGATCGCCTCGTTCCAATCGCAGCTGCGGTGCGAGGCCGAGGAGATCCGCGAGCGCATCGCCGTTATCAACCAGTCGCTGCACGAGATCGACTACGACCGTGGCCGCTACATTCTGCTGGAAGAGCAGAGCACGTCCGATCCCGAAGTGCGCGACTTCCAGCAGGACCTTCGCGCGTGCACTGACAATACCCTGACGGGTTCGGACGATGCCGGCTATTCGGAGGCAAAATTCCTGCAGGTCAGGCAGATCATCGAGCGTCTGCGCGGGCGCGAAGGCACCACCGACCTCGACAAGCGCTGGTCGAGCAAGGTCACCGATGTGCGCGCCTGGTTCGTGTTCTCGGCCTCCGAGCGCTGGCGCTCGGACGACAGCGAGCACGAGCATTATTCGGATAGCGGCGGCAAATCGGGCGGCCAGAAGGAGAAGCTCGCCTACACCATCCTGGCCGCCAGCCTGGCCTATCAGTTCGGCATCGACGCCAAGTCGCCGCGCTCGCGCGCGTTCCACTTCGTCGTCATCGACGAGGCTTTTGGGCGCGGCTCCGATGATAGTGCGCGCTTCGGACTGAACCTGTTCAAGACCATGGGACTGCAACTGCTGATCGTCACGCCGCTGCAGAAGATCCACATCATCGAGCCGTTTGTTGCGGCGGTGGGGTTCGTCGAGAACAAGGACGGCAATCGGTCGCGATTGTTGGCGATGACAATCGAAGAGTATCGCGCCCGCAAATTGCAGCGAACAGGCTGACGGGATGGAATGGACGCAGCCAGACGATATCATTGGCCAGGTTGAGCGACTGTGGACGCAGGGGCGGTTGTTGGCAGCTGCGCCGGCTCTGGTTGCGGCAGGCATTGATGACAGCGCCAAATTGCGGTTTCCGTTGCCCCTGCGGCTACGTCGCCCGATACCCAGCGAACTCGGCCAGCGCTTCGAAGCCATTCGCGACTGGATCATGGCTATCGAGGATGGCGCCAAATCCGTACGGGGGATCGGCTACGACATCACCTGGGAGGAGGTCAACACCCGCCAGCTTGGCCGCAACCGCCTGCCGATTGGTGTGAGCCTGGCGACGCGGGACGACGCTCTTGCGCTGATCGGCAAGAGCATTGAGGCCGAAGCGTTTGATGCGATTGTCGCTGCGACGCTGGGACAATTTCCAGCCTTGCGCGATTGGCTGGCAAAACGATCCCTGCTCGCGCTCGATCACGCCCAAGACTGGCCACGCATTCTCGATTGCTTGACGTGGTTCTCTGCGCACCCGCGACCTGATGTTTATCTGCGCCAGATCGACATTGCGGGGATCGACAGCAAGTTCATCGAGGCGCGCAAGGGAGTGTTGGCCGAGTTGCTCGACGTGGTCCTGCCTGCTTCCGCTGTTGATGTGTCCGTTTCAGGAGCAAAAGCCTTCGAAGTCCGCTACGGATTGCGCGCGAAACCCGCTCTCGTGCGGTTTCGGATTCTCGATGACCGTTGTGCGTTGGGCGGCCTCACCGATCTGACGGTGCCGGTCGATGAGTTCGCCGGCCTCAAGCTGGGGGTCGCCCGCGTGTTCGTGGTCGAGAACGAGATCACTGGCCTCGCATTCCCTACGGTCGAGAACAGCATCGTCGTGCTTGGCCTTGGCCATGCCGTGGCGCTGATCGGGGCTGCGCGCTGGCTCACCGATGGCGATCTGTACTATTGGGGTGATCTTGATACGCATGGGTTTGCTATGCTCGACCGCTTGCGTGTCCATGTTCCGCGAGCCCGCTCGTTGCTGATGGACCGCGCCACGCTGCTGGCGCATCGCGCCCAATGGACTGTCGAGGATGCTCCGCATATCGGTGTTCTGGATCGGCTGACAGAACCCGAGGCTGTTCTCTATGCTGACCTGCGGTTTGACCGGCTCGGACGGTCAGTGCGGCTGGAACAAGAACGGATCGGCTTTAGGCATGTCCATGAGGCAGTCGCGACGACCGTTGAGCGCCGCCCCACCGTATGAACAGCAATACTTGTGGACACCGCCAAAGTGTTGCCGTTCGGGCGTTGCCGCTGCCGGGCGCAGACGCTTAGCCTATGGCATGCGCAAAACCTCACCGCTCCGTCTCGAAACCGGCCGCTCCGTGCGGACTGCGAAGCCCGCAACCGCCGCCAAACCGGGCCATGCCCGCAAGGCTGCGGACCGTCCGCCGCAGCTACAGGGCTGGGCCACCAGCGATGAGGATGAGATCGCGCTGCGGCGTTGGCGCGGGCGCACCGAGGTCGGCGAGATCGAGGCGCTGGAGCCGAAGCAACCGGTGTTCGGCACGTTCCGCGTCCGCTCGGACAGTGGCGGCGTCTATGAGGTGGAAATCCGCGCGTTCGACGGGGGCACCAATTCGTGCGGCTGCATCGATCACCGGGTGAATGGCCTGGGCACCTGCAAGCACATCGAAGGCGTTCTTGCGCTGTTGCGGCCGCAGCACGCGGCGACGTTTGACGCGGCCAGTGCGAGCGGCAGCGCGCGGGTGGAGATCTATCTCGACCGGCGCCAGACGCCGCGTCCGGCCATCGCCTGGCCCGATCCCGCTGGCGGGGCACGCTCGGCGCACGAGTGGCTCCGGCCGTTCCTGACCTCGGAAGGTCAGATCGCCGACGATCCTCGCAAGATCGCGGCGCTGTTGGCCGCTTGGGCGTCGGCGCCCGCTCAAGCGCGCCGAACCATTCGTATCTCGCAGCACTTCGGTCCGTGGCTGGAGCGTGAGCAGCGCCAACGGTCGCGCGCCAAATCGCGTGCAAAATTTCTCACCGATGTCGAGACCGGCAAGGCCACATTCGATCTCGTGAAGCTGCCGCTGCTGCCCTATCAGCGCGAGGGCATGCTGCATCTGGCGTTTGGCGAGCGTGCGCTGCTCGCCGATGAGATGGGTCTCGGCAAGACCGTGCAGGCCATCGCAGCCTGCGAACTGTTGGCCCGCCGCAAGCAGATCAAACGCGTGCTGATTGTGTGCCCGGCCTCGCTGAAGGCCGAGTGGGAAGAGCAGATCGCCCGCTTCACCGACCGGCCGGCGCGGTCGGTATTCGGAGCGCGCGAGCAGCGGCTGGCCACATACGTCGCACCCGTCTTTTTCACCATCGTTAACTACGAACAGGTGCTGGTGGACGCCGACGACATCAATCGCACGTTGGCGCCCGATATCGTGATTCTCGACGAGGCGCAGCGCATCAAGAACTGGCAGACCAAGACGGCCAAGCGCGTCAAGCAATTGCGCTCGCCCTTTGCCTTCGTGCTGACCGGGACGCCGCTGGAAAACCGCATCGACGAGCTGTACTCGATCGTCCAGTACCTCGATCCCGAACTGGTCGGGCCGCTGTTCCGCTTCAACCGCGATTTTTACAGCCTCGATGAGCGTGGCCGTCCGGTCGACTACAAAAACCTCAGTGGACTGCGTGATCGCGTCGCCCCGGTCATGCTGCGGCGGCGCAAGGCCGACGTCGAGGGGCAACTGCCGGGCCGCACCGTAACGAATTACTTCGTGGCCATGGTCCCCGAGCAGCGCGCCCGCTACGACGACTATAAGGGTCAGGCCGCGCGCCTGATGGCGATTGCGCAGCGCCGGCCGCTATTGCCCAAGGAGTTCGAGCGCCTGCAGATGTTTCTGGCCTGTATGCGGATGATCTGCGATACGCCGGCGATCCTCGATCCGACCTGCCGCGTCTGCCCAAAACTCGAGGAACTGGAGCGTATTCTCGGCGAACTGCTGGAAGAACCAGGCCGCAAGGTCATCGTGTTCTCCGAGTGGGAGCGCATGCTGGGGATGATCCGTGAGCTGGCGGGCGAGATGGGGATTGAGGTCGCCTGGCACACCGGTTCGGTGCCGCAGCAGCGCCGCCGCGCCGAGATTATCCGCTTCAAGGAGGATCCCAGCTGCCGGCTGTTCCTGTCGACCGACAGCGGCAGCGTCGGCCTCAACCTGCAGGCCGCGAGCGCGGTGGTGAACGTCGATCTGCCGTGGAATCCGGCCAAACTGGAGCAGCGCATTGCGCGGGCCTGGCGCAAGGGGCAGACGCGCGGCGTGACCGTGGTCAATCTCGTCTGCGAGGACTCGATCGAGCACGGCATGCTGCATCTACTGGGGTCCAAACAGGCGCTGGCCGATGGCGTGCTGGACGGTCAGGGCGATCTGGCAGGGCTGAAGATGCCGTCGGGCCGCGCGGCCATGATCGAGCGCATGCAGGCGCTGCTGCAGGAGCAGGTGGCCAGAGCCGTGCCGCCCGCAGCGCCGGTGGTTGCGTCGCGGGAACAGACGACGGCGGATGATTTGCGGCGGCGTCATGGCGATCATGCCCTGTACATCGAGGCGCGCGCAGGAACCGATGGCCGCAATCGGCTATTGGCCGTGCTCGACCTGGATCGCCAGGCGCTCAAGACAGAAGCCACCCGCCTGTCGCAAATCGTGGGCAGTGACGACGTGATCGAAATCATTGATCGGTCGGACTGGCTCACCCTCTGCCGGTTGCAGTCCAGCGGTATCGTGCAGTTCACCGGTGGGGATGTGCGTGTGCTGCATCGCGCGCCAGGACTGGCCGAAACCGAGGCCGAGGACGAGGACGCGGCCAAGGCAACACGGACCCGCGTGGCCGCGCTGCGAGACCAAGCCGAGCGGGCGTTGCGCATGGCTGGAGTTCTGTCTGCCAGCGGCTTCTTGGAAGAGGTTGTGCCGGCCCTGATCAAGGCTATCGGTCACGCCGCTGCCGCCATGCTGGCTAACGCAGGCTCTCTGCCAGCTGCCGCCACTTTGGTGACAGCAGCCGAACTCCTGGCCCTCAAGGATCGCAAGGCGCTCCCACCACTGGCGTGTTCGGCGATCGAAGCCTTGGCGGCCGCCGGTGGGTGTTCGGACCGCGACGTGGCGGCGCTCATAACAGCAACTGCGGCGGCAGTGGCTGCGCTCGTTCAGCATGATGTCGCGTGACCTGGTGAGCCATCGCCTCGAACGGCTGCCATTGGAAAAACCGGCGGGAGCTGAGCCGGTGCTGGCGCCGTCCGGCCGGTTGCGGCTTCAGGCCGTGGGCGAGCCCGGCGCACCGCCGCCCGAAGGGGCCGAGCGACTGCTTGCGGCCTTTGGGCGGGGCACGGGTCACGGCCTCCTGGCGCTGGGGTTGGACGAGGTCGGTACGCAGCTGCCGCCGGCTCTGGCCTATTGGCGGCGGTTCGCCTGTCGCTACTTGGCGGATCTTTGTGCCGTGCCCGGAACCGCCGATGGTACGGTCAAGCCTGCGGTGGCGCCGCCCTCTCACGTTGCGCTTGAGATGATCGCTGCCGCCGTCCCGCCGATGCCAGGCGCCGAGTATGTCAGCGGTGCCCTATTGGGCCAGCTTTGGCAGGAGTTGGATCGCGCCTTTGAGGACGAACGCGACGCCGCCGGACTGCCAATGGACAGGTTCCTCAATGGTCGCAGTCCGGCTTGGAACCTGGTCGGCCGGGTGCACTTCAACCTGGCCGAGAACCGCAAGGACACGGACGCACCCTTTGCCTTTCTCGCCACCTACACAACGCAGCTTTCGGCGGCTGGGAGGGCGCAACACCAGCCCCTTGGCAAGGCCCTTCAAGAGTATGCCGGGGCCAACGACCGCGACCGTCTGCTGTCGCTGTTGACCCCGGTGCAGCGGGCGGCCGAGCACTGCGCTTGGCTGAAGTCCATGGTCGATGCCGGCGAGATCTATCACCCGCTGCGCTGGACGCCGACGGACGCCATGCAGTTGCTGCGCGACGTGCCCGCATTGGAGGCGGCCGGTGTGGTTTTGCGCATGCCGGCGACTTGGCGCATGGGCCGGCCGTCGCGGCCACAGGTCAAGACCACGGTGGGTGCGGCGGCGCCCTCGCGCTTCGGCTTGGACGCTATGCTTGATTTCGATCTGGCCGTTTCGCTCGATGGCGACGACCTCACGGAGCAAGAAATCGAGCATCTGCTGGCGTCGTCGGACGGGCTGGCGCTGGTGCGCGGCAAATGGGTCGAGATCGATCGCGAGCGGCTGTCGCGCACCTTGGAGCAGTTCCGGGCGGTCGAGCAGCGCGCCGCCGCGGACGGACTTTCGTTTGCCGAGGCGATGCGGTTGGTGTCGGGCGCCGCAATTGGAGGCCAGGCCGGCAGCCAGGCCGCATCGGCCGACTGGAGCGAAACTGTCGCCGGGCCCTGGCTGGCCGAGACGCTGGCGGCGCTGCGCAGTCCCGACAGCGCTGGCCGCGTGGCGCCGGGAGCGGACCTGAAGGCGACACTGCGGCCCTATCAGCTAGCCGGCGTGCAGTGGCTGCATCTGTTGGCGCAACTGCGGCTCGGGGCCTGCCTGGCCGACGACATGGGCCTGGGCAAAACCATCCAGGTGATCTCGCTGCTGCTGGTTCTCAAGCGCGAACGGCCGGCCGTAGCGGCTTCTCAAAGACGCACCAGCCTCCTGGTGGCGCCGGCCTCGCTGCTGTCGAACTGGGCCGCCGAGATCGAGCGCTTCGCTCCCGGGCTGACAGCCGTTATCGCTCATCCCTCGGCCATGGCCGCTGCGGACTTGAAAGGGCTCGATGCATCGGGTCTCACCGGTGTCGATCTCGTCATCACCAGCTATGGCACATTGTTGCGCGCGCCGGGCTTGGCCAAGGCGCCTTGGCGGCTGGCCGTGCTCGACGAGGCGCAGACGATCAAGAACCCCGGCGCCAAGCAGACCAAGGCGGTCAAGCAACTGGACGCGCTGAGCCGGATTGCCATGACCGGCACGCCGATCGAGAACCGGCTCGGCGACCTGTGGTCGATCTTCGACTTTCTCAATCCCGGCCTGCTCGGCACGGCCAAGCAGTTCGGCGACTTTTCCAAGCGGCTCGCCGAGGCCGCAGAAGGCCCCGGCAAGTCCTATGCGCCGCTGCGCGATTTGGTGAAACCCTACATTTTGCGCCGCCTCAAGACCGACAAGAGCATCATCGCCGACCTGCCGGACAAGACCGAGGTGAAAACCTATTGCCCGCTCTCGCGCAAGCAGGCGGCGCTCTATCAGCAGTCCGTCGAGGCGCTGACCAAGCAGCTCGAACAGGCCGACGGCATGCAGCGGCGCGGGCTGGTGCTGGCGTTCCTGATGCGCTTCAAGCAGATCTGCAATCATCCCTCGCAGTGGCTCGGCGATGGCGCGTGGGGCGAGGACGACAGCGGCAAGCTCGCCCGCTTGCGCGAGATCGCCGAGGAGATCGCCGCGCGCCAGGAAAAAATGCTGCTGTTCACACAATTCAAGGAGACCACGGCCCCGCTCGCTGCGTTCCTGGCGGATATTTTCGGCCGGCCTGGCGTGGTGCTGACCGGCGAAACGCCAGTAGCCAAGCGAAAGGGACTGGTGCAGCGCTTTCAAGACGACGACGAGACGCCGTTCTTCGTGCTCTCTGTTAAGGCTGGCGGCGCCGGCCTCAATCTCACGGCGGCCTCGCATGTGGTCCATTTCGACCGCTGGTGGAACCCGGCGGTGGAGGCGCAGGCGACCGATCGCGCTTTCCGCATCGGGCAGAAACGCAATGTGCTGGTGCACAAGTTCGTTTGTCGCGGGACAGTCGAGGAGCGAATCGATCAGATGATCGAGGACAAGAAGCAGCTGGCCGGCAACTTCCTGGATGGCGGTGGTGGTGAAATTCTGCTGACCGAGATGAGCGACGCCGAGCTGTTGGGATTGGTTGCGCTGGATCTGAATGCAGCGCTCACGGAGGGCTGATGCATGGGCTACTTTGCCTGGAAACCCTATGTCCCCGTTGCCAAGCGCCGCGCCGAGGCAGCCAAAGTGCTCGCCGGAATGCGCAAGCGCGGTGGCGTGGCTGCGCCGGTCGTCATTGAAGGGCGGACCATCGCGAAGAGTTTCTGGGGCAAGGCCTGGTGCGAGAACCTGGAGCGCTACTCCGATTACGAGAGCCGCCTGCCGCGCGGCCGCACCTATGTGCGCAACGGCTCGGTGCTCGATCTGCAGATGACCAAGGGCGAGATCACCGCCAAGGTGATGGGCTCGGAACTCTACGAGATCAAGATCACCATCGCGCCGGTGGCGGCGCCGGCCTGGAAGGCGATCTGTGGAGATTGCGCCGGAAATATCGACAGCGTGGTCGAACTGCTGCAAGGGCGCATCGCCAAGGGCGTCATGGACCGTGTCTGCCGCGAAGGTGACGGGCTGTTCCCGGCTCCCGCAGCGATCAAGCTTAGCTGCAGCTGCCCGGATTGGGCCGACATGTGCAAGCATGTCGCCGCCGCACTCTATGGTGTTGGCGCGCGGCTCGATGCCCAGCCGGAGCTGCTGTTCGTGCTGCGCGGGGTCGACGCCAAGGACATGATAGCGGACGCCGGTGCGACAATGGCGGCGCCTCATCGAGCGGCCACGGCCAAGAATGTGCTGGCTGATGACGATATGGCCGCGTTGTTCGGTCTGGACATGGCCGGCGAAGCCGAACTCCCGCCGGACGCAGCCGTCCCTGCCATGGGCCGAAAACTCAAGGCGGTCGCGAAAACCATGAAGAGTGAGGGTGGGCGCAAGGCCAAAGTGGTGCGGAAGCCAGTCGTTGCGCCTCCCGTCGCGGCAGTCGCAAAGCGCGCCGTCGCCGCATCTAAAGAGCCGCGCCGCGCTCCTCGCAAGAAGGTTGCACGCGGGTAGCGGCATCACCGTTCCAGATCGCGAAACAGCGACCCGACCACCGCTTCCACGGCCATCGCGACGACTCAGGCTTGCATCGCCGCCTCGCACTGCGCCTGCGTGCAGAAGCTCGCCAGGAACTGGTTGAGGCTCTGCCCGTGCTGAAGTTGACTTCCATTGCGCACTATGTCCGCCTCCCGAAAATCCCGCCTGACGCCGGGGTATCTGAAGATTTTAGTCCGAAGTTCCTAGCTCTTGGTTGACGATTCCCCTTGCGCTTCAATCGGTTGAGATCAAAGCGCGGTGATCGCGACTGTCTACACGGGGATTGCGGCTTTCAGATCGAGCGCCTGTTGCTGCTTGGGATTTGGCCGTGTGGTGAGGTCGAAGGTTGCTTCGCCAGCCTTCGCGCCGGCCGGGCGCAGCGTGTTGCGCACGACGGTGGCAAGATGGCCGAGCAGGCGCGTGAAGCCAAACGCCGGGGTGCCATCGGCAAGCGTGCGCGTGTGCACCTTGTCGAGCGCAGCCGGCGAGCGCTTGGCCGGGGCGACCGGATCGCGCTCGCGGCTCACGCCGGCCTCGGCTTCGTCCTTGAACGTCAGCGGCGCCCAAGCCTGAAGCATGTGCCACTGCACATAATAGGCGAGCATGCTGAGGAAGATGTGCGCTTTCACGCGGCCTTCGAGGCGATGGCGGATCGGGCGCACGTGCAGGTCGACGCCCTTCAGTGTACGGAAGGCGCGTTCGACGCCGGCGAGCTTTTTGTAATTCAGGACGGCGGCTTCGACCCTCATGTCGCTGGCTGAAACGCTGGTGCGGATGACGTAGAGGCCATCCAGCGCGGCTTCGGCAGACACGCGTTGGTCATTGATTGCAAAGCCGAAGGCGCCGTCCTGGATGTCGAGATCGAAGTGCTTGGCGACTTTGTATTTGCCGATCACCTTGCCGATCCGCACACCGATCTTGTCGCGGCCTGCGAGGCGGCCGGCCATCACCATGGCCTTGACCTTGTCGAGTTCGCTGGCTTCGGGCGCGATGATGCGGCCGGCGACCAGGTCACGTTCACGCGACGCCTTGGCGTCGATCAGCTTATCGAAGCCCAGCCGCTTCATCGCCATACGGACGGCCTCGACATGGCCGTGGGCCAGCGAGCGCGTCACCTCCAGCGCGCTCTCGACCGGGCCGAGCCGCTCCCCCTTCAGCACACGCCGGATCATCTCGGCCTGCGCGATCGGCAGCGCCGACAGGTTGGCGATGGTGCGCTTCCTGACATGCTTGCCGTCGCGCACGCTCTCGCTCAGCAGAATGGCGGGCGGCGACTTCCGGTTCGGGACGATGTCGATGTACATGGGGGCACTATAGCTGATCCGCCCCGACATGCCGTGAGTCATTGCGTCGCATTACATGGGCACAATTAGCCCTCACAGACGATGAAGTCCGGTGTCGAACCCCTTGGCGCAAAAGAGAAATAGACCCTGCGGACTGCTTCAGAGCGCAGGAACTTCGGTCTAGCGTTCCGCTCCAAGGTCACCGGCGTCTATCTCTCGATCATCGCCCAGGCCATGACGTATGCGCTGATGCTCGCGTTCTTCCGCAACGACATGGGCTTTGGCGGTAACAACGGCCTCACCGATTTCAAGGATATTTTGGGCCTGCCGCTGCAATCGTCCGGAACGCGCGCGGCGCTTCTGGTGGCAACCATCATCGCTCTCTCCGGCAGCTACCTGGTAGCTCGCGTACTGGTCACATCCGCCTACGGAAAGGTTCTGGTCGCCACCCGCGATGCCGAATCCCGCGTGCGGTTCCTTGGCTACCGGGTTGAAAACTTCAAGCTCTTGGCCTTCACCGTTTCGGCCGTCATGGCCGGTATCGCCGGCGCGCTCTATGTGCCGATGATCGGCATCATCAACCCGTCCGAGTTCCGGCCAGAAGCCTCCATCGAAGCCGTGGTCTGGGTGGCAGTTGGCGGGCGCGGCACGCTGATTGGCGCCGTGCTGGGCGCCGTCGGCGTCAACTATCTCAAGACCATCGTTACAACTGGCATGCTTGCTCCGTTCTGGCTGTTCGTACTCGGAGGATTGTTCGTCGCGGTGACGCTGGCGTTGCCAAAAGGCTTGATGGGCGCCGGAGGAACCATTCGTGATCTGATCAAGCGCCGCCCCGCCGTTTCCGCCGCAATACCGGAGGCTGCCGAATGAGTCCCGCCCTGGCCTATGAGCCACAAGCCCTTGACACGTCGCACGAACCGACCACCTCGGCCGTGCTCTATCTCGACGATATCTCGGTGAGCTTCGATGGCTTCAAGGCGCTTAACCGCCTGTCGCTGATCATCGGCCTATCCGAAATGCGCGCCATCATCGGCCCGAACGGCGCCGGAAAGACCACCATGATGGACGTCATCACGGGCAAGACGCGGCCCGATACCGGCACGGCCTTTTACAACCGGGGCACGTGTAACCTGCTGAAAATGGACGTCGCAGAGATCGCGGATGCCGGGATCGGGCGAAAGTTCCAGAAACCGTCCGTGTTCGAGAGCCAGACTGTCGGCGACAATATCCTATTGGCGCTGAAGGGGCCGCGTGGCGCCATCAGCTCCATCTTCGGCGCGCGCGGCCGCGTCACGCGCGAGCGGATCGACGAAGTGCTGGAACGCGTTGCGTTGGCGGACGAGGTCTACCGGCCCGCGGGCGATCTCAGCCATGGCCAGAAGCAATGGCTCGAGATCGGCATGCTGCTGGCCCCGGACCCGAAACTCCTGCTCGTCGACGAACCTGTCGCCGGCATGACGGACGCGGAAACGGAAACCACCGCGTCGCTGCTGAAAGAGATCGCCAAGACACGCTCCGTGGTCGTCGTAGAACACGACATGACGTTTGTACGCGCCCTCGGGGTGAAGGTCACCTGCCTGCACGAGGGCAGCGTGCTGGCCGCGGGGACGCTGGACGAAGTGTCAAACTAGCAACGGGTGATCGAGGTGTATCTTGGCCGATAGGGACGCTCTCACTGGCCTCAGCGTGCGCGGTCTCGATGTGCACTATGGCGCCGCGCAGGCCCTCCGCAGCGTTTCGCTCGATGCGCATCTGGGCCAGGTGACCGCCGTGCTCGGCCGCAATGGCGTCGGCAAAACCAGCCTGTTGCGAGCCATCGTCGGCCACCTCAAACCCACCGCCGGCCAGATCGAGTGGAATGGCAAACCAATCGCCGGCCCTGCGCCTTATGAACGGGCGCGGCGTGGCATCGCCTACGTGCCGCAGGGTCGCGAGATCTTTCCATTGCTCAGTGTACACGAAAACCTCGCCACTGGCCTTGCCGCGCTGTCAGGGGGCAAGCATACGATTGAACCCTACATCTACGACTTGTTCCCGGTGCTGAAAGACATGCTGCGCCGGCGCGGCGGCGATCTTTCCGGTGGCCAGCAGCAGCAACTCGCCATCGTGCGCGCCTTGACGTTGCGGCCGCGCCTGCTCATCCTCGACGAACCCACAGAAGGCATCGAGCCCTCGATCATCAAAGATATTGCCCGTGCCCTAGAGTTCCTGAAGGCGCGCGGCGACATGGCCATCCTGTTGGTGGAGCAATACTTCGAATTCGCCCGCGACCTCGCAGACAGTTTCGTCGTTATGGACCGTGGGCGGATCGTATTGGCAGGGACCCGTGCCGAGATGATCGAGGTCGATGTCCGCCGGTACATGTCCGTTTAAGACCATTGCGCTGATGTCAGCACTGGTCGGTCGCTCGGTCACACGTCAAAGGCTTGCATAGCATCGCGGCATGTCGCTGAAAATATCGGCAGATTTCTAAGATCATACCAGATTGGCATTGCGTGGCGCTGCGAACCCCGTAGCGTCACAAATTGATTTGCGTCATTCAATTCTATGTCGCCGATCTGGACAACCCGGCCTCGATCCGCTTCTGCATCAAGGCCGCGCGCGAAAATGCTCGTGCGCTCAGGGCCATCATCCCGATGGACATGTGGACGCAACTCAACAGTTTCCACAACCGGATGCTGGCGCTTGGCGAGGACGATTTTGATGTCGTGACGCTCGCGCGCACCTGCGGTGTGATCAAGGTCGGCTGTTATGCGCAGTTGGGTGTGGCCGAAAGCACGCTCTATCGCGACGAGGGCGAACGGTTCTTCAAGCTTGGGCTGATGATCGAGCGCGCCGACCAGACCAGCCGGTTGCTGGACGTTAAATTCGCTCAGCTTGCGACCGGGAAAAACGGCGGCGAAGGCATCGCCGACACCACATTCTGGGCCCTGATCTTGCGCTCTGCTGCGGCCTACCAGGCGTTCCGGCGGCATGAGCCGCGCGGCGCCGATCCCGGCAAGGTGGCGCGCTTCCTGCTCGCCAACGCCAGCCAGCCGCGCTCGATCGCCTATTGCGTCGACAACATCCAGAGCGTGCTTGAGGATCTGCGGCGCGTGTACGGATTGCGTCAGGCGGGGCGCGCTCTTGAGCAGGTTGATGATCTGATCAACGGCCTCGGGACGGCGGCTGACGATCCCGATCTGGTTGGGCGGCTGCACGACGTCAACGACTGGCTGCAGCAGCAGCTGATCGAGCTGACGGCGGAACTGAGCCAGACTTTTTTTGCCCTGGAGCCGCCGGCCCCCGAAAAGCCAGCCGCACAGACGCAAACGCAATCGCTGACGCTCTCCTGACGCAGCGCGCGCAGACCCTCTTCACGGAGCCACAAGCCCGATGACCATTCACGCCAGCCTGACGCATCGCACGGCGTACACGTATGATCGCACCATCGCCATGGGGCCGCAGACCATCCGCCTGCGTCCGGCCCCGCATTGCCGCACGCCGATCCTGGCCTATTCGCTGAAGGTGACGCCGGACACGCACTGGCTGAACTGGCTGCAGGACCCATTCGGCAATTTCCAGGCGCGCGTGATACTTCCGGAGCCTACGGACGAATTCTCCGTCACGGTCGACCTGGTCGCTGACATGGCGGTGATCAACCCGTTCGAGTTCTTTGTCGATGAAACCGTCGAGGTTTGGCCGTTCAAATATGATCCCGTGCTTGCCGCCGAATTGAAACCCAACATGGAGCCTTTGGCCGGGACGCCCAAATTCGACCGCTACATCAGCGATCTCGGCATCACCAGCAACGTCACCATCGACGTGCTGATCGAACTCTATCGCAAACTGTCCAGGGATATCGGCTACCTCATCCGCATGGAGCCGGGCGTGCAGACGCCGGAGGAGACGCTAACGACGGGCTCCGGCTCGTGCCGCGATTCCGGCTGGCTGCTAGTGCAGATTTTGCGACGGCTTGGCCTCGCCGCCCGCTTCGTGTCGGGTTATCTGATCCAGCTGAAGCCGGACGAAAGGCCGCTCGACGGCCCTGCAGGAACGACGAAGGATTTTACCGACCTGCATGCCTGGGCGGAAGTCTATGTACCGGGCGCCGGGTGGATCGGGCTTGATCCGACCTCGGGGCTGCTGGCGGGCGAGGGCCACATTCCGCTCGCCGCCACGCCCAACCCGTCCAGCGCGGCGCCGATCACGGGCGCGCACGACCGGGCCGAGGTGACATTCGCCTTCGACATGCGCGTTGATCGCATCCTCGAAACGCCGCGCGTGACAAAGCCCTACGACGATGCGCAGTGGGCGACTATTCTCGCGGCCGGCGCAAAAGTCGAGGCCCGCCTCACCGCCGGCGACGTGCGCCTGAGCATGGGCGGCGAACCAACCTTCGTCGCCATCGAGGATCCCGAGGGCGCGGAATGGAACATCGACGCCGTGGGGCCGACCAAACGGCGTTATGCGGAGGATCTGATCCGCCGCTTACAAAAACGCTTTGCTCCCGGCGGTCTCCTCCACTACTGCCAAGGCAAATGGTATCCCGGCGAGCAGCTGCCGCGCTGGTCCTTCGCTTGCTATTGGCGCACCGATGGCGAACCGCTCTGGGAGAACACGGAGCATATTGCCCGTGAACGGACGGATAAGCCCGCGACCATCGAAACCGCAAATGCCTTTTCGCGCCAGCTCTGCGCGCAGCTTGGGTTGCCGGCCGACAGCGCCATCGCCGCCTATGAAGACCCCGCGCATTTTCTGCTGGTGGAACAGAAACTGCCGCTGAACCTGGAGCCCGGCGACAAGCGGCTGGCCGACGCCGTCACGCGGGCGCAACTGGTGCGCGCGCTGGCCAAGGGGCTCGATGCCGCGCGTGCGTATGTGCTGCCGGTGCAGGCGTGGCAGAGCAAGGATCGCGGTCGGGCCTGGATGACGGAGCGCTGGGCGTTGCGGCGCGAACGGCTCTATCTGCAGCCGGGCGATTCGCCGGTCGGCTTTCGCTTGCCATTAGGCGCGCTGCCGTACCTCGCCGAAGGTGATTTTCCCCATGTCGGGCCCGCCGATCCGATGGGTCCGCGTGCGCCCCTGCCGGCGCGCCGCGCGCTGCTGCAAGAGCGCCGCGCCGTGACGCTTCAGGCGGGCGCGTCGATTGCGCTGCCAACGTCCGAAATTGCTGGCGCAGTGCGTACCGCCCTCACGATAGAACCGCGCGACGGCCGTCTCTGCGTGTTCATGCCGCCGTTCGAGGACGCCGAGGACTACGCCGCCATGACCGGCGCCATCGAGGCCGCCGCCGCGGCATCGGGGCAGCCGGTGCACATCGAAGGCTACGCTCCCCCGTTCGATCCGCGCTTCAACGTCATCAAGGTCACACCCGACCCCGGCGTCATCGAGGTCAACATCCAGCCAGCCAAGAGCTGGGATGAGGCCGTGTCCATCACCACCACGCTCTACGAAGAGGCGCGCGCATGCCGTCTGGGTACTGAGAAATTCATGTTGGACGGCAAGCACACCGGCACCCAAGGCGGCAACCACATCGTGCTCGGCGGCATCAAGCCCGAGGACAGCCCGTTCCTGCGCCGCCCTGATCTGCTGGCGAGCCTGGTCACCTATTGGCAGAATCATCCGTCCCTCTCCTATCTGTTCTCCGGCCTGTTCATCGGCCCGACCAGCCAGGCCCCGCGCGTGGACGAGGGGCGTCACGACAATCTGTATGAATTGGAAATCGCGCTGGCCCAGATCCCGGATCCAGCCAGCGGAGCGTTCACCCCGCCCTGGTTGGTCGACCGCATCTTCCGCAATCTGCTGATCGACGTCACCGGCAACACGCACCGGGCGGAAATCTGCATTGACAAGCTGTTCTCACCTGATGGCCCGACGGGCCGTCTCGGCTTGGTCGAATTCCGCTCGTTTGAGATGCCGCCGCATGCGCAGATGTCGCTGGCCCAGCAACTGCTGTTGCGCGCATTGATCGCCTGGTTCTGGGAGCGTCCGTACAAGGCCAAACTCATCCCCTGGGGGACGGCGCTGCATGATCGTTTCATGCTCGGCCACTTCGTCTGGGCCGACTTTTTGGATGTCATCCACGACCTCAGCAGCGCCAAGTTCCCAGTCTCGGCCGATTGGTTCCGGCCCCACCTCGATTTCCGCTTTCCTGGCTGCAGTCAGGTGCAACATGCCGGGCTGACGCTGGAGATCGCCCAAGCGCTGGAGCCCTGGAATGTGCTCGGCGAAGAGGGCGCGCCCGGCGGCACGGCCCGCTACGTGGACTCAGCGGTCGAGCGCCTGCAGGTGCTCGTCACCGGCCCCATGGACGACCGCTACGTCATCGCCTGCAACGGCTACGAAATCCCGCTGACCGCCACCGGTACAAAGGGCCAGCGCGTCGCCGGCGTGCGCTTCAAAGCCTGGAGTCCACCCTCCAGCCTGCATCCCTCCATCCCGCTGCAAGGCCCACTGACATTCGACATCGTCGATATGCGCTTCGGCCGCTCGGTAGGCGGCTGCCGCTATCACGTCACGCATCCCGGCGGCCGCAATGCCGAGCTATTCCCGGTCAACAGCTACGAGGCGGAGGGTCGCCGCCTGTCCCGCTTCGAGGCCATGGGCCACACGGCTGGGCCGATGGTGGTCAAGCGGCTCGGCGTGCACCGCGATTTCCCGCTGACGCTGGATTTGCGGCGGGCGGTGGTGGGGACATGATCGTCATAATCGGCGGTGTACGGACTTGCGGGGGAACACCACCGCCCGACGCCGAATATGAGGTTCGTGTCCCCGTTGGCCTCTGCCATGCAGCCAACGGGGACACGAACTTCATCTTCCGCGAGCCGGCTGTGCTTGACCGCACCGTCGATGCTGGCCGAAGATGAAGATCATGTCCCCACCTCGCGCGATCAGACCGCCTTTGAAGATGACCCGGAACAAGCAATTGACTGCCAAACAAGAGGCGGCGCTCGCCGCCGTGGCAGCGATCCCCGACGACCAGATCAGGACGGACCTGATCCCCGAACAGCTGGACTGGAGCAGCGGCAAGCGTGGCCTGTTCTATCGACCCATCAAAAAGCAGATAACGTTGCGCATCGATGCCGACCTGATCGAGTGGTTCCGCCAGCACAGCACGTCGGACGTCGGCTACCAGACCCGCATCAACGAAGCGCTGCGCGATTACGTGGCGCAGCACGGGAAGGGGTAAGGTTTGGCGGCCGGTGTCAGGACCTTACTTCGCTTGCACCGATCCTATGGCGACGCACCGGCGCACGGTCAGCAATAAGTGCCTGACCCCCAGTCCGGGGCCGACTGGGTGTCAGGCACTTGCGAGCCGCAAGTTCTTGACACCGGTGCCGCGCGCTTGACCCAACTTACAACTACTGCCCGACGTTTTCGGACGGTCGCCGGTCAAAAGATTGGCGTCAGAACCATCCGGCCGTACGCGATGAACGCCATAAGGAGCCCCAGCACGCCGCTCAAGAACATGGGCGTAATCTCGCGGTACCTGACGTGCACTCCGACGAACACGAGGCTTTCGACGGCTAACACCGCGGCAGCCAGGATCGTCAGCGACGGTTGCCAATGCAGCGCGGCGGGGACGATCAGCCCTACCACACACACGAGTTCCAAGATGCCCAAGGTCATCCAGGCTTCTCGCGGCAACGCGCCAAAGGACTGGACGTCCTGGCTTACCTTGTCGAACATGAAGACCTTCATAACACCCGACGAACTGTACAGGAGCGCGGCGACGCCCTGCAGAACCCACAACAATATGTTCATCGTAGACCCATTTTCCAAACAGGACTGCAACCCGATCGTCTCATTTTCACAATTGCGATGATTGAATATGCTGCATGATTGATCCTCGGGACAAGCCCAAGGTGACACCGTTGTAGTTTTTAGCACCACGGGCAAAGGGCCGGTTTGAGGTGCGGTGTCAGGACCTTATTGCGCTGGCGCCGATCCTGCGGCGACGCGCCGGCGCCCGGCCAGCAATAAGTGCCTGACACCCAGTCCGACGCCAACTGGGTGTTAGGCACTTGCGAGCCGCAAGATCCTGACACCGATCCCCTACGCTAGACACGCCAAATGCAACCAGTACTGTGTCCCCGCAAACCCATCCAACAACGAGTCCCAACCGCCCGACATGCCATCGTCCGCGCTGCCCCGCCCGTCCGTCACGATCAATCTGCCGCGGGCTACCGCGTCGAGCCCGGCGGCTATGACGAACTGACCGGCGGGACGGGCGCGATCCAGCCGCAGTGGTGGCCGTTGCTGGCCGCGCTCGATGCGCTCGGGCCGGATGCCCGCAACGACCGTATCGACCGCCTTGCCGCCCGGGTCCGCGAAACCGGCATTGCGCATGACCTGTTCGCCGATCCCAACACCACGTCCCCGCCTTGGCAGGTCGACTTCATGCCGCTGATCCTGCCATCAGCCGAATGGCGGGTGCTGGAAGCCGCCATCATCCAGCGCGCTCACCTCTACGAAAGCATCGTCGCCGACGCTTATGGGCCGCAACATCTGCTGTCGTCGGGCCAAATCCCGTCATCGCTGATCTTCAACGACCCGTCCTTCCTGCGCGCCTGCCATGGCCTGCCTAGCGGCGGCGGGTTCATCCAGTTTTTCGCCACCGACCTGGCGCGCGGTCCGGACGGGCGCTGGCGCGTCATCGACACCCACACCGAGACGCCGGCCGGCATTGGCTATGCCATCGCCAATCGCACAGTACACACCCATGTTGCGGGCGACATGTTCACGGCCTCGAACGCGCTGCGGCTGGCGCCGTTCTTCGAGCAGATGCAGGGAAACCTCGCCCGCCGCAGCAATCGCGCCGATCCGACCATAGCGCTGCTCACGCCGGGTCCGCACCACAACGACTTTTTCAGCCATGCCTACTTGGCGCGCTATCTAGGCTTTCTGCTGGTCGAGGGCGGCGATCTCAAGGTCGACGGCGAGTACGTTTTCCTGAAAACGCTTGAGGGGCTGAAGCCGATAGACCTGATCGTGCGCTGCGTCGCCGGCGGCGCGTCCGATCCCCTTGAACTTGATCCCGCCGGGTTTCTGGGGCCGGTCGGCCTGGTGCAGGCGGTGCGCCGGCAGCCCGAGCTGACGGTCAATGCGCTGGGCTCGGCGATCGCCGAAAATCGTGGGCTTGGTCCCTATCTGCCGGGGTTGTCACGATCCCTGTTCGGTCAGGACCTGCTGATCCCCGATGGCGTGAAATGGTGGCTCGGCGAACCCGAAGCGCGGACGCGGGTGTTCGCCAACCTGGACCAGTGGATCATCCGGCCCGCCCACGAGCGCACGGCCCGCCCGGGACGAGCGACCCCTGGCCGCGATCCAGCCAAACTATCCGCCGAGGCGCGCGGAAACCTGATGGCCGAGCTGGAGCTCAACGGCGCCAACTTTGTCGCCGAGGCCAAGACAGGATTCGGCACGACGCCCTCGATCAGTCCTGATGGCCTCACCGCCAAACCCTATGCCTTGCGGCTGTTCGCGACCCGCACGCCCAACGGCTTCGCGGTGATGCCGGGCGGTCTCGCCATGACCGTCGATCCGGACGCCGCCGTGTCGCTCAACGCACCCGACGGCGAATCCCGCGACGTCTGGGTGGTCGGCGACGGCGTCCAGCCGCCCTTTCACAGTTTGTGGCGGCCAGCTGCCGACAGCGTGCGCATCCAGCGCAGCCCACGCGAGCTACCGAGCCGGGCGGCGGACAACCTGTTCTGGCTCGGCCGCTATGCCGAGCGGGCCGACTGGACCCTTCGCGTGCTGCGCCAGTCGCTGGGCCGGCTCGATGATGGCGCTGGCGCGGGGCAGGATCTGGGCGCCGTAAGCAGGGCTCTGGAGTCGGTGCTGAACCGGGACGATACGGACCCCGATACGCTGGTCGCCGCCCTGACCGAAGGCCAGCGGGTCCGGGCGCGCGCGCACGAGCTCATGACGTCGGCGAAACGCCCGTTTGGCCTGCCTCAGACGTTGACGCAGGTCCACCGCATCGCAGGGCTGGTGCGCGACCGGCTGTCCCAGGAGGCCTGGCGCACGCTGAACACCTTCCAGCTCCAGCCCGGCTGGCAGCCGGATGCGGCGCCGGCTTCGGTCGGCGAGACCATCGATCTGCTCGATACGGGGTTGAGTTCGCTGGCCGCCTTCAACGGCCTGATGCACGAGAACATGACGCGCAATCTCGGCTGGACCTTCCTCGATATGGGCCGCCGGCTGGCGCGGGCGCTCGGCATCTGTGATCTGATGTTGGCTGTCTTCGGCCAAGCGGCGCGTGACGACAATGACGAGGCCAGCGTCGTCTTCGTGCTCGACGTGGCCGACAGTTTCATGACCTACCGGGCGCGCTATCATCAGACGCCTGAGCTTCTGCTGGTGCTCGATCTGCTGCTGATCGATGAGACCAACCCGCGCAGCCTGGCCTTCCAGCTTGCGGCGCTTTCGAACCACATCGACCAGCTGCCGCAAGGCGGGCAGCAGCTTGGTCGAATCGATGAAAGCCGCTTGCTGATGGCGTTGCTGACGCGCGTGCGCATGGCCGATGTCACGCAGTTAAGCGCGGCCGGGGCCGATGGCGCGCGGCAAAATCTGGTCGCGCTGCTGAGTGAACAGAACCGCCAGCTGCTGCAACTGTCCGACGCCATTGGCCGGCGCTATTTCGCGCTCACCGAGAAAGAGCCGCGTTGGATCCGCTCGGGGTCGAGGCAGCCGTGAAGTCCTACACCATCAGCCATCGGACCAGTTATCGCTACGCCACGCCCGTCGTGCAGTCGCAGCATGTCGTGCATCTGGCGCCCCGCCTGCTGCCGCGCCAGACAGTCAGCCGGCACAGCCTGCTGATCGAGCCCGCGCCCGCCTCGCGCTTCGACCGCACCGATTACTTCGGCAATCCAACCTCGATCCTGATCATCGAGGAGGAGCACCGCGAGCTGGTCGTGCTGTCGCGTGGGTCGATGACGGTCGAGGCGCCTGCGTTTCTCGATCTGGCGGCCAGCCTGCCGTGGGAGCAGGTGGCGGGCTCTGCTGTCCTCGAAGGCGGTGCGCGCGACCTTGAGGTGCTGCAGTTTGCCTGCGCCTCCCGCCACACGCCACCTTCGCAAAATCTATTGGCGTTCGCCGCGCCGTCGTTTCCTAGGGGGCGGCCGGTGCTGGAAGGCGCGTTTGATCTGACCCGCCGCATCTTCGCCGAGTTCAAATTCGATGCGGCGGCCACGGATGTTTCAACTCCGGTTGAGACCGTGCTGAAAACCCGGCGTGGCGTCTGCCAGGATTTTGCCCATCTCACGCTTGCGGCCCTGCGAGCGCTTGGCCTGCCGGCCCGCTATGTCAGCGGCTATCTCCTAACCCGTCCCCCGCCAGGTAAAATCAAGCTTCAGGGCTCGGACGCTTCGCACGCCTGGATATCAGTGTGGGTGCCAGGGTACGGATGGGTGGATTTCGATCCCACCAACGGGCTGATGCCTACGGACGAGCACATTACCGTCGCCTGTGGCCGCGACTATGACGACGTCAGCCCGGTCAGCGGCGTGCTGCTCGGCGGTAGCGATCAGGTGCTGAGCATTGCGGTGGATGTGGTCGAAGCGTGAGGAGCGCCGACAGCAGGACACCCAAGGAAAACGACGATAGGTCCCTTAGATTACACCGCGATCGCAACCACATAAGTGACAGCGCGCTATCCAATAGAGAGCACCGGCTCACCCAGCGCGGCCAGGATCGGTTCGATCCCGAGACCGGGGCGGTCGTTCGTGCGCAGCTTGCCGTCCTTGCGTTTGGGTGCGCCCTCGGCGATGTCCTTGGTGCCATAGCTGTTGAAGTCCGTGGATGCGAAGAGAAATTCCTCCGGTGTCGATTGGGCGAGGTGGGCGATGGTAGCCGTGACGATGTCGCCGCCCCAGGTGTCTTCGATGTTCATGGCGATTCCGGCCGAGACGCACAAATCGCGCATCTGCCGGGCTTTCGTCAGACCACCGACTTTCGAGATCTTCAGATTTATGGCGTCCATAGCGTTGTCGGCGATGGCGCGCAGCAGGACGTCGATACCATCGATGGTCTCGTCAAGGATGAAGGGCAGAGACGTCCTGCGGCGGACGGCCAGGCACTCGTCATAAGTGCGGCAGGGCTGTTCGATGTAGACGTCGACGTCGCGGACTGCGTTCACCACGCGCGCCGCTTCATGCATGGTCCAGCCCGTGTTCGAATCGGCGATCAAGACTTCGCCCGGCGCCAGCACAGCGCGGCACGCTTTGATGCGGGCCACGTCATCATCAGCTGATCCGCCGGCTTTCAATTGGAATTTCCCATAGCCTTCGTTCCGGTAGCCGGTGATCTTGCGGGCCATGACCTCCGGCGCTTCCTGGCTGATGGCGCGATAGAGTTTTATGTCCTCCATCTGCCGGCCGCCGAGCAGCGTGACCACCGGCAGCCCGCTCGCCTTGCCGAGGATGTCCCAACAGGCGACGTCGATCGGCGACTTGACGTAGGGGTGTCCGCGCAGCGCCTCGTCCATGCGCCGGTTGAGGATGCCCAGTTCGCGCGGATCGAGGCCGATCAGTTTTGGTGCCAGCTCCTTCAGCCCGGCGCGAACGCCGCCGGCATAGGCCGGCAGATAGGCCGAACCGAGCGGGGTGCATTCCGCCCACCCCGTAATGCCGGCATCGGTCTCGACGGATACCACCGTGGCGTCGAAGACCTCGACCGCGTTGCCGTTGGACCAGGAGTAGCGCCCCTCTTTCAGCGGCAGGTCCACCTGATAGGCCGTGATCTTGGTGATTTTCATCTGGCTGTCGTCCTGTTTGATGCACCGCGAATTCGTCTGTTCCGGTCGTTCAGACGTGACGGCCGCTCAATGAGGGAGACCATCGCCTGCCCGGCGGCCCGTTCGCGGTCGTTGAACGCGAGAAGTTTTGGCGCGTGACATACCATTCAGTCGCAACGTAAAATCGATGTTTTGCGCCACCGTCATGTGCGGATGGCGCGCGCCGTTCTGGAACACCAACACAGCGATTCTCGCTACGAGCAGCGGATCGTTCACACGCTCGCCACCGATCAGCCGACGCCCTTATTTGCCCGCGCGAGAGTCCGCCGCGCTGCATCCAGCACCGGTTTGTCGATCATTTTGCCGTCGAGCAGGAGCGCGCCAGAGGGCGAGGCCTCCGCGGCTTCAAGGACCCGCGACGCCCAGGTGAGTTCATCCGTAGTCGGCTCAAACGCCCGCCGCACCGGCTCGACCTGTTTGGGATGGATCAACAGTTTCCCGCCAAAGCCGAAGTCGCGCGCCCGTTGTGCGTCGCGCAACAGCGCGGACTCGGACGACAGGTCAACGGTCACGCTGTCAATCGGCGCAGCCTTGTTCGCGAGGCGCGATTGATAGACCAGCATTGCTCGGGCGAAGGTCACGATGTCGCTTTCGGGCGCGCAACCAAGATCGGCTGAAAAGTCGAGATGACCGAAGACGGCGCAGACGACGCCCTCCGCAGCAATCAGGTCGCGCGCATTGTCAAGTCCGCGCGCCGATTCGATCTGTGGAAGGATGATTTTTGCTGCGCCGATGTTGCGCGCCACCTCGGCCAGATGCCGAGGCTCCTCGGCTTTGGGTACAACAACACCGTCAATCGCCGCCCCAGCGACAGCAGCAAGATCGGGCCCCCATTCGGCAGATCCCACTGGGTTGATACGCACAAAGACGGTGCACGCCAACCTGGGCAACTCCGAAAGAGCAACGCGTGCAAAGCCCTTGGACTCTGACCGCACGGCGTCTTCCAGATCGATTATGATGGCATCGGCGCCGCTGGCGGCTGCCTTGGCGAAGCGCTCCGGCCTGTCGCCTGGCACAAACAGCAACGTCGACCAGCTGGAGGAATTTGCTTTGCGACTGTTGGACAATTGACCCCACCTCGGGTTCGGAGCCTACCGATAGGCCAAAGCGGCCAACCGCTCGCCAAGCATGACAATGACCTGTGGTAAGGTCAACGCAAACTCGGTTCCAGGCCACAAGCCGTTGCCACGCCATGGCGCGCACCATAGCCCACGGCTATACAGCGTATTCGCAAATTGTATTACCACTTGGCCAGAGCTGCGCTCGATAACCCAGTCTGACCGACCCTTTGGTCACAAATGGTAACGCGGCACTCGTCCGCGCAATTGAGGAGGAAACCTTGAAGCACACGATAGCTAAATGGCTGCTCTCGGCCTCGTTCCTCGCGGCGGCGGGCATCTGCACGCCTGCGTTGGCTGGCGGTGTCAGCGAGCTGCCGAAGGAAATTCAGGACGAGCTTTACAACGCAGCGAACATCGATCCGATGCAACCCATCGGCGAGAGCGCCTACCGCGATTTCAAGCCCAAGAACCCGCCGCCGTGGACCATCGGCTATGCCAGCTCCTACGCCGGCAACACCTGGCGCGCCGACGTGATGAAGCGCCTGACGGAAGTGGTGATCCCGAAGTGGAAGAAGCTCGGCCTGGTGAAGGACGTCATCATCACGCAGTCGAACCTCAACGACTCGACGCAGATCCAGCAGATGCGCCAGCTGGTCGACCAGGGGGCGGACGCCATCATCGTCTGCTGCTCGAACCCGACCGCGCTGAACCAGACCGTTCAGTATGCGCATGACAAGGGCGTGCCTGTGTTCTCGGCAGTCGGCTATCTGACCTCGCCGTTCGCGGTCAATACGTCAGCCAATTTCGTCGTCGGTGGCCAGATGCTCGGCGAATGGATGGCCAATGAAATCAAAGGCAAAGGCAACGTTCTCATCGTCGAGGGCATCCCCGGCGCTTCGGCATCGGACTCGCAGAACGTCGGTGTGCTGAAGGCCCTTGCTAAGTATCCAGATATCAAGGTCGCGGGCCAGGTCGCTGGCATGTGGACTGACCAGGTCGCCCAGACCGAGATCCAGAAGTGGCTGGCGACCAACCCCGGTAAGCTGGATGGCATCATCATTCAGTCGGCATCCGAACTTGGCGCGCTGCGCTCGCTCAAGCAAAGCGGTCGCGACATGGTGCCGATCACGGTCGGCGGCGAACTCGGCGCTTTGTGCTACTGGCGCAAAAATCCAAAATTCATTTCCTCGACGATCCACGCTTGGCCTCCCGGCGACGACTTCGAACTTGGCTGGAATGTCATGATGCGCACACTTGAGGGACAGGGTCCCAAGGTGCAATCGATCCTCACCCGTCCGCAGGGGTTGAGCGGCGAGCAGTTGACCAAAGTTCTCGATGAAAACTGCAACGAGGACTCGGACGGCTGGTTCAATGTCGGCATCGAGAGCTGGGCCGGCAAGAAGTATCTCGACCAGTTTTTCCTGCGCCCGGCCGATCCGGAAGCGTTCAAACCTTAAGCTTAGCAATTAACCCACAATGTGCCGTCCCAGTGAAAAGCGGGACGGCACGTTGCTAAGTCAGCCGGTGTTATGTCAGTACCTAAGCCGGGTTGCACCTTATGGCTCACCCTACCGTCGAAATCTCGTCGGTCAGAAAGACGTTTGGCCCGACTGTAGCCTTGAACGGCTGCAGTCTGCGTGCGTTTGGGGGCGAGGTGCACGCCATCATCGGCGGCAACGGATCGGGTAAGAGCACGCTCGCCAAAGTCGTCTCGGGCGTGCTGCCGCCCGACAGCGGACAGGTCTCAATCCTGGGCAAATCAGCGACATCGCCCGCAGAAGCGCGCCGCATGGGCATCGCCAACGTTTTTCAGGAAGTCCTGGTCGCCGACGCCTGCTCGGTGCTGGACAATCTCTATCTCGGATCCGACGGACTATTCGGCGGGACGATGCATCGCGAGGAGAAGATCGCCAAGGCCTCGGCGCTGATGCAAGAACTGCTCGGCTTCGATCTCGACCTATCGGACTCGGTGGGCGAATTGCCGCTCAGTCTCAAACAGTGGATCACCATTGCCCGCGCCATGCTGACCGATCCGAGCGTGCTGATCCTGGACGAGTCCTCGGCCGCGCTCGACTTCGAGTCCACCGAGCGCCTGTTCGCCAAAATGCGGCAGCTCAAAGCCAAGGGCGCCACTGTTCTCATTGTCACACACCGGATTGCCGAACTGGTGCGCATCGCCGACCGCGCGACGGTGCTGCGCGACGGCAAAGATGTCGGCTGCCTCGAGAAGGACGAGATCACCGAGGCGCGCATTCTCGAATTGATCGCGGGGCCCGACCGCGCCAAGGCCGCCGCGTCGCACGGGATCGCCGAGCGGCTGAACCAGCGGGCCCTGTTGCGTGTCACCGAAGCCAAGGTCTGGCCGGAGGCCGCGCCGATCAATTTCACGCTTCATCCCGGCGAAGTGGTGGGTGTGATCGGCCTCGACGGACACGGACAATCTGACTTCGTGCGCTGCCTTGCCGGCATCCAGCCTCTGGTGTCCGGGCGGATTTCATCCGTGCACGGCAAGGTCGCAAACGACATCTCTGGCCTGGCGTCGGCACGCGAAAACCGGCTGAGCTACGTCAGCGGTGACCGCAAGAAGGAAGGCATCTTCGCCAATCTCAGCATTTTCGAGAACCTCGCATTGCCGGTCTACAACGATTACCGGATCGGCGGCGTTTTCAATCTGGTCAATCGCGCTAAGCTTTCGCCGATCTTTGAATGGGAAACCGGAAAACTCGCGGTGAAGATGGGTGATCGCGACAACCTCATCACGTCGCTGTCCGGCGGCAATCAGCAGAAGGTGCTGATCGCACGGGCGTTCGCCGAAAAGCCCCAGGTGCTGGTGTTGAACGATCCGGCGCGCGGCATCGATGCCGGGGCCAAGCTCGATCTCTATCGCAACCTGCGCGAGTTTTCCGCGCGCGGCAACGGCGTGGTGTTCCTGTCCAGCGAGATCGAGGAATTCCTTGAACTGTGCACGCGCGTCATGGTGTTTCGCAACGGCACGAGCGCGACGCAGTTCGAGCCGCCTTACGACGGACACGCCATATTGAACGCGATGTTCGGCCGCAGGGCGGACGCGGACTTGGGGGAAACGGAGAATTCGCAGGACCACGCCGCCGCGCAACAGATACCGGTCCTGATGGCGCGAAGCGAAGGCGGCCGCCCAATGCCGCGGCCGGTTGCCTCTGCGAAACTGGGCAACGGGCCGCCGCTAACCGCAGCAACCGACTTCACTTTGCACGCGCCCGACATTGCACCCGGCCAGGGGATCCCCACGCGCTTTGCCGAGGATCAGCGCCGTTCACCGCATCTCGTGTGGTCTGGCGCGCCGGCCGGCACGCGCAGCTTCGCGCTCGCGATCACCGATCCCGATCTGCCCGAAGAGTTCAATTTCCCGCGCGCTTTCGCCCATTGGCTGGTGCATGATATTCCAGCCGCCGTACACGAACTGACGGAAGGCGCGAGCGGAACGGCGCTGATGCCCGCGGCCGCCGCCGAACTCAACAGCGACTTTGTCACCTTCCGCATTCCCGGCTTCGGCCGCGGCTATGGCGGTCCGTGGCCGCCCGACCGGCAGCATCGCTACGTGTTCACCGTATACGCCCTGAAAGCCGAACGGCTGGCCATCGATCCCGAAGCCGACTTCAACGCCTTCGCCGCCGCCGTGGTGCCGGCAGCCATCGCTGCGGCGTCCTTCACCGCCGTTTACGGTCCGGCCAAAAAGCCGCTGCCCGTTCCAACACAAACCACATACGCCAAGACAGGAGGACGGGATGAGCAAGTACGGCACTAGGAAGAGTTTTGATCTCGAATGGGTCGAACGCTGGGCGCGAACCGTCAATGACGACCGCATCCTGCCCGTGGTCGGGCGGTTCTTCACCGCCAAATTCGTGCTTGGCGTCGACGATGCGCAGTATCTGGTGGACGTCGACGGCGGCAAGATCAAGCGCATCGCCGAAGGGCTCGCCCCCAACGACTTCGGCTACGATTTCGGCCTGAAGGCGCCCAGCAGCGCCTGGGCCAAGTTCAGCCAGCAGATCCCGCCGCCCATGTTCAACGACATCTGGGCCATGGCGCATCCCCTGCACAAGCAGCTGATCATCGAAGGCAACACGTTGAAATTCTGGCAGAATCTGCGAGCGCTGACACGCATGCTCTCGCTGATGAGGCAGGTCCACACCGGCAGCGCAAGAGACATGTCATGAACCAGCACGACCCCATCGTTGGACGCTACGTCTACGTACAATGCGAAGGCAAAACCTACCGCACCTATTACGAGGAGCACGGCGAGGGCATCCCGCTGGTCTGCCTACATACGGCGGGTACCGATGGACGCCAGTACCGGCACCAGCTATGCGATCCCGACATCGCGCAGAACTACCGCGTCATCGCGTTCGACATGCCCTGGCACGGCAAGTCGCTGCCGCCATCGGATTTCTATCTGATGGAAGACGAGTACAAACTCACTACCCGCTTCTACGGTGAGTTCATCGTCGCGTTCTGCCGGGCGCTGGAGCTGAAAAAGCCGGTGATCATGGGCCAATCCATGGGCGGCAACATCTGCCTGTCCCTGGCCCTCAAATACGAGAGCGAGTTCCTGGCGCTGATCGCGCTGGAGGCTTGCGACTACTCGCCGGGCTGGTGGATCGATGCCTTGAGCCATCCGCACGTGCACGGCGGCGAAGTGGTGGCGTCGTCGACATTCGGCCTCATGAGCCCGGAGTCGCCTGACGAGTGCCGTTGGGAAACCTGGTGGCTCTACGCGCAAGGCGGCCCCGGCGTGTTCAAGGGTGACCTCTTCTACTACAGCGTCGATTCGGACTACCGCGATCAGGTGCAGAAGATTTCCGGCAGATTGCCGATCTACTTTCTGACGGGCACTTACGACTTTGCCTGCACGCCCGAAATGACGGAGCGAACCGCCGAGAAAGTGAAGAACTCGGAATGCACGATCTTCAGCGGCGGCCACTTCCCGACCTCGGAAGACCCGGCGAAGTTCAAGGACACGATCACGCCGGTCCTGAAGAAAATCCTGACCCTCGATCCGGAGCGGCGCGGCCAGGGCGCTCCAGGTCTCAATGGCGGGCGCAATCTCGCCGGCGACTTGCGCAGTGCCACCCGTTCCGAGCGTCCGCCCGAGGGGCGCCGCGTCATCACACTCTAGAGTACATGTGGTTCAGATGAAATCGTGGCGACAGACGAAATGGCGTAGGGGCGGGGGTGGGCCCCCCCCGTTCCGCGCCGCCCCGGTTAGAAGGGGGGGCGCCGCCGCCCCGACCATATCGGT
>JANMVX010000110.1:0-3102 GCA_031393505.1 Hyphomicrobiaceae bacterium | reverse complement strand
CGCAACGGGCAAGCACCCGACAGATCGGCCTTCGGCAAGACTGAGATCACGTCGGCATGAACACCTTTCGCGGGCTGATGGAATGGGTTGGGCTGGGGTTCGACGCAACCGGCGTCTTGGTGATTGCCGGAGGCGTCCTGATCGCCACCGCACGCCTTGCCGAAGGTGCGTTCAGCGCGCGGGAGATGGACATCAGGCGCTTCCGGCAGAGCTTTGGTGGCGCAATCGTGCTCGGCCTCGAGTTCCTGGTCGCAGGCGACATCATCCGCACCGTGGTGGTGGCGCCAACGCTGGAGAACGTCGCCGTGCTCGCGATCATCGTCGTGATCCGCACCGTTCTGAGCATGGCCCTGCAGGTCGAGATCGAAGGCCGCTGGCCGTGGCAACGCCATGGCGCCGATTCGCAAGGCCTGTCGCCGTCGGCCGCGTCGGCAGACCCCGGTTCCGCTGGGGCACGTGATGCTGACGCGAGCCGTTAACGGTATGCGCCGGCATTGTTGCTTCTGTTACTTCGACGTCACCGGCCGGACGCGGCGCGAAACCCGGGCAGTGCTCCTGCGCTGTCCCAAGGAACCATGATGACAATTGCCTGGAACGCATTCACCCCCTGGTCCGCGCTGGCCGGCGGCGTGCTCATCGGCGTCGCCGCCGCGATGCTTGTCCTGTTGAACGGCCGCATCGCCGGCATCAGCGGCATCCTGGGCGGGCTGTTAAAGCCTGCCACGGGCGACATCGCGTGGCGTGTTGCATTCCTGCTCGGGCTGGTCGCTGCGGCGCTGGCCTACACGCTGTTCGCGGCCCCGCCCGAACTGCAGATCGATGCGTCGTACGGCGCCTTGGTTATGGCCGGCCTGCTGGTCGGCGTGGGCACCCGCTATGGCTCAGGCTGCACCAGCGGCCATGGCGTTTGTGGCCTGTCGCGCCTGTCGCCACGCTCGCTCGTTGCCACGGCCGCCTTCATGAGTGCGGGCTTCGCCACGGTGTTCGTGCTGCGCCATTTGTTTGTCTGAGGAGTGATTCGATGCTTGTCCTGACTTCCCTGCTCGCAGGCCTGGTTTTCGGCCTCGGGCTCATTGTCTCGGGCATGGCCAATCCGGCGAAGGTGATCGGTTTCCTCGACCTCGCTGGCGACTGGGATCCCTCGCTGGCCCTGGTGATGGCTGGCGCCATTGCCGTCGGCGTCGTCGCGTTCGCCGTGGCGCGCAGGCGCAAGGTGTCTTTCATCGGCGCGGAGATGAAGCTGCCCACGCCAAGCCGCATCCACCGACGCCTCGTGTTGGGCAGCCTGGTGTTTGGCGTCGGCTGGGGCGTCGCCGGGTTCTGCCCGGGTCCGGGCTTGGTAGCCATCGGATTGGGCGAAGCCAGGGGCGTTGTGTTCGTCGCCGCGATGCTGGCCGGCATGGGCATCTTCGAGCTGCTCGAGCGTCATAAGCGGGAGGCCGCCTTGCGCATTGGCTGACGTCGGCCGACGAACTGTGGCAAAGAAAACCGCTGTGTGCGGCATCGAACAGACGCGGTGTCGGAGCACGCGCATTGTCTTTCTCATAGGCACCACTTCATCGCTTCTGGCCGGCCCAAAGACGAGGCGGGTCCCCTGGTAGCCGCCAGTCAACAGGAAGCTGGTCCGGTTGGCGTCGACCGTTGCGCCGGTTGTAAGCAGTGAGGACGGAACTTCAACCCTGGCCTTTTGAGCAAGGAGCTTTGTATGAACCAAGGTGGTGGGTGGATGTATGGCGGAGCGGGCGGAGACACATGGGTCTGGATGGTGATCGGCGCACTCGTGGTGGTCCTGCTGGTGATCGTGATTGCCAAGCTGTTGAAAAAATAGCGGCGGAACGCCATGCACGTCGATCCAAATCGGGGCTCCTGATCAACCTGCAAGAGATGGGCAAAACGGTAGAGATTCGCGAGGCAACGAACCGGCTCATCACGTCAGTTCGACGTGCAGGCCCGGGACTTGATTGCTGCGAGCCGCTCGCCTTTGCCGCCGATGGCAAGGTCATTGCCGACATCGCACTTGCAGCCCCTGTCGGCAATCAACACTGTTGCGGAGCAAGTGGAGCATGGCGATCTGGCATTGCGCGTGGTGCTCTAGTTTTCGAGCAGATGAAGGGAGTGCCCTATTTCGAAAGAAATTCGCAACCTGTAAAGACGTTCGCTTGAGCTTTGTCAAGGAAGGGCAAGCGCGTTCTTGAGAACATAACTGTTCAACTCTGAAAGATCACCATGAAGACTTCAATTTTCGCTGCCGCAATCATTACCGCCCTGTCGGCATCCTTGGCATCGGCGCAAGACAAACCTGCGATGAACATGGACACGGGCAAAGCCGCGCAGGAATCTTCCGCCCCCGCGAAACCCGCCATGAACATGGACGCGGACAAAGACGGCGCCAAGACCCAGGCCAACATGGAGAAGATGAAGCAGCAGATGGACCAGATTGCGACCACCACTGAACCGAAGGAACGTCAAAAGCTGATGCAAGAGCATATGCAGACCATGAAGGACAGCATGAAGTCGATGGGTGGCATGAGCGGCCCCAAGATGAAGGGCAAGGGCGAGCACGGCGGAATGATGATGATGGACAAGAAAAAGGGGGACATGTAAGAGCGCAATTTGCAGAGTCTTCAGGACTTGAGCGACGCGCGCACGGACCTGCTGGAGCAGACGACGCGCCGGGCCGCCCGATAGCGCAAGCGTCTTGCGTTATCGGGCCGCAGTCTGTATCGACTTAGCCTGGCGCAGAAAGACTCAGCCCAAGTAACGAACGAAGTTTTGAAAGGACACGGAATCATGAAACACCAACACCACGCAATCCTCGGCGCCCTGGCGTTCGCGATCGTTGCCGTCGGGTGCACCCCCACTGACGCCGACACCGGCAGCAAAGTCAAAGCCAACCTCGGCGCCGATACAACGGTCAAGACCGCTTCGATCGATGTCGGCGTGCAGAAGAAGGTCGTCACGTTGACAGGGACCGTCGACACCGCGGCCATCAAGGAGCAAGCCGTCGCGGTTGCCCGCAAGACCGATGGCGTCGGCGAGGTTGTCGACCAGCTCGTGGTCAAAGAAACGGGCTTCGGCCCCGCGCACGGCCGAGAAATGATG
>JANMVX010000347.1:0-19496 GCA_031393505.1 Hyphomicrobiaceae bacterium | reverse complement strand
TGTTTTGACGAGGGCGACCCACGGGTCGCCCCTACCAGAGCGCCGTCGTAGGGGCGACCCGTGGGTCGCCCTCTAGCGGGGCGAACTGAAGCCAGAGGATCAGCCATGTCGCCGTTACCCCAGGTCGTCCGCACCGTCGCCGAACTGCATGACGTGGTGCGCCATTGGCAGCATGCCGGCGAGACGCACGCGCTGATCCCGACCATGGGCGCGCTGCACGACGGGCATTTGGCGCTGGTTCAGCTCGGTCGCCAACAGGCCCAGCGCGCCGTGGCCTCGATTTTCGTCAACCCGGCGCAGTTTGCTGCCAACGAGGATCTGTCCCGCTATCCGCGCGACGAAGCGGGCGATCTGGCCAAGCTCGCCAGCGTCGGATGCGATCTGGTCTGGGCGCCGGAACCGGCCGAGATGTATCCGCATGGTTTTGCCACACGCATTGTCCCGGCCGGCGCGGCGCTGGGCCTGGAGGGGGATTTTCGGCCCGACTTCTTTTCGGGCGTCGCGACGGTCTGCTGCAAGCTGTTCAACCAGGTGCTGCCTACTGTCGCGATCTTTGGCGAGAAGGACTACCAACAGCTGTGCGTGGTCAAGCAGATGGCGCGCGACCTGAACCTTCCCGTCGCCATCCTCGGCGCACCGACCCTCCGCGAGCCGGACGGCTTGGCGATGTCCAGCCGCAACCGGTATTTGAGCACGGAAGAACGGCGGCTGGCCCCGGCGCTCCACGAGGCGTTGCAAACGGTGGCTGCCGCAGCGAGGTCGGGGGGCGATGTCGAGGCGGCGACCTCGGAGGCCAATCGCATCCTGACCTGGAAGGGGTTCAAGGTGGATTATCTGGTGCTGAGAGATGCCGAGAGCCTGTCGCGCCCAGGCCCTGCGCCGGACCGTCCCTTGCGCGTTCTGGTTGCGGCCCGGTTGGGCAACACGCGACTTATCGACAATGTGCCTGTGTGACGAAGGAAACCGTCGCAACTGTTGCACTGGCAAACTTGCGCGCCAGCCATGACTCATGGCAGCTACCAGGGCCATGATCAAAGGATGGCTCAACAGACTGGCGGGCGCAAAACGGCCTCTGCAAGTGGAGACGCCGCAGCAATTGTCTGTGGTTCTGTCGGCGTCGCCCCCGGCCCCCGGCGGCGAACGGCCACCTGCCGCGCCCGCGCCAGTCACGCTAGTACCCAGTCGAACAAACCAAGTAACGGACCCGGCGCCAGTCATGAGCAAATCGTCAGCAGCCCGCGCCAGCGATCTCTTCGGCAAGCTCGAGAGCGAGCTGGAGGCCAAGCCGATCAAGGCCAAGTCGACCAACCGCGGCGAAAAGGCCAGCGATAAGGGCGAGGCCGACTATACCGCCGCGGACATCGAGGTGCTGGAAGGCCTGGAACCCGTGCGCCGCCGCCCCGGCATGTATATAGGCGGCACCGACGAGAAGGCGCTGCACCATCTGTTCGCCGAAGTCATCGACAACTCGATGGACGAGGCGGTCGCTGGCCATGCCACCTGGATCGAGGTGCGGCTGGAGGCTGACGGCTTCCTGACCGTGAGCGACAATGGCCGCGGCATTCCGGTTGACCCACACCCCAAATTCAAGCCGAAATCGGCACTCGAAGTCATTCTGACCATGCTGCATTCGGGCGGCAAGTTTGACTCGAAAGTCTACAACACCTCAGGTGGCCTGCACGGCGTCGGCGTCTCGGTCGTGAATGCGCTGTCGGACCATCTGGAAGTCGAGATCGCGCGCGGCCAGCAGCTCTATCGCCAGATCTATTCCAAGGGCCATCCGCTGACCAAGCTGGAGAAAATGGGCCCGGCTATGAACCGGCGCGGCACCAAGGTGAAGTTCCGTCCCGATGCCGAGATCTTCGGCGAGACCTGGAAATGGAAGCCGGCGCGGCTGTTCAAGATGGCGCGCTCGAAGGCCTATCTGTTCGGCGGCGTGGAAATCCGCTGGTTCTGCGATCCCGCGCTGATCGATGAGAAGGATGGCATCACGGCCGAGGCCGTGTTCCATTTCCCCAATGGTCTCAAGGACTTCCTGACCTCGCGCATCGTAGGCCTGACGCTGGTCACCAAGGACATCTTCGCTGGAAAAGTGGAAAAGCCGGGCGGCCACGGCTCGGTGGAATGGGCGCTGACCTGGATCGGCAACGACGACGGCTTTCTGTCGTCCTATTGCAACACGGTGCCGACGGGCGAGGGCGGCACGCACGAGGCCGGATTCCGCGCCGCCATCAGCAAGGGCCTGAAGGCCTATGGCGAATTGGTGAACAACAAGAAAGCCGGGCAGATCACCGCCGAGGACGTGTTCAATCAGGCCGGCGGCATGCTCTCGGTGTTCATCCGCGAACCGGAATTCCAGGGTCAGACCAAGGACAAACTGGCGACCCAAGAGGCGACGCGCATTGTCGAGACCACTGTGCGCGATGCGTTCGACCATTATCTGGCAGACAGCCCGCAACAGGCCAATCTGCTGCTGGCCTGGGTGATTGAGATTGCCGATGAGCGCCTGAAGCGGCGCGCCGAAAAGGAAATCTCGCGCAAGTCGGCGACCAAGCGGCTGCGGCTGCCGGGAAAACTCGCCGACTGCTCGGATGCGGGTCAGGCCGGATCGGAGATTTTCATTGTCGAGGGCGATAGCGCCGGCGGCTCGGCGAAATCGGCGCGCGAGCGGAAAACCCAGGCCGTGCTGCCGTTGCGCGGCAAAATCCTCAACGTGGCCAACGCCACGTCGCAGAAGCTCGCAGCGAACCAGCTATTGGCAGATCTCATCCTGGCGCTGGGCTGCGGAACGGGCGGCAGCTATCGCGACGAGGACCTTCGCTACGAGAAGGTCATCATCATGACCGACGCCGACGTTGACGGCGCGCATATCGCCTCGCTGCTGATCACCTTCTTCTACCAGGAGATGCAGCCAATGATCGAAAACGGCCATCTCTATCTGGCTGTGCCGCCGCTCTACAAGATCAAGCAGGGCAAAATTCACGCCTACGCGCAGGACGACGCAGATAAGGAACGGTTGCTTGCCTCCGACATGTTCCGCAAGGGATCGAAGCCCGACGTGCAACGCTTCAAGGGCCTTGGCGAGATGAACGCTTCGGAACTCAAAGAGACCACCATGGACCCCAAGCGCCGGAAAATGCTGCGCGTTGAAGTGGTTATGGCCGACAAGGCGGAGACCGAAGAGGCGGTGTCGAACCTGATGGGCTCCAAGCCTGAAGCGCGCTTCCGGTTCATTCAGGAGCGGGCCGAGTTCGCCCACGAGTTGGACGTGTAAAGCCGGGCTGCCGCGGCGCAAAGCCGCCATGCCGCAATTGTCTTGAGGTGTGGCCCGAACGACCTTTTCAACAGCTTCAGAATCGTTCGATATGCTTAAGGAACTTCGTTAATCAGTCTGTGGCAGGGTTCGACCGTAGCCGTGCGTACCAGTAATTCGCGTAACCGATGTCTGTTTTTCGGACCAAAGTCGCGGATTGGGGTTTTTCGATGCGAACTGCTGCACATTCTAATCGCTTGCGGCTTGTCCTGAAGGGGACCTCGGCGCTGGTCGGCGTGCTATTGATGGCCGCGCAGCCAGTCCAGGCCGAAACGCTGGCTCAGGCGATGGCGGATGCTTACGCCAACAATCCTCGACTGCTGAGCGCCCGCGCGCAATTGCGCAGCACCGATGAGACCTTAGCCGGCGCACAATCGGGCTACCGACCGACCATTAATGGATCAGCCAGCTATCAAGTCAAAGACACCCACAGCGACCCGAAATCGCCGAGCGACGGAACGTCGTTTTCGCGATCCTATTCGCTGACTGCGAAGCAGTCGCTTTACAATGGTGGCCAGACCCGCGCCGCCGTAAGCGAGGCCGATGCAAACATCCGCGCCCAGCGCGAAGTTCTGCGCGATACCGAACAGGTTATTCTGTTGTCGGTTGTTACGGCTTATATGAATGTCATCAGAGACCGTTCAGCCCTCGATATCCAGACCCGCAATGTCGACGTGCTTAACAAAGAGCTGCGGCAGGTTAAGGCGCGGTTTGATGTTGGTGAAGTTACGAAAACGGACGTCGAGCAGGCGCGCGCCAGCTTGGCCGCAGCGCAATCGCAAGCGGAATTGGCAAAGGCCAATTTGCGTGCGGCCTCATCGAGTTACATGCTGGTCGTCGGGCATGCGCCCAACGGCGTGAAAGAGCCGGCCCCGCCTTTCAAGCTGTTGCCTCACGGCGTCGAGAACGCAGTTGAAATCGCCATGGCGTCGCGGCCAACTGTGGTGCGCGCGGCGTACTTGAAGGATGCATCGGACCATAACATTCGCCGCCTGTACGGACAGTTGTTGCCTCAGGTGTCTTTGGATGGCGCGTTGAACTCCACGGCTGAGGCGGGTTCTGTCAGTGGCGAACAAACGTCGGCGAGCATTACTGGAACAATCATTGTGCCGATTTACGAGGGTGGCGCGACTCGTGCGCAAATCCGGCAGTTCAAGGAGGGTCGCCAAGCGCAATTGCAGGACATCGAGCAGGCCCGTATTCAGGCTCGATCCGACGTGATGACCGCTTGGGCGGCGCTGGACGCCTCGCGCGCGCAACTGATCGCCAACCAGACACAGGTTGAATCGGCAAAGATTGCTCTGGAGGGTGTGCGCGCGGAATTGCAGGTCGGCCAGAGAACAGAACTTGATGTTCTGAACGCCCAGCAGACGCTCAACAACGCGCAGCTGACGTTAACGACGACCAAGCGCGATATCGTTGTGAACGGCTATACGATCTTGCAAGCCATGGGACGGCTGACCGTTGACTCCATTGGCCTGGGCGTGCCGCAGTATGATGTCGAGCGCCATTACGAGGATACCAACGGCAGCTGGTGGAAGACCACCATCAGTCGCGAGGAAGGTTATGTTGGCATTGCTGGCGAAGTACGGGCCGTGACCAATCAATAGGCAACAGAATACTTGCCTAATACATGTGATCTGATATTAAGGGTCGTAAAACGGCGTATTGCCGAGGCCTGTGGTTGTTGCTAGGTCCCACTGATCGCGGCCAACGGCCGATGCGAGGGACACATGACGTTCAAGACAGTTTTGATCCCAGTCGAACGGCACGATCAGATCGGGTCGGTTTTTGAGTGCGCTGCGGCGTTCTCCGGCCGTTGGGACAGCTACCTTGAGGCGGTTCCGGTCCGGTCGCTGATCACCGACATTTATATCGCCGGAGCCTTCGGTGGCGTGCCCGTGCCACAATTGCCGGCCGCGGGGGCCAACCCGCAGGAATTGCGCAAACTCGCCGATACACAGGCCCAAAGGTTGTCGCTGCCCGCTGGCGGCATGACGGGCGAGGGGCGACGCTTCAGTTGGCGCGACATCGAACCGTTGGACGACATCGCCCTTGCGGCGCGCGCACGATCATTCGATCTCACAGTATTTGGACGCGCCCAACGCGATGGCGCCGGGCCGCGGATGGGAGCGTTGGAAACGACACTGTTCGAAAGCGGTCGACCGATACTGATCGCGCCGCCCAAACCCGTATCGACCGTCGGGGAGCGAATATTCGTCGCCTGGAACGGAAGCACGGAAACGGCGCGTACCATCGCTTTCGCCATGGCGTTGCTGGAGCGGTCGAAAGAAGTGCTCGTGATGGGCATTGAGGGCGCCGGGGTGCCGGGGCCAACCGCTGCCGAAATCGCGGCCAATCTCATCGCCAATGGGGTTGCGGCGACGGCTCGAACGGCAGCCGCCGGGAACCGTTCAACAGGAGAAGCGTTTCTGGCTGAAGCCAAGAGCTGGGGCGCCGATCTAATGATTAAGGGCGCCTACACGCAAAGCCGGCTGCGCCAAATGATCTTTGGCGGCGCAACCAACCACATTCTGTTGGCGGCCGAGTTGCCGGTCTTTATGGCCCATTGAAGTTGGCCGTTCAGGCCGCTTTGGCCAGTCGGAGTTCGCTCCAGAGCCGCTCCAGTGCCGCCACGAGGTGCGCAATATCCGCTGCGCCGTGGACGGGACTGGGCGTCAACCGCAACCGCTCGGTGCCGCGCGGAACTGTCGGATAGTTGATCGGCTGCACATAGATCCCAAAGCGGTCCAACAGTTGGTCCGACAGCGACTTGCAGACGACCGGATCGCCGACCATGACCGGAACGATATGACTGGGATTCTCCAGCACAGGCAGGCCGGCAGCCGTCAGTTGACGTTTAACCTCAGCGGCACGAGCATGCAGCTCACTGCGACGCGCCGTGTCGCCTTTGACGTGGCGCACGCTCGCCAGCGCCCCCGCGGCAATGGCCGGCGGCAGCGAGGTCGTAAAGATGAAGCCCGGCGCATAGCAGCGGATGGCTTCGATGATGACCGACGCCGCAGCGACATAGCCGCCGACCAGGCCAAAGCCTTTGGCGAGCGTGCCCTCGATAATGTCCACTTGGTCAAGCAGGCCTTCGCGCTCGGCGACACCCGCGCCACGATTCCCGTAAAGGCCAACGGCATGCACCTCATCAAGATAGGTGAGGGCGCCGAACCGCTTGGCGAGCGCGCAAATCTCGGCGATCGGCGCAATGTCGCCATCCATCGAGTAGACGGACTCGAAAGCGATCAGTTTTGGCGCGGTTGCAGGCGCTTCAGCCAGCTGGCGCTCAAGATCCTTCAGATCGTTGTGTTTCCAGATGCGCTTGGACGCTCCGCCGTGGCGGATGCCTTCAATCATGGAGGCATGGTTCATGGCGTCGGAAAACAGGATCACGCCAGGGAGCAGCCGCGACAGCGTCGACAGCGCGGCCTCGTTGGCGACATAGCCGGATGTGAACAGGAGTGCGCGCTCCTTCTGGTGCAAGTCCGCAAGCTCGGCCTCAAGCTGCACATGATAGTGCGTGGTGCCCGAGATGTTGCGCGTGCCGCCCGATCCCGCGCCCGCCTTGTCGATGGCTTCGTGCATGGCCGCGATGACCGCCGGATGCTGCCCCATGCCGAGATAGTCGTTCGAGCACCACACCGTCACCGGCCGGGTTGCGCCATCAATGTGCTGCGTCGCTTTGGGAAAACTGCCGCCATGCCGTATGATGTCGGTGAACACCCGGTAGCGGCCTTCCTTGCGCACGGCGTCGACCGCATCGGCGAAATGCTGCAGATAGTCCATCGTCAAAATCTCCAAGCCGGATTCCGCCACAAGGTTTAAACGACGCTGGAAGCAGTCGCATTCCCTGTGCGCTTGAATTGTTCCCGCGCCGCAGCCGCTGCGCGGATGTGTGCAAGTCCCGTACCGCAGCATCCGCCGATCAGGCGCGCCCCAGCGCCAAGCCATTCCCCATAGAACGCTTGCAGGGCGCCGGCATCTATTACATCGACAAAGCGCCAATCCGGCGCGGCGAAATAGCCCGAATCCGGATAGGCGCTGAGCGGCCCAGCGAAATGCTCGCGGATCACCTTTAGCGCGTCGGCCATGAGATCGGAACCCGTATGCATAACCCCCGATACGTCCACGCCGCGCTTCGGAATCATTTTGGCGATCGTGGCGAGCGGCGCATCTTCCAGGCGGTCGAAGGCGAGCACGTCGCCAGTGACGCCGCGCCGGGCGCTGGCGCCGAACCAGACGGGAAGTCCGGTTTCGAGGGCGGCTGCGAGGGCGAGGGGCGTGCGCGCCGGGTTGTACATCATTTCCAACATGATGTGGTCGACGCCGTTGGCCTTGAGCTGGTTGGCGATCTCGTGGAACGCGTCCGCGATAGCGCCAAGTGAGGGCACCTGGGACGGGTCCACGACATCCGTCCCGGCGGCGACCGGAACCATATGTGAGAGCGACCCGGCAACGGCGACGCCGGCTTCGGCGCCAGCGCGCTTGCGGGCCTTCTGGGCAGCGGACACAGCGCGCGCCACCACCGCGCCAACTTTGTCGCCCAGCCCGGCGGCGCCCAGCATCAGCCGCGAGGCCGCAAAGGTGTTGGCCGTGATGACATCCGAGCCAGCCTCGATGTAGTCGGCGTGGATTTCGGTCAGCAGCTCGTGGTGCTGCAGGGTCGCCGGTCCGCACCACGCCGCCGCATCCATAGGCGCGCCACGGCGCTGCAGTTCGGTGCCCGTTGCGCCGTCCAGGATCAAGACGTCGCCCTGGTCCAGCCGGTGTTTCAGTTGGGCGTAGGCCATGGATGCGACAATCTCGGCAATTGTGCGGGCAGGGTGAGCGGCTGCAATTGGCATTGCAATCAAGGCGAAGTGCTGACAGGTCCTGTGCGTCAGATCAACCCCGATAGCTCGCTTGTGAACTCAACGGCATGACGGTCCCGCTCATCGACACCACCGGCCTCGCCTGTCCGATGCCGTTTTTCAAGCTGCGGCGGGTGCTGCGAGAACTTATAGCGGGCGCGACCATCGAGGTGCTCAGCAGCGATCCGCTCGCACCTGGCGATTTTGCGGAACTGTGCGAGGCGCTGGGGCACCAGATTGTCTCCAGCAGCCTTGAAGGCGCGGTCACGCGGACGCGCATTCAGGTGTTGGCGGGGCCATCGGACCTGCGTCCCGAGGCTAGCGGCTGAGCGCGGCTCGTGTACAAGTCTGCGCCAAGGTCAAAAAATTTCCGTCCAAAGGTCGACGATGGCAGTCTACACCGAAGTGCCCGACGATGCGCTGACCGCCTTTGTCGCCGACTATGACATTGGCGAGCTGACTTCCTGCAAGGGCATCGCCGAGGGCGTCGAGAACTCCAACTATCTGCTGACCACCGATCGCGGGCGCTATATTCTCACGCTGTACGAAAAGCGCGTGGCCAAGGGGGATCTGCCGTTTTTTCTGGGGCTGATGGAGCATTTGGCTGCCGCGGGCCTGTCGTGTCCCACGCCCTTGCGTGACCGGCATGGAGCCATGCTGCGGGAGCTGGCCGGAAAGCCCGCGGCGCTGGTGACGTTTCTGGAAGGCCTGTCGTTGAAGCGGCCACAAGTGCGGCATTGCGCTGGCCTGGGCGCGGCGCTCGCCAGCCTGCACCGTGACAGCGCAGGTTTTTCGCTGAAACGGCCAAACGACCTCACACTGGCAGGGTGGCATGATCTTGCGCGAAAGCTTGGCGCCGATGCCGAGCAAGTCAGCCCCGGACTGCGCCAACTGATTTCGGACGAACTGGCAATGCTTCAAGCGCGCTGGCCAAAGAGTTTGCCTGCGGGCGTCATTCATGCCGACCTGTTTCCCAACAACGTGTTCTTCATGGGCGACCGGCTGTCCGGCCTCATCGACTTCTATTTCGCCTGCAACGATTTCTTGGCCTACGATGTCGCGGTCTGCCTATGTGCTTGGTGTTTTGAGGACGACGGATCGTACAACATCACCAAGGGTCAAGGACTTCTGACAGCCTACAACGTGGCCCGGCCAATGGAGCCGGACGAACTGAAGGCGCTGCCGGTGCTTGCCCGGGGCGCGGCCCTGCGGTTCCTGCTGACGCGCGCCTACGATTGGCTGCACACGCCGCAATCGGCGCTGGTCAAGCGGCTCGATCCCACTGAATACATCCGAAAACTGCGGTTCCTACAGAAGATCGAACATGTGCGCGAATTGGGATTGGGCGCCAAATCATGAGCATCGAGGCGGCTGCCCGGCCAAAAATAACGGTGTTCACGGACGGCGCCTGCTCGGGCAATCCAGGAGCGGGCGGATGGGGGGCGATCCTGATTTCGGGCGAACATCGCAAGGAGCTGAATGGTGGTGAAGCCCACACCACCAACAACCGGATGGAGTTGATGGGGGCCATCGCGGCGCTGGAGGCGGTCAAAAAGCCATCGGACGTCGAGCTGCACACGGATTCAGTCTATCTGCGCGATGGCATCACCAAGTGGATCCACGGTTGGAAACGTAAGGGTTGGCGCACTGCGGACGGCAGCGCGGTGAAAAACATCGAGCTTTGGCAGCGGCTCGAGATCGCCGCCGCCCGCCACAAGTTGGATTGGCGCTGGCTGAAGGGCCATGCCGGGCATGTCGAAAACGAGCGCGCGGACGTGTTGGCCCGCGAGGCGCTCGCCCCGTTCAAGAAGAAGCGCTGATCGAGCCTACATCGCCTTCAGCAAGGACTCGGCGCTGCTGGCTTCGGCGACGCCAGTATTGTCCTCGACGTGCAGCACTTTCAGCACGCCGTTGTCGATCAGCGCAGCATAACGCTTCGAGCGCACCCCCATCGGACCGAGAACGGCATCCAGCCCAACGGCCTTGGCGAACGCCGCCGTGCCATCGGCCAGAAGTTCGATCTTGCCCTCCACGCCAGTAGCCTTGGCCCAATGACCCATCACGTGGTGATCATTCACCGAAGTGCAGGCGATGGTGTCGACGCCGCGCGCCTTGAATTCGGCGGCATGTGTCAAAAAGCCAGGCAAATGCTTAAGGTGGCAGGTCGGCGTGAACGCGCCGGGGACGGCGAACAGCACGACTTTCTTGCCGCCGAACACCTCGGCTGTCGTGACCGGCGTGCCCTTGCCGTCGCGCATCACCATGAAAGTTGCTTCGGGCAGTTTGTCTCCAACGGCAATGGTCATACGGACGCTCCTTAGGGTTCGGGGAACCAGGGTGATAGCTGCACATGCCCCTGCCTGCCAAGCTCTATGGCAGTACCCGAACCGATTCCGATGCACCCGCCTTGCTCACCAGCGTCAGCCTAAGCGATTTACCGGACGGCGATTTGAAATCGTCGGTCTTGGTCAGATCGATACTGAAATGCACGAGGCCATCGCCGCTGTCAGCCAGTCTGGCCGTCATCGGCAGATATCCGCCGTCAGTCGATTCGACGAACAGGTCGGCTCCGTCGACGCCGGACGGGAAGGCTGCATCGATCAGGATCGCTGACTTATTCAGCTTGATCGACTGCACCTGCGGGCTCTTGCTGTTCTTGGCAGGATCGGAGGGCACGTGCGCCATCGCCTGCGTCAAGAGAGCAGCGATTTCGGCATCAATAGCGGCGGCGGGATCGAACGTGACCGCCAAATGCCGATCCTCGGGGATGCAGATGTTCTTGCAGACGCCGAACAGGACTTTCAGATCCAGCTGCGTCGGCTTGGCGGCGTCGACCGGCTGAACAATGACAGGAAGGATGACGCCGTGCTTGTAACCAATGTTCTCGCCATTGGCGTCTTTGAGCCGGATCGGCGAGGGAAACAGCAACTCGATCTTGGCGACATTGCCCGAGGCCTTCCAATCCAGCTCGGGCGGCACGCCGCCAGCGTCGCCCGGATTGCGCCAATAGGTCTTCCAGCCCTCATCAAGCTCGATCTGGACGCCCGCCACGATCGGGCCGGATAAAGTAATCTTGCCGGCGATCAAACGGATCCGGGAACTGTTGCCTTGCATCCAATCGCTGGTCGCGGTTTGAGCGTTGGCCACGAGCGGCGCCATCGCCACGAGCCCGGCAAAAGCCAGCAGCATTCCAATGACCCGCCTCTGCATCACGACTTCGTCCTTCCAGCGCCAATCCTGCAACCCACCAGACAGATGGCTGTGAACACCATCAAATCAAGCCTGAGTGAAGGGAACCTGAATGGTACGGAGGCGCGCACGACCCCACACCTTTGCCGTAGTTCCCCCGCAGGCTCATCTCTATCTTCACAGCGAGCCCAAGAAGCGGTTAAGCTCCCCCCATGGCCGGATCACGCTCCCCCCGCACTTCGACGTCGCCGTATCTCGACGGCCAGTTGCTCATCGCCATGCCGTCGATGACGGACAAGCGCTTCGCCCGCTCGGTGATTTATCTTTGCGCGCACTCCAAAGAGGGCGCGATGGGACTGATCATCAACCAGCCAGCCACCCACATCAGCTTTGCCGAACTGCTGGATCAGTTGCAAATCCTACCCAAGAGCAAGCCGGGCATCGTCGCTGCGGAAATTACCGAGACCAGCGTGCATTTCGGCGGTCCGGTCGAGACAGGCCGCGGCTTTGTGCTGCATTCCTCCGACTACGTTACGCCGGACAGCACGCTGCGCATCGGCGACAAGTTCTGTCTGACGGCCACGATCGACATTCTGAAAGCCATGGCGACGCGCAAAGGACCCAAGCGGTCGATCCTTGCGTTGGGCTACGCCGGCTGGTCGGCGGGCCAGCTGGAGGCTGAGATCCAGGCCAACGGCTGGCTCAATTGCCCGGCCGATTTCGACCTCGTTTTCGATACCGATGTGGACGAGATGTACCAGGGCGCGATGGGCCGCATAGGCATCAACACCATGCATCTTGTGAGCGACGCTGGGCACGCGTAGGGGCGGCAGCTGCTCCTTAGACCGGCTCGCAGCGCACCTCCGTCAGCACCGAATTTGCGATGTAGCACTCTTCGTGAGCGGCATGGTGCAGGGCGTCCTGTGCTGCCTTGTCCGGCGCCGTTCCGCCCCAGGAGATGCGGGGACGCAGCGTCACGACGCTGACAAACTGCTGGCCCTTGGCATTTTTGCCCATCACGCCCTCGGCCTGATCGACGTAGCTGTCGACGACCAGTCCCTGCTTGGCGGCTAGATACAGGAACGTCAGCATATGGCAGCTCGACAGGCTGGCGACGAATGCCTCTTCAGGGTCGACGCCGGCGGGATCGGAAAAGCGGGGAACGACGTGCGGGGACGAGGAGGCGCGAAAACTGACGCCGCCATCGAAGGACCACTGGTGACCGCGGCTGTAGCGGTTGTCTTTGAACGCCTCATCGGCGGAGCGGGTCCACGTCACGGTTGCAGTGTAGGTCGCCATCCGTCAGCCTCAGTCGTTATTGCGTTGGCACGGGAAACGGTTTCAAAGCGCCATCGATCTCTTTGTAAAGTCCGTCCAGCCAGTGAGGCGCCTTATCAACTCTCGGCTTGGGCCTCACGCGAAAATCCTGCGGCGCGATTATGACCTTCACGTTCTCGATGCCGATGGCGGCCGCCAGCACAAACAGTTCTTCAGCCGCGGGATCGCCCATCGCGAGGCAGCCGATGGAGGAGGAGCGGCCATGGATCATGATGGCGCCGCCGAGCGGATTGGTGCGCTTCTCTTTCAGCGCCATGGCCTTGTCAAAATCGTTCGGATAGCTCACGCGCATGGAAACAGAAAACTTGCTGTTGGGGTTGAGCAGGTCGATGTCGTAGAGGCCCTCCGGCACCTGGCGGTCGCCCTCGCGAAGCTTCGGGCCCGCGACCCCACTCGCCGCCAGCACAGGATAGGCGTGCACCAACCGCCAAGGCTGATCCGGGCCATGGGCATAGAGTTGCAAACGCTTCTCGGCCTTCAATCCTACCAGCGTCACAGCCTCCGGAGGGTACGGAACACCGGCCGCCGCGAATTTCGGCGTCAGCCGTTCCCGCGCCGACGGTCCGATCAGGGCGAGGCGTTCTTCGACGGTCAGCAGCGGCGGCGGCTCCAGGCCGAGCCAGACCCAGACCGGAAGCAGCGCCGGCGGGCGTGCGAGCAGCAGCGCCCCGCCGGCAAGCGCGGCCAGGACAACCAGGACCAGGGCGGATTTCAGATAAATCATTCTGCGAGGCTATCGGCCTCTCAAGGCCGCAAAATGGCCATCACGGCCCTTGCCGCTGCTGCCGATAAGTTGCTATCCCAACCTGGGGCATCGCCGGGACAATGCGAGCATAAGGGGGCGGGGGCCATGGCTGACGAACGCGCAGGACGATTCACACTTTCCTCGGCGACCGAAGGCGTCGGGGCGACCATCGACTATCTTTTCGGGCGCAATTCGCTGATCGGCATCGCCTCGCTGATGCTGCTGGCGATTTCGACCTACGCCACCTGGTCGGGCATGAACGATTTCATCATTGGCGTCTCGCAGGGCAACAAGTCGCGCGAGATCGCCGGCGGCCTCACCGTCACGAACGCCATGCTGGTAATCGCGATTGTGGTGACGCTCAGCTTCCTGATGTGGCTGGCCTTGCGCGAAAGTTTTGGCGCGGGCCGCCGCTGGACCGACCGGCTCGTCACCTTCCCGCTCTATGTGTTCCTAGCGCTGTGGTCGATCGGCTTTGGCTACGGCTTCTGGTGGAGCCTGATCGCGGGCGACGAGGCGACGCGCACCAGCCTCGCGGGCCTGGAGGAGGACGCGCGCGACGCCTCCACCACCATCGCGGCCCGGCTGGCAGCTGTGCGCGTGCAGCTCGACAACGTCGTCTCCTGGTCCGATGGCCAGATGGCGCGCGAGGATTCCAGCGGCGGCAGCTGCGGCGTGACCTCGGGCGCTGGCAAGGGGCCGCTCTACATTGCGCGCCGCAGTGCGCGCGATTCCATCGCGACGTTGCGCGACGGAGTCGTGAAATCCTGGCTGGAGCCGGTGCAGGCCGAGGTCGATCAGCTGACGGCCAGTGCGGCCATGAAGGCGGGCGGCTCAGTCGAGGAGCGGCAGAAGGCATTTGAGACGCAGGCGTCGGCGGTGCGCTCGAGCGCCCGCTCCATCGCCTCCCGCTCGAACGAGCTGGGCTCGGCGACGGCGGGTCAGATGAAGGCCATCGCCGCCGCTGTGTCGATTGCGCCCGGCCAGCCCAGCTTCTCCTGCCATGACCAGACCTTGGCCGACCGCTTGATCCAGGCTGCTGCGCAAGCTGGACAACCCGCAGAGTTGCACTTGCGGCAAGCTGCTTTCAACGAAGGCCCAGCGGGCGTCGCTAACGCGGTAAAGAACCTTTGGGCCAATTTCGGCAGTTATTTTGGCGGGCTAGGTAGCTACATTCTCTCAGGCGGGCGCAACGGCGCGGCTTGGACGGCTGGCGGCGAGCCAATCACTGGCCGCGATCTGATTGCGCTTCTGGCGACTATCGGCATCGACATCGGCATCTTCGCGCTGACCGTGGTCAATCCGCCGAAACTGCCGCCGCCGCCTAAGCCGAGCGCTGGCCTGATCCGACAGATACGCTCGGTATTGGACACGGCGCGGGCCAGGGCTTCCCACAAGGACCTTGCCTGGATCGCAGGCCACGTCGTGCACCACCGGCGCAACGCCTATCTGGTGATCCCGAACCTCTACAGCTGCGATCCGGCGAACGCTAAGGAGCAGCAGGACGCGTTGGCGATGAACCAACTCGCCGGCGTTCTGTGCGATCTGAAACTGGTGCGCTGGCCCGCTCCTGGCGGTTGGTTCAAATTTGCCTTCGGTCCGTTCCGCTTTGGTCAAGGCGAGCTGGATCGGCTGCGCGTGGAAGAATCCCATCACAGCGCGACGGACCTGACAGAGATCCGCCGACGCCATGTCGAGGATCTGCGGCAAGCTGGCCGCAAGGTTGACGATCCAATGGCGGAGACGATCCTGAAGGCCGAGATCCTGCGCAACCACGGCCTGTTCTCGAAAGCGGCGCGCGCGTTGCAGATCGCCGGTTGGAGCGAGCCGTCGCAGCGCGACTTTGAGATTTTCGTGCTGGCGGATTCCGATGGGCTGACGCCGCTGCTGGCTGTGCTGAATGAAGTTGATGGTGTCGTGGAACCGGCGGAGGCGAAAGTGGCGGGATAAGGTAATTGGAGGCGCTTGCTCCCGAGGTCGGCTCGGAGCATGGATATCCGCCCCATCGCCGGACCTAGAAATTTGCCAAACGCAGCGCCAAAACTGATCGAGGAACTTGCCCGCGCCAAAGTCAATCTGACGCTTGAAGTCAGCGGCAAGCGGCCGGACGGCTATCATGAACTCAGCAGTCTGGTGGCGTTCGCGGATGTTGGCGATCGGCTGCTGGTGACGCCCGCCGATGTCTGGAGTCTGTCGTGTTCGGGACCGATGGCGCTTGCGATAGACGGACCCAATATCGTCGACCGCACCGCCGCAGCCTTCGCCAAGGCGTGGCCGGGCGCGCGCACCGGTCATTGCACACTGCACAAGGCGCTCCCGGTCTTCGCCGGCATCGGGGGCGGGTCAGCTGATGCGGCGGCGGCGCTTCGCGCCCTGCAGCAGCTGAACACGGCAACGCCGGGCGGCGCAGAGATCGACTGGCTCGCCCTCGCGCGCAGCCTCGGCGCGGATGTGCCGGTGTGCCTCGGTAGCCAGCTTTCGTTGATGCAAGGCGCCGGCGAGCGCGTGCAGATGTTCGGCCGGCCGCATGCGTTGGCGGCGGTGCTGGTCAATCCCGGCGTGGCGGTTTCGACGGCTGCGGTATTTTCGCAGTTAGCTGCGCCTCCGGTCGATCCCGCACGTGGCATGGAGCGGTGTCAGGAGCCAGCTACGACAGGCGCGTTGTTGGCAATGATTCAGGCCAGTCGGAACGATTTGGAAGCGCCGGCAATACGCTTGGCGCCCGTCATCGGGGAAGTGCTAGCCAGCCTCGCCGCCACGCCCGGCTGCCAGCACGCCCGCATGTCCGGCAGCGGATCGACCTGCTTTGGCCTCTTCGATACGGCGACGGCCGCCGCAGCGGCCGCCGATGAAATTGCGAACGATCGCCCGGACTGGTGGGTCCGGGCGACGGTTTTGAGTTAGGCTCCCAGCTTCCCGATCTCCACGGCCACATCTAGCATGCGGTTCGAGAAGCCCCATTCGTTGTCGTACCAGCTCAGCACACGGACGAGCTTCCCGTCCACGATCTGCGTCTGCGTCAGATCAAAATTGGACGAATGCGGATTGTGGTTGAAGTCGATCGAGACCAGCTCTTCGTCCACCACGGCCAGGATGCCTTTGAACTTGCCAGCGGCCGCAGCCTTCATGGCCTCGTTCACTTCCTTTACGGTCGTCTCGCGGCCGGGGATGAACTTCAAGTCTACGACGGAAACGTTCGGCGTCGGCACGCGCATGGACGAGCCGTCCAGCTTGCCCGCCAGTTCCGGCAGCACCAGGCCCAGCGCCTTGGCCGCGCCGGTGGAACTGGGGATCATCGACAGGGCGGCGGCGCGGGCGCGGCGCATGTCCTTATGCGACTGGTCGAGCAGTTTCTGGTCGTTGGTATACGAATGGATGGTCGTCATGTAACCGGCCTTGATGCCGATCAGCTCGTTCAGCACCAGGGCGACCGGGGCGAGGCAGTTGGTGGTGCACGAGCCGTTCGAAATGACCTTGTGCTCGGCCTTCAGCTTCAGGTGATTCACGCCGTAAACGACGGTCAGGTCCGCGCCATTTGAGGGGCCTGACACCAGCACGCGCTTGGCGCCGGCTTCCATATGAACTGCCGCCTTGTCGCGATCGGTGAAAATGCCGGTGCATTCCATCACGATATCGATGCCCATGTCTTTCCAGGGCAACTTCCTGGGGTCCTTCTCGGCCAGCACCTTGATCGGACCGAAACCGACGTCGAAGCCATCGTCGGTGACTTTCACCGTACCGGGGAAGCGGCCATGCACGCTGTCATACTTGAACAGATGCGCGTTCTCTTTCACGGTCGTCAGGTCGTTGACAGCGACCACATGCAGGTCAGTACGCTTGCTCTCGGCCAGTGCGCGCAACACATTGCGGCCGATGCGGCCAAATCCACTAATCGCTACTTTCACGGCCATGACCGTTGCTCCTCGTGCTCGACTGGCGCGCCCGTTGCGCGCGTTTCGGGGGAATTTTGGCGCACCATGATAAGGTGAGGCCGCGCTGTCAACGATGTTGCAGCGATTGGCGGCAGGCTTTAATCGTCTCCAAGTTGCAGCCACAGCAAAAGGGTGGGTTCGACAGATGGCGACCAAGCGGAAAGAGTCGGCGGCGCCTGCGAAAACAGCGCGCGTAAGGCCGGCGGCCCAGCGACCGCCCGGCTCAGCCGCGGACTCGTTAGCGGTCGTGACGGCTGAGCGCGACGCGCTGCGAAAAGAAGTGGCTACTTTGCGCGTGCGCATCGAAACCCTCGTCTCGGTCCGCGCCGAGCTGGAAACCCGGCTCGAAAGCGCCGTCAGCACCGTGCAGAAACTGTTGGGGCGGACAGCCGGGGCAGAATAGCCACTGGAAACTCCTCGCGAACGCGCCCATATTAGCGTGGTGCAGACGCTGCGGGGTGCGTCAGGTCAAACCATTTCCCCGGGCCGATAAGATCTGCAAGGGGGCTGTCCCTGTCCGGAGCCGTGGCGCTGGGCAAATGGCTCCCACCTACTTGTTAGGGACCATGCGGGATCTGAACCGACCAACGGCCATCGTGGCTCTGCACGCTTTACTGTTCTGTCACTTGCAGGCTGGCGAACCGTCTGCTCTATGTCCCCATCATGACCGGTACGCCGCCTGCCACGCCCTCCGATATAAAAGCGAAGCTGCGCCAAGACGCACTGCGGCGGCGCGCGGCGGCACATCAACGGCAAATGGCCAGCGCGGGCGAGATCGTGCGCGGTCTTGGCCTGGACTTGATCGGCCAACTGCCGGGCAGCGTTGTCAGCGGCTATTTCCCCATCCGCGATGAAATCGACCCTGTGCCGCTGCTGACGGGTGTAATCGAGTCGGGCATGCAGGTTGTTTTGCCGGTCATTTTGGCCAAGGCGACCCCACTTATTTTCCGGACCTGGCAGCCTGGCGACGTGCTGGAGACCAAACCGTTCGGGTTGAAGGAGCCGCTGGCGAGCGCTAAAGTCGCGCTGCCGGATATCCTGCTGGTGCCGCTATCAGCCTTCGACAGCGCTGGCTTTCGCATCGGCTACGGCGGCGGATACTTCGATCGCACGTTGGACCTCTACCGCAAGAACCGAAAAATCACGGCCATCGGCGTCGCCTATGACGAGCAGGAAGTGCCCTGTTTCGCGCACGAACCTCATGACCAGTCGATGGACTATCTCATCACGCCCACCGGCGTGCGCACGTTCGGGACCTGACCGATGCGGCTTCTGTTCCTGGGCGATATCGTGGGCCGAACCGGCCGCACTGCGGTAACTGAGCGGCTGCCACGCCTGATCGAGCGTTACCAACTGGATTTCGTCATCGTCAATGGCGAGAATTCAGCCGGCGGCTTCGGCATCACCGAGGCGATCTATCACGACCTGGTCGATGCCGGCGTTGATGTGGTCACGACCGGCAACCACGCCTTCAACCAAAAGGAAGCGTTAGTCTTCATCGAGCGCCATGATCGCATGCTGCGCCCGCTGAACATGCCGGTGGGCACGCCCGGCAAGGGCGTGGGCCTGTTCAAGGCGCGCAATGGGGCCGAAGTGTTGGTGATGAACCCGATCGGCCAAGTGTTCATGGGCGAATACGACGGGCCTTTTCCGCAGGTTGAGCGCGAGTTGGACGCCTGCCCCCTGAAACATGGCGCGGACGCCATTGTGATCGATTTCCACGCCGAGGCGACCAGCGAAAAGCAGGCGCTTGGCCACTTTGTCGACGGGCGGGCGTCACTGGTGGTCGGCACCCACACCCATACGCCGACCTCGGACGATCGCGTGTTGCCGAAGGGCACGGCCTATATGAGCGACGCCGGCATGTGCGGCGACTACACCAGCGTGCTGGGCATGGACATAACCGAGCCGATCAACCGGTTCTTAACGCGGATCCAGCGCGGAAAGTTCGAGCCGGCGACCGGCGAACCGACGCTCAGTGGCATTGCGGTGGAGACGGACGATTCGACCGGCTTGGCCAAACGCGCCGAGGCGGTCGTGATCGGCGGCGTGTTGCGGCAACGGCTGCCGAGCTTTTGGGAATCGTGACGGCGCGAATTTGACGGTCGGCGCCGTCGTAG
>JANMVX010000327.1:0-1783 GCA_031393505.1 Hyphomicrobiaceae bacterium | reverse complement strand
GCCTCGGCATCCGGGTCGACCATGCGCACGAAGGCCGGCGCCTGACCTTTGCGCGGGGCGGCCATGCGCGCGTCGGCTTGCGCCTTTTCGGTCTGGCGGGCGTCGTCGGGAGCAAAACCGAGGTTGCCGTCCCAGGCGTTGGCTTGATCTTCGGCCGCCGGTTCGCGGCCAAAGTCCCACAAAGAGGATTTTTCGGCTTTGGCGTTGGAGGAAAGGCTAGGTTCCGCGACCGCGTCGCTGTCCTCTGTGGCCGGAGCATAGCTGCGCACGGACAGGGCGAACAGCACCGCAGCCAAGACGGCAAAGCCAAGTCCGCCGATCACGCTGGCGAGGTCCGTCCCCGCAAAAGAGAACAGCGCTCGCGTAATCGCCAATCCTTGATCGCCGACCACGCCGCCGAAGCCGCGCGAGAACGGCCATGCCGCCGGCGCCGGAATGGCCGACAGCGCGCAGGCTGCCGCCAAAGTGGCCGATGGCCACATCAGCAAGCGCCGCATTGGCCGGTGCAGCGCGCGCCGCGACAGCTGGTCGAAGGCCCAGAAGGTGGGGATGGAGAACAGCACCGCCGCGCCAAAGCCGAGGCTTTGCAGCAGCATATCGGCGATCGCGCCAGGCGTTCGACCGATCAGATGTGTGAGGATGCCGCCGCCGGTCGCGGAAAAGTCTTGGCCAGGCAGCTCCCAGGACAACAGTCCGAGCCAGCCCCATCCCATCAGTCCGAGCAGCGCCGCCCCAGAACCCCGGCGCAGCCAGCCACGCAATCCGCTGCCGAGCTGTTCCGGCAGGAACTCTCTGTGACTCTTGTCGCTGTGCAACAGACTCGCGGGCACGGGTACACTACTCGAAGCAACGGACCAAACGCTCAAGCGCCTCCCTGGTTTGTGCTAGGTCCTGGACGAGTGCGATGCGGATATAGGCCGAGCCCGGATCCACGCCCTCTCCGACCGTCGCGGTCAGGTATGCGCCAGGGACAACTTTGACACCCGCGTCTTTCCAGAGTGTTACCGCCGCCGCCTCTCCGCCCCCAAAATGGGTCATTTTGAGCCAAAGAAAGAAACCGCCAGCTGGCCTGACATTGCCGAAGCGGTTGCCGAGGACGGTTGCCGCCACATCGAATTTGGCCTGGTAGAGCGCGCGGTTTTGGTCGACGTGGGTTTCCTCGCGCCACAGCGCCGTGCTGGCCGCCTGGATCGGGAGCGGCACCTGTGGCGCGGCTACGTTGCGGAACTGGGCGAAGCGCTTGAGGAAGGCGGGATCGCCAGCGCAGAAGCCGGAGCGCAGGCCAGGGACGCTGGAGCGTTTGGACAGCGAGTTCAGGACGATCAGGTTGTCGAGGCTGCCGGTCTTGGCGAGGGCGACTTCGATCCCACCAACGGGCGGACGGTCCGCGTATATCTCGGAATAGCATTCGTCCATGAGCAGCATGAAGTCGTATTTGCGGGCTAGATTGAGAGCACGCTGAAGATAGGTTGCATCCGCGACTGCGCCCTGTGGGTTGGCTGGCGAGCACAGATAGAAGGCCACCGCGCGGTTCAGGATTTCCGGACGAGCTTCCAGGGCATCGAGATCGGGCAGGAACCCGGAGTGCTCGTGTGCATCCAACAGGATGGGCTCAGCGCCTGCCGCCAAGGCGGCCGCAAGGTAGGCCTGATAAAACGGGTTCGGCATCAGCACGGCGGGCCGGTCGATCTTTTCCCGCCGGTCGATGGCCGGGAAGATCGCGTTGACGAGGCCCTCTCGAGAGCCGTTCAACGGCAGGACATGCTGGTCAGGATCGATCTTT
>JANMVX010000294.1:0-7085 GCA_031393505.1 Hyphomicrobiaceae bacterium | reverse complement strand
GGGTCGCCCTCGTGCAGCGCGCCGTGCCGTTAAAGGGCGACCCACGGGTCGCCCCTACGCCGCACCGCCGCCCTAGAACAGCGAATGCGCGGCGCGCGTGGCCGCTTCCACCAGCGGCGCCGGATACAGCGAGAACAGGATCACGAACGCCGCGAACACGCCGAGCACCAGCCGGACCACGCCGGGCACGGGATCGAACTTTGCCACGGCGTCATCGAAGAACATGATCTTGATGATGCGCAGATAGTAGTAGGCACCGATGACGCTGGTCAGCACGCCGACCACGGCCAGCGGATACATGCCAGCGCGGATGGCGGGCAGGAACACGAACCACTTGGCCCAGAAACCGGCCAGCGGCGGGATGCCCGCGAGCGAAAACATCAGGGCGGCCAGCACTGCGGCCAGCGGCAGATTGTTTTTGCCCAGGCCCGCGAGCTGGTGGATGTCCTCAAGGTATTCGCCTTTTCTGCGCATCGCGAGGATGCACGCGAAGGTTCCCAGCGTCATGGCGACGTAGATCGCGAGATAGATCAGGACACCCTGGATGCCGTCTTGCGTCCCGGCCGCGAGGCCAACCAAGGCAAAACCGCCATTGGCGATGGAGGAATAGGCCATCAGGCGCTTGATGTTGTTCTGGCCGATCGCGGCGACTGCGCCCAGGAACATCGAGGCGATGGCCATGAAGGTGATGATCAGCTGCCATTGGCTGGTGATGGCCGGGAAGGCCGAGACCAGCACACGGATCAACAGTGCGAAGGCGGCGACTTTTGGCGCGGCGGCGAAGAAGGCCGTCACCGGGGTCGGCGCGCCCTGGTAGACGTCCGGCACCCACATATGGAACGGAACGGCCGAGACCTTGAAGGCGAGGCCGGCGAGCAGGAACACCAATCCGAAGAGGAGGCCGGTGTTGGGGGCGACCGCCGAGATGGCCGAGGCGGCGTGGGAAATGTCGACGAAATGCGTCGATCCGGTAAAACCGTAGAGGAGCGATGCTCCGTACAGCAGCATTCCAGACGAGAGCGCTCCGAGCACGAAGTATTTCAGGCCGGCCTCGCTGGAGCGCACGTCATCGCGGCGGATGGCGGCGCAGACGTAGAGAGCGAGCGACTGCATTTCGAGACCGAGATAGAGCGCGATCAGGTCGCCCGCCGAGATCATCATGAACATGCCGGCGCAGGAGAGAAGCACCAGGATCGGATACTCAAAGCGCATAGCCTTGACGTCGCGGAAGTAAGCGAACGACAGCAGCAGGCCACCGATGGCGCCGATCAGCACCAGCATCTTCATGAAGCGCGCAAAAGCGTCGTTGACCCAGGCGCCCTCGAACGCACTGTCGTAAGCACCGGGGTGGTTGTAGGCGCGGAAGGCGATCAGGAAACCGACCACAACGAGCGCCAGGACCGCCAGCCAGCCGACCGAGCGGCCGCTCTCGTCGTGATGGAACACGCCGTACATGAGCAGGAGCACGGCCGAGAGCACGAGCATGAGCTCGGGTTTTAGCGGGCCGTGGATAAGGTCGAGGAAGGTCGTCAGCATGAAGAGGGGACCTCAGTGTGGTCGTGGTAGGTGTTTGGGACTAGGGACTAGGGACTAGGGACTAGGGACTAGCAAGATAGTCCTGGTCCTCTTCGCTGAAACCGGAGTCGTCCTGTGAAAGCTTTGATCTCAGAGCATTGAGCATCCTACCGATTTCATCGTTGAGCGAGATTGCTCGTGTGACTGCGTGCGGCTCCAGAAGTTTGATACGAACGACGAGATCAAAGTGCGTTTCCAATTCAGCGGCTGAGCCACGCGCGATGCTTACAAATCTTGCGTAGTCCTTGCGCGACCCTCGCGAATTGCCTTCGGCAATGTTTGAAGGAATAGACACGGCAGCTCGCAGCATTTGACTCGTGAGGCCATATTGTTCGGTCTTCGGCATCCCCTTGGCCAAATCATAGGTAATCACAGCAAGTTCCATGGCTTTTTGCCAGACAACCAAATCCTTGTGCGATTTCAACCCAGTCATGGCCTTACTAGTCCCTAGTCCCTAGTCCCTAGTCCCTAGTCCCTAGTCCCTAGTCCCTAGTCCCTAGTCCCTACTTCGCGAGCGCCGCGAGTTGGTGAGCGGCGGCTTCGGCGATGCGGATCCCGGCCTGGGTATCGGCGATCAATTTCTGCACCGAAGCGGCCGTGGGATCGATCAGCGGCGAAGGATAGAAGCCGAAGAAGATCGTCAGGATCACCAGCGGCGCGAGGATCGCGATCTCGCGCACATTGAGATCGAGGATGTCCTTCAGGTTCGCCTTCTTCAGCGCGCCAAAAATCACGCGGCGGTAGAGCAGCAGCGCGTAACAGGCCGAGAGGATCACGCCGGACGTGGCGAACAGCGCCACCCAGGTGTTGACCTTGAACGCGCCGAGCAGCGTCAGGAACTCGCCAATGAAACCGCTGGTGCCCGGCAGGCCCACGTTGGCCATGGTGAAGACCATGAAGGTGAAGGCATAGAGCGGCATGCGCGCGACCAGGCCGCCATAGGCGGCAATCTCACGCGTATGAATGCGGTCGTAGATGACGCCGACGCAGAGGAAGAGGGCCGATGACACGAGGCCGTGCGACAGCATCTGGAAGATGCCGCCCTGGATGCCCTGGGTCGTCAGTGTAAAGACGCCCATGGTCACGTAGCCCATGTGCGCGACCGAGGAATAGGCGATCAGCTTCTTCATGTCCTCCTGCGCCAACGCGACCAGGGAGGTATAGACGATGGCGATGCACGACAAGGCGAACACGAACGGGGCGAAGTGTGCGGTGGCGACCGGGAACATCGGCAGCGAGAAGCGCAAAAATCCGTAGCCGCCCATTTTCAGCAGGATGCCGGCCAGGATCACCGATCCCGCTGTTGGCGCTTCGACGTGCGCGTCGGGCAGCCAGGTGTGGACGGGCCACATCGGCATCTTCACCGCGAACGAGGCAAAGAAGGCGATCCAGAGCCAGTTCTGCATCGCGGCTGGGAAGGTACCGGGTTTCAGCAGCTGCACCATATCGGTGGTGCCTGCGTGGAAATACATGGCCATGATGGCCAGCAGCATCAGCACCGATCCCGCCAGTGTATAGAGGAAGAACTTGAAGCTGGCGTAGACGCGCCGCTTGCCGCCCCAGACCCCGATAATCAGGAACATCGGGATCAGGCCGCCCTCGAAGAACAGGTAGAACAGCACGAGGTCGAGCGAGGAAAACACGCCCACCATCAGCGTTTCCAGGATCAGGAACGCGATCATGTATTCTTTTACGCGCGTGGTGATACTTTCCCACGAGGCCAGGATGCAGAGCGGCATCAGGAACGTGGTCAAGATCACGAACAGCATGGATATGCCGTCTACGCCCATTTTATAGCTGATGCCGTTGCCGACCCAGGGATGCTCTTCCACGAACTGGAAGCCGGCGACCTTGGGATCAAAACTGATCCAGATGTTCAGTGAAATGATGAACGTGATCAGCGTGGTCCAGAGCGCGATCCAGCGGGCGTTGCTCTGCGCGGGAGCGTCGTCGCCGCGCGCCATCAGCGCGATGAGCAGCGCGCCAACCAGCGGCAGGAAGGTGATCAGGCTGAGCCAGGGCGTCCCGCCCCCGAAAAGAGCCGTGTTCATTTTTTCTCAGCCCTTCGAGAACCAGTGAGAGAGAGCGTCCTGGATGTCCAGGCGATAGCCGGACGGCAGAGCGAACACCGTTGCAATCAATGTGACGCCGATCAGCATGACGAAGGCGTAGTTATAGACGTAGCCGGTTTGCAACTTCCTGGCGTCTTTCATCAGGACCTGTACGGAATGTGCCAGTCCATCGGGGCCGAGGCCGTCGATAATGGCGCCGTCGCCCTTCTTCCACAGCGTGCGTCCCAGCCAATGGGCGGGACGTACAAAGACATAGTGATAGAGATGATCAAAATACCACTTGTTCAGCAGGAACAGGTAGATGTCGTGGATGACCGGCAGGTTGGCGATCTTGGCCGGTAGCGTGGGGTTAGCGATGTAGAAGAACCACGACAGCGCAAAACCCAGCGCCATGGCAATGTCAGGAACCCAGTTTACGATACCCGGAATGTGATGAGCATGCTCGATGATGTCGTTGCCTGCGAAAGGGTTCAGTGACCCTTTCCAAAACACCTCGCGGCTTTCGCCGATGAAGAAGTGCTCGAACATCGCACCTGCGGCAATCGCGCCCAATGCCAGGACCAGCAATGGCCCGATCATGACCCACGGACTCTCATGGGCATGCTCATATGTCTCTTGGTCAGCACGGGTGGCGCCGTGGAAAGTCATGAACATCAGGCGCCAAGAATAGAACGACGTCATGAACGCTGCTGCCACAAGCATGTAAAACGCGTAGCCGCTGATTGGACTGCCCGACGCATAGGCCGTCTCGATGATGGCATCCTTAGAATAGAATCCGGCCATGCCGCCGACGCCGGGAATGCCGACGCCTGTTAGCGCCAGCGTCCCGATCAACATCAGCGCCCAGGTCCACGGGATTTTTCCCGACAGCCCGCCCATGTTGCGCATGTCCTGCTCGTGGTGCATGGCGTGGATGACCGAGCCAGCGCCAAGGAACAGCAGGGCCTTGAAGAAGGCGTGCGTGAACAGATGAAAAATGCCCGCGCCATAGGCTCCGACTCCGCAGGCGACGAACATGTAGCCGAGCTGCGAGCAGGTCGAATAGGCGATGACGCGTTTGATGTCGTTCTGGACCAGGCCGACCGTGGCGGCGAAAAAGGCCGTGGTCGCCCCAACCAGCGTGACGTAGTAGAGGGCGGTCGGGGATTGTTCGAACAGCGGCGACAGGCGCGCCACCATGAACACGCCGGCCGTCACCATGGTGGCGGCATGGATGAGCGCCGATACCGGGGTCGGGCCCTCCATGGCGTCGGGCAGCCAGGTGTGTAAGAGGAACTGCGCCGACTTGCCCATGGCGCCCATGAACAGCAACAGGCAGAGCACCGTCATGGTGTCGAAATCGCCGCCCAGGAAGTGGATCTGCTGGCCGGCCATGCCCTTGGCGGCGGCGAACACCGTGTCGAAATCCACCGAGCGGAACACCGCAAAGATGCCGAAGATGCCGAGCGCAAATCCGAAATCGCCGACGCGGTTGACGATGAAGGCCTTCATGGCTGCGGCGTTGGCGGAGGGTTTTTCGTACCAGAAACCGATCAGCAGATAGGAGGCGAGGCCTACGCCCTCCCAGCCGAAGAACATCTGTAAAAACGTATCGGCCGTGACCAGCGCCAGCATGGCGAAAGTGAACAGGCTCAGGTACGCGAAAAAGCGCGGCCGGTGCGGGTCCTCATGCATGTAGCCGATGGAGTAGATGTGCACCAGGCACGAGACGGTGTTGACGACTACGAGCATGACAGCGGTGAGCGGATCGACGCGGATCGACCAGTTGACATCGAGATCGCCCGAGGTCAGCCAATGCAGGATCGGGATTTTGATGGTGGCGGCTTCATGCGCCAGCGCGATGTCGCGGAAGGCGATCCAGGACAGGACGGCGGCCACGACCATGAAGGCGCAAGTGACGAGTTCCGACGGGCGCGGCCCGAGGATGCGGCCGAACAGGCCGGCGATGAGCGCGCCGAGCAGCGGCAGGAAGAGGATGGCTTGGTACATGAGGGTCTGCGCCTAGTCCTTAAAGCTAGTAAGGGGGCATCGGGCATCAGGCATCGGGCATCGGCGACCTTGATGCCCGATGCCTGATGCCCGATGCCAATCTTTCTTCCCAACGCCCATCTCACCCCTTCATCATATTGATGTCCTCAACCGCGATGGAGCCGCGGTTGCGGTAGTAGACGTCGAGGATGGCGAGGCCAATGGCGGCTTCGGCGGCGGCGACCGTCAGCACGATGAGCGCGAACACCTGGCCGACCAGATCGCCGAGGTGCGCCGAGAACGCAACCAGGTTCAGGTTCACAGCCAGCAGCATCAGCTCGACCGACATCAGGATGACGATGACGTTCTTGCGGTTGAGGAAAATGCCGATCACGCCGATGGTGAACAGCACGGCGGCGACGGCGAGGTAGCTGGAGAGGCCGATGGTCATTAACGTGTCACCAGATTACGAACCAGCACTGCAAACAACCCAAAGACCGCGAAACTTAAGACTAGTGGCACCCAAGCCAGGATTATGAAGTTCAAACTAGCAATGCCGTTTGGGGGCCAGCCGGTTGGAAAGAATACGAGCCTCAGTCCGTCCCAGGCTGCAAAAACCAAAACAAGCGACAACACAGCAAGTGCGGCCGATCGAAAGTCTCTGATAACTATGGCCGCCGTCCCAACTAACGCGCCGGCTGTTCCGAAAATCGGTATTAGTGCCAACCACCGATAAGGATCATGATCGAGTGCGACCGTCATTCCGCAGCCTCCTTCACCGGTACCGCGAACTCGCCGCTCTTGACCTTGACCATCGCCACTGCCGTCGCAGGCCCGCGCGCGACCTGCGCGCCAATGTCCTGGCGCTTGACGCCCGGCTTGTGGCGCAGCGTCAGCACGATGGCGCCGATCATGGCGATCAGTAGGATGATGCCGGCGGCTTCGAAGAAGTAGACGTACTTGGTATAGAGAACGAGCCCGAGCGCCTCGGTGTTGGTGACTGTGCTGGCCGCCCCCGGGACGGGCGAGGCGACGCTGGCGGCGATGCGCGGGTTTAATGCCCAGGAGCCGACGAAGCCGACCAGTTCGCTGAGCAAAATCGCGCCGACCAGCAAGCCGGCGGGCGCGTTCTTCATGTAGCCAGCCTTCAGTTCCGCGAAGTCGACGTCGAGCATCATGACCACGAACAGGAACAGCACGGCCACAGCGCCGACGTAGACGATGATCAGCAGCATGGCCAGGAACTCGGCCCCCGCCAGCACGAACAGCCCGGCCGCGTTGAAAAAGCACAGGATCAGGAACAGCACAGAATGCACTGGGTTCTTGGCCCAGATCACCATCACGGCTGATAGGAGCAGTACGGCCGAAAAGGCCAGGAAGAAGAATTCGGAGAGGGTCATGGGGCCACCGATCGGGACTCGGGACTCGGGACTCGGAGAAAGAAAAGGGCCGGGACTGCGGTCTCAAACC
>JANMVX010000290.1:0-14430 GCA_031393505.1 Hyphomicrobiaceae bacterium | reverse complement strand
ATAGGTCTGCAGCGGAATGACAGTCGCCAGCGATGCGCGCGTCATGGCCTCGATGAAGAACAGCGTCGAGAACACCCACAAGCCAGGGCGGCTGCGCGAGTCGGCCGTAACATCGATGTCGGTTGTGATCGTCATGCGCAGCGCCCCGGTCCCGGCAGTGCTTTAGCAGCAAGCGGGGCCGTCCAGGCATGCGGCCAATGCAAGGGAGGCAGTTGGCCAGCACGCGTCCGGCTACTCCGCTGCTGCCTTGCGCATCGGATTGTTCGGATGCGTGGTCCAGTTCGCCGGCTTGGCCGATATCGGCGTCTTGGTGCGCGGGTCCGTCCCCGCAACCATCTGCACCATGTCGATGCAGTCTTCCACCGGGCACACGCTGACGCACAGATTGCAGCCGACGCATTCATCGTCGATGACCTGGAAATGCCGCTTGCCGTCCACCGTGGCCGTGATGGCCTGGTGCGACGTGTCCTCGCAGACAATGTGGCAGCGGCCACACTTGATGCAAAGGTCCTGGTTGATGCGCGCCTTGGTGACGTAGTTGAGGTTGAGATACTGCCAGTCGGTGACGTTCGGGGTCGCGCGTCCGACGATCTGGTCGATGCTGGTGAGGCCTTTTGAATCCATCCAGGCGCTGAGGCCCGTGGTCATCTCCTGAACGACTTTGAACCCATAAGTCATTGCCGCCGTGCAGACCTGCACGTTGCCTGCGCCCAGCGCCATGAACTCGGCTGCGTCGCGCCAGGTGGTGATGCCGCCGATGCCAGAGATCGGCATGCCGCGCGTGGCCGGGTCGCGCGCGATCTCGGCTACCATGTTCAGCGCGATGGGTTTCACGGCCGGACCACAATAGCCGCCGTGGCTGCCCTTGCCGTCGATGCTGGGATTGGGCGAAAACGAATCCAGATCGACACTGACGATTGAGGAGATGGTGTTGATCAGCGACACCGCATCCGCCCCGCCCTTGTGCGCGGCGCGGGCGGGATTGCGGATGTCAGAGATGTTCGGCGTCAGCTTCACGATCACCGGCATGCGGGTGTGCGCCTTGCACCAGCGCGCGACCATCTCGATGTATTCGGGCACCTGGCCCACCGCCGAGCCCATGCCGCGCTCGCTCATGCCGTGCGGGCAGCCGAAGTTCAGTTCGACGCCGTCGCAGTTGGTGACTTCCACTCGCGCGAGGATGTCTTTCCAGTATTTCTCCTCGCACGGCACCATCAGTGAGACGACCAGCGCGCGATCCGGCCAGGCCTTCTTGACGGCGGTGATCTCCTGGAGATTGACCTCCAGCGGACGATCCGTGATCAGCTCAATGTTGTTGAGGCCGATCAGGCGGCGGTCGGGCCCGTGCACATAGCCGTAGCGCGGGCCGTTGACGTTGACGATGGGCGGGCCGGCCTCGCCAAGCGTTTTCCAGACCACGCCGCCCCAGCCGGCCTTGAATGCGCGGACCACGTTGTATTCCTTGTCCGTAGGCGGAGCGGACGCCAACCAGAACGGGTTGGGGGATTTGATGCCGAGGAAGGTGGAGCGCAGATCAGCCATGGTGGGCCTCCGGGAAATGCAAATAAGCCAATGGCGGTGGCATCTTCTCCTCTCCCCGCCTCTTCGCGGGGAGAGGATGTCGCCCGAGCGCGGAGCGCGAGGACTCGGCGACAGGTGAGGGGCAGCCGCTTGCTCCGTACCGGCAGTGAGGAGGCCGGAGCACGCTGCTGCCCCTCACCGACCGCGTGGCTCTTGCCGCCGAAGAGGGCGGCTGCGAGACGCGGTCTCCTCTCCCCCTGAAGAAGGGGGAGAGGAGAAACTGTGCCTCACCCGACATGAGCAAAACTCCGATGGATTGACTCCGCAGCCCGCTTGCCATCCTCGACCGCCGACACCGTGAGATCCTTGCCGCCCAGGATGCAATCGCCGCCGGCCCAGATTCTCGCGGCGCTGGTGCGGCGCTCGGCATCGACGCGGATGCGGCCTGCCTCAAGGGCGACCAGACCTTCTAATGGGCTGGGGTCAAGACACTGGCCAATCGCCTTGAAGACCATCCAACCACCGGACCATCGCCCTTTTTTTTCTCCGTCAGCCCCTTGAGTAAAATTGCTATGCACGCCTACGGCATGGCCGTCGAGTTGCGAAATCTCCTGTGGCTCCCGCCAATGCTTGATGACGACGCCATTGGTCTTCGCCAAGTCCTGTTCAAAGTGGCTCGCCTTCATTTCATCCGGGCCGCGGCGATAGATGACTGTTACGTCCTCAGCCCCCAAAAGCTTTGATTGGACAGCCACATCAATCGCCGTCATGCCGCCACCGACTACCGTGACGCTCCTCCCAACTGGAAGTGTGCTCAAGTCCTCGGCTTGTCTCAACTTCGCAATGTAGGTGATTGCATCTTCTACGCCTGGAAGATCCTCACCCGGAATGCCGAGAGTGTTGACGTTGGCAAGTCCGACGCCGATAAAAACCGCATCGTAATCCTTGGCCAGTTGCGCCAGTTTCACATCCCGCCCCAGCGCTTTGCCAGTCTCGATCCTGATCCCGCCAACACCGAGAATGAACGCAATTTCGCGTTGCGCAAAGTCGTCGACTGTCTTGTAGGCCGCGATGCCATACTCATTCAGCCCGCCGGATTTTTCGCGCGCCTCGAAAATCACCACCTCATGCCCGTGCAAAGCCAGCCGGTGCGCACAGGCCAATCCCGCCGGACCCGACCCGATCACCGCCACCCGCTTGCCCGTCGGGCTGCCGCGCGAAAACGGCTGCTCGCCCGCCGCCATCAGCGCATCGGTCGCGAACCGCTGCAGCTGACCGATCTTCACCGGCTTGCCCTCCGCTGCCTCGCGCACGCAGGCCTGCTCGCACAGCGTCTCGGTGGGGCACACGCGGGCGCACATGCCGCCCAGAATGTTCTCATCGAGAATGGTTTTCGCCGCGCCCTTGGCGTTGCCGGCCGAAATCTGCCGGATGAACATCGGAATATCGATCCCGGTCGGGCAGGCCGTCAGACACGGCGCGTCAAAACAGAAATAGCAGCGGTCGGCTTCGACGGCGGCCTCGTGTTTGGACAAGGGCGGATGCAGGTCCGAAAAATTCGCCGCGTATTGGTCCTTGGACAGAACTCCGGTCTTGATGCCGGACCCGTGACCGCTTTCTGCCGTCATTCGTCAGCGCTCCTTGAGGCTCCAAAGTCGCATGGTGGCGCAGTTCTGCGCATCGGGTCAAATGCCAGCGCAACCCAACCGCGCGACCGGCCCGAACTTAAGTCGCATTTTTCGGGGAAAGTGTGCGCTGCACGCCACATTGCGCCGGGGCGCTTATGGAGTAATGTCCGGCCCGAACCGCCGCCCCGAAGGAGACGTCCATGTCCGTGACCGACCGCATTGCTGCGATGACGCGCCAGGCTGCCGAAGGCGGCGTTGGCCGGCGCGAATTCATCCAGTTGGGGTTGGCGGCCGGCCTGACGGCGGCATCGGCGGGCGATCTCTACGCGGCCAGCCGGAAGAAAAAGGATGTGGCTGCGGACGTTCCGCCGCCCCCGCCACCGGGCCCCAAGCGCGGCGGCGACTTCAAAATGGCGACGGCCGCCGGAAACTACAAAGACTCGCTCGATCCGGCGACCTGGCGCAACGCATTCTCAGCCGACGTCGGCAAGATGATCGGCAGCACGCTCGCCTCTGTCGACGCCAAGAACCTGCCGCAACCCGATCTGGCGCAGTCGTTCGAACCCTCGGATGGCGGCAGGACATGGGTTTTCAAGCTGAAATCCGGCGTCACCTTCCACAATGGCAAGACGCTGACGGCCGACGACGTCGTCGCCACCTACGCCTACCACCGCAACAAGAAGAATGCCTCGCTGGCGCGCGCCAATCTCTCGGGCATCGCCGACATCAAGGCCGACGGGCCGAACCAGGTCGTGTTCACGCTGTTCGAACCGCACGCCGATTTTGCCTATGTCACCAGCGACATGCACCTCCCCATCTTTGCGGCCAAGGATGGCGGGATCGATTTCGCTGATGGCGCCGGCACCGGCCCCTACATCAAGGACACCTTCAAACCGGGCGTGAAATTCACTGCGCACCGCAATCCGAACTATCACAGGTCGGACGCGGCCTGGTTCGACAGCGTCGAGATGCAGCTGATCGCCGAAGCGCCCAAGCGCCACAACGCGCTGTTGAACGGGACGGTGCACTACATCGACCAGCTGAACGTGAACAACCTCGGCGACCTCAAGCGCGATCGCGGCATCAAGATCACCGACGTCGCCGGCTTCGGGCACTACGTGGCGCCGATGAACTGCGGCGTGCAGCCGTTCAGCGACGTCAAGGTGCGCCAGGCCGTAAAATGGGCCATCAACCGCGACGACATCGTGCGGCGGCTGCGCGGCGGCTATGGCGCGGTCGGCAACGATGTGCCGCTCTCGCCCAGCATGCGCTATGCGTCGCAGATCTCGCCCAAATACGGCTATGATCCGGACAAGGCCAAGGCCCTGCTGCGCATCGCGGGCTACAATTCGATCAAGTTGAGCCTGTCCGCTTCTGACGCGGCGTTCCCCGGCGCTCTCGACGCTGCGGCCGCGATGAAAGCCTCGGCGCGGCGCGCCAACATCGACATCACGGTCATCAACGAGCCGGCCGAGGGCTATCATGACCTGGTCTGGATGAAGAAGCCCTGGGTGCTATCCTATTGGAACGGCCGCGCCACCGCCGACTGGATGTTCTCAACAGCCTATTCCGACGACGCGCAGTGGAACGACAGCTCCTGGAAATACCCAAGATTCAACGACCTTCTGCGCTCCGCCCGCGCCGAGCTGAACGACGCCAAACGCGCCGAGAAATACACCGAAATGCAGCAGATCCTGCACGACGACGGTGGCGCCCTGGTGCTGATGTTCGACAACTATGTCTCGGCGCATTCCACCAAGGTCGCGCATGGCGATCTGAACAGCAACGCCGACCACGACGGCGGGCAGATGTTTGGGAAGTGGTGGATGGTTTAGGGCTGAGTGGATGGTGCGGGATGGCGGTTAGCCCCCCACCCCATACCGCTTCGCCACATACCCCTCGACCACCGCCTTGAACTCCGCCGCGATCCCCGCCCCCCGCAGCGTCATCGCCTTTTTGCCATCGATGAACACTGGCGCCACCGGCTGCTCGCCAGTGCCCGGCAGCGAGATGCCGATATCGGCGTGCTTGCTCTCGCCGGGGCCGTTGACGATGCAGCCCATCACGGCGACTTTCAGGCTTTCCACACCCAGGTACTTCGGGCGCCACGCCTCCATGCTGTCGCGCACCCAGACCTCGATATCGCGCGCCAGCTCCTGAAACACCGGAGACGTCGTGCGCCCGCATCCCGGACAGGCGGCGATAACCGGCGCGAACGCGCGCAGGCCCATGCTCTGCAGCAGTTCCTGCGCGGTGCGCACTTCCAGCGTTCGGTCGCCACCCGGTTCCGGCGTCAGCGAATAGCGGATGGTGTCGCCGATGCCCTGTTGCAGCAGGATGCCCATGGCGGCCGAGGACGCGACGATGCCTTTCGAGCCCATGCCTGCTTCGGTCAGGCCGAGATGGAGCGCGTGTTTACAGCGCACGGCGAGTTTGCGGTAGACGGCGATCAGATCCTGCACCGAGGAGACTTTGGCCGAAATCACGATGCGGTTGGCTGGCAGGCCGATGCTGGTCGCGAGGTCGGCGCTGAGCAGCCCCGATTGCACCACCGCTTCCTGCATCACTTCGCGCGCGTCCATCGGCTCGCGATGCTTGGCGTTGTCGTCCATCAGGCGCGTCAGCAGCTCCTGGTCCAAGGATCCCCAATTGACGCCGATGCGCACCGGTTTTTCGTGCTTCAGCGCCAGTTCGATGATGTCCGAAAACTGCCGGTCGCGCTTGTCCTTGAAGCCGACATTGCCGGGGTTGATGCGGTATTTGTCCAACGCGTCGGCGCAAGCCGGATAATCCTTCAAGAGGATATGGCCGTTGTAATGGAAGTCGCCGATCAGCGGCACGGAGATATTCTGCAGGCGCAGGATATCGCGGATGGCGGGGACGGCGGCGGCGGCTTCCGGGCGGTCGACGGTGATGCGCACCAGTTCCGAGCCGGCGCGGGCGAGCGCGGCCACCTGGGCGGCCGTGCCCTTGGCGTCGGCGGTGTCGGTGTTGGTCATGGACTGCACCACGATCAGGGCGTCGCCGCCAACCGTGACGCCGCCAATCTGGACCGGGATGGACACGCGCCGGTGGCCGATGGCGCTGGAAGTGGCGGATGTCATGGGAATTCCTTCTGTCGCCGGATTAACCCTGGCGCGCGAAAAGCCGTGCGGCGGCGCTCCGTATGGGGTGCGTTTTGCATGGTGAATAGGCAGCGCCGAGGCGCTAGGCAAGCGCCGTGCCGCCGCCTCGGCTTGGCCTAGGTTGCATTGGCGGCATCACAGTCGTCGTCCGCGGTGTTTGGCCCGTCTTGAACATTGCGGGTTAAGACCTAAGTCGTGTTTGCCGGGCGGTCTTGTGATGGGTTCGTAAGGCCTGCTGTGCTAGGAAGGTGCAAGAGTTTCCGTCTTGCCGCCTGACTGGCCGCAAAGAAGGTGGGATGCCGTTGCCGATGCGTGGTCTTTTGGTTCGAATTTATTCGTTTTTTATCAAAGACTTAATTGTCATTCTGCTGCCCATGCTGGCCGCCGTGTCGTGGGCGGCTGAACGCGCCATCGCCCAGACCGCGCCGGCTGCCGCCAAGGCCGGCGACAGTGCGGCGACAGCCGCCACGTCATCGACCGATGTGGTCAGAATGTCGCAGGCCTGGGCCAGCCAGAACCATTTCTTCCTGTGGCTGGCCTATCTCTCAGTCGCCAGCGTCGTCGGCACGCTGCTCTGGCGTTTTTCCAAAACTGAGGCCTGGGCCAACCTGCGCGAGCGGCTGCAGCATGAAATGCTGGGCAATTGGCGGCTGGCTCTGTTGGCCATCACCAGCCTTGCCCTGACGGTGGCGTCCGGCTGGACCACCTGGGACGGCATGACGAATTTCACCGGCACCCCGGTGCTGAGTTTCCTGATCACGCTCGGCATCCAGGGCATCATGCTGATCGCGGCCTGGCTGATCGGCGAGAGTTTTGCGGTTGGATTGGCGGCGTCTGGCGGCAATGGCAAAGAGCTGTCTTTGCCTGACAAAATCCTGGCCGTGCTGTCGGTCATCCTGCTGGCGGCGGCCATCTACGCCGTGGCCATGGTCGCGCTGCAACGCGGCACCATTGAATATATCGACAGCATCATCCGCCGCCATAAGAGCGAGCTGTCGTTGCCGATCCCGACCACGAACTTCCGTATCCTGATCGCGCTCGGCGTCACGGGCCTGCTGACAAGCTTGCTGGTCTCGCAGAAGGAGATCTTTCAGCCCTATTTGCGCGGGCTAAAAGCCATCCTGATGAGCCTGCCGGTCTGGCTCATGTTCATGGCCTGCATGCTCACCTCAGTGTTCTTCTCGTTCGACAGCCTGTTCTCGACCATCTTCCCTGCCAGCGAGCGCGAGCGGGCGGCGCAGCTGCGCACGACCAACCAGGTGGCAGGCATCGTCTCCGACCTCGGCGTGACCATCGCCAAGCGCCAGGCCGACAACACCGACACGCTGTTCACGAGCGCGGAGTGGAAAGACTATTCCCTCCGCCTCAACGACATCATCACGCTTGCCCGTGGCGCGCCCGAGCAGATCGCGGCCCTGACCCGCAAGGAGCTGGAGGACCAGCAGTCGACCCGCGCCGGATTGGAAGAGCGCAAGGCGACCGCGCAGAGCCAACAGGTGCGGCTGGAGCAGCGCAAGGACGTGCTGCTGGGTGACATCAATAAGTTGAAAGAGGAAGCCCCGCCGATCGCCGCCGAGGTCGACCGTCTGAAAACGGACGTGTTCAAGCGCGAAAGCGAAATTCTGACCAAGAAGGCCGAAATGCAGGCCGAGGCTGGCGGCGTCGGCGGCACGCTGAAGGCGGGACAGGGTCCCGAATGGCAGAAGCGCAGGAAGGAACTCGACGATTTCGCAACCCTGAAAGGCATTACCGCGAGCCAACTGAAAGAGCGCGCGGCCCAGTTGAAGGAAAAGCGCGACCGCATCGGCGCGGCCGAGTCCGAGTTGGCGCAGATCGATGGCGAGATCGGCAAGTTGCGCGGCGAAAAGGACGTCGCCGACAAGCAGATGGCTTCGGTGAGCGCGGAAAAACCGTCCGGCTCCATTGCGGCCAGCACCCAAAACATTGCCGTCGCAGGGTTCGCGTCGCTGGACGAGGCCTTCGCGCAATTCCGTCAACGGCCTGACAGGAAGACTTATGACGCTGTGCAACAGCAGTGCGGCGCCTTGATCACGGTGTTCGATAAGGTACCGGCGCTTAAGGCCGACGCTGCTGCCAAGAATGTCCGCTGCGATCCCAGCATCGTCGCCGAATCGGTCGGCCGCATACTGGCGCTGAACGACGGTCTGGTCGCGTTCAAGGAACGCTGCGCCAAGCCCGACAGCCTGCCGCAGACCGGCGTCGACGACCTGCTCAAGTTCGGCCAGCAGTGCGTGCAGTCCTCTGGCCTCGACGGCAAGGATACGGCCAACTACCGCGCCGCCATGAACGGCATCGGCCTGAACCGGGACGACAAGGCGCACCGTTTCGTGGTGAGCTGGAATGCGTTCCTGGACGGCAATCGCCTCGCCTACCTGGCGCTCGCCATCGCCTTCGCCTTGGACGGCCTGGTCTTCATGTCCGGCCTGTTCGGCGCCAATGCCGTATCGTCCCCGCTGGTGCGATTGCCCAGCGCGGCGCAGCGCTCGGCCGCCGATCTGGAAGCGACCATGTTCGCGGCGCTCCGACCCGACATCTATGGCAGCGCCAAACTGGTCATCGACGCGCTGCACCCGATCAGCCCACGCGATGGCTTCGTCTCGGAAGTGCGCATTGGCGACTACGATCGCATTTCGGCGGCATCGATCCGCCGCGTGCTGAGCGCCGGCGCCCAGTTTGGCGGCGTCGAGCCCGATGCGCGCCGCGATGGCGTTTTCTTCGTGCGCGGCGCACTGACGGAATTTCTCGCCAAAGCCTGCGAACGCGAACTGCGCACCAATCCAGGTGTCCGCGAGGCGGCCGAAGTGGCGCGCAAGGTTGAAGCCGCCCGGCACGCCGAACATGAACTCGTCCGCCAGGCCGAGACCGACAAATTGCGCGTCGACGAGACCGAGCGCCACAAGGAGGACCGCGAATTGGAGCGCCGCGCCCGCGCGCTGGAGCCGGTGCTCACGGCCGCGCTGATTCCGGAAGACATCGAGGACAAGGAGCCGCTGTTCCACGCTTCGCAGCGCCTCTTGGCGCAGATGCAGCCAACCGCGGCGCACAAGGACTTCACCTCCGAGATCGACCTGACCCATGTTGATGGAACCGACCGGCAGTTTTTCCGCAGTGTGCTGAACACCGCCGCCGCGCGCCGCGCCGTGGAGCGTGCGCCGGATGCCGCGCGAGAGCTTTACTTTGTGCGCCCGGAGCTGACGCTGTGCCTCGCCGCCATCCGTGTCCGGGCCTATGAAGATTGGCAGCGCCGCTCGCGCAAGAAGGGCGCCTTCTCCTGGCTGGTGCGGCCGCGCGACGTGACGCCGGTGCAAGCCAGCCTGCCTGCGCCTGGACGTCCCAACCTCCAGGTGGTGAAAGAGACGGGCGGCGCGACCCAGCAACGCGCAAGCCTGGACCCGCTGCCGGTCCGGGTGACGACGCCACAACCGTCGTTGGCCCGCCATCCCATCGATCTGGGCAAGGCGCGGCGCGAGGGCGTGCAGCCGTCGATCGTGCAGAGCCGTGCGATCGTGCCTGATATCGATGCGCAATCGGCCGAGCGCGTCATGTTCTGGGCCAAGCGCAATGCCTTCAGCGATGTCGACATGGCTTGGCTGCGCGTTTTGCTGAATCGTGAGCAATGCGCCACCATGTCGGGCTATCTGGCGGAAATGCTGGCGCCCAGCATGATCGATAGCGCCGACGCCGAAGCGCGCAACGAGCTGCCATCCTTCCGCAAGGCGATCGAGCCGATGGGCGTGGCGCCAGCCGAGGCCGACATTCTGGCGCGCGCACTCAGCGCCCTGCATCAGTTGCAAAGCCTCAAGGAACATCTGGCCGCCACCTTGGTCACGCAGACCTCAATTGGCGCCATGACGCCCGACCGTGCGACCTACTTCGCAACCTTGGGCGAACTGCACGATTCCATCCGCCTGTTCGCCGGCGACGCCGCCGCCGCCCACGACATCTGGCCGCCGGCGATCGATACGCTGCGCCAGTATGATAGCGAAGAGGGTCGCAGGCGCTTGGCGACGTAGGGCGCAATAGGCGTCTTTTTTTCTTCGCCGTATTGCGCCGCCTCACGGCATACTCCGCCCGCGAGGCGGCGCAATACGGCGCAAAAAAAGACGCCTATTGCGCCTTACGCGCCGCTCGTCAGATGCTTCCTGATCTGATCGGAGAGTTTGCGGCGGGGCGGCTCCGCTTCGGAAACGGCCGTGGGCGTCGCATCGGCCGGCTCCATCACGGCAGCCTCCGCCGCCTTGTCGTGATAGAATTTCGCTGGTCTCAGATCATCCAGCTCCAACAGCTCCAGATGCTCGGCGCCGTCCTTCTGCACCAGATAGAGCGTGCCAGTTTTGCCGACGACGCGTCCGCTCATGCGGCCAAGCCCGCCGGACACTTCGAAGCGCAGGCCAATCAGCACGTCGTCGGTCATTGCTGTGGTCCTTTGTGGCCGGAACTGCGGATGATGAATCCAAGATGGAGCCCTAAATACGGCTTCAGCTGGGCGGCGCGAGTCGCAAAAGCGGCAACCGGACTAAGCACGATCACTCGCATCGTACCCATACAGCCAATCGAACCGCGCCAGCAATCGCGCCGGCGGCGTCCAGCGCAGCACGGCGTTGCGGGCCAGAGCGGAGAGGCCTGTCATGTGATTGATCACCCCGTTGCGCTGCGACGCCGCCGCAACTGTCTCGACACGAGGCCGGCGGATCGTCTCGAAGCGGACGAAGGCCGCGGCGGGATCCTCGGGAGACTTGGCGAGGACGTCCGCCAGCACCACCGCATCCTCCAGCGCCATCACCGCGCCTTGCGCCAGAAACGGCAGGATCGGATGCGCGGCGTCGCCGATGCGCAGGGTGCGTCCATTGACCCAGGCGCGGGGGTGTGGCTGCGTGAACACGCTCCAGCGCCGCCATTTAGGCGCACGCTGCAGCAGGGCGACAAGCGGAGGCGCCCATCCCGCCAGATGCGGCGTGAGATCGGCGACGGCGCCCGGCTGGTCCCAGTCCTCGGGGCCGGGCGGGGCTCGCACGATCACGACCACATTGAGTTGCGCGCCGCCGTCCACGGGGTAATGCACCACATGGGCCGCGCGACCGTACCAGACCCCGACCATGTCGTCCCCAAACGGGGCTGGCAGACGATCCGTTGCCGTCAGGCGCGGGAGTGTGGCGCGATAAGCGGCATAGCCACTGGGCGTTGGCGGCGGGTTTGTCTGCCAGGTCCGCAGGCGCGACCACAATCCATCGGCGCCTATCAGCGCACGTCCCGTGACGCTGCGGCCCTCCACGGAGCGGACGCTGATACAGTCCGGCGCAGGGTGGATTTGGCCGACTTCAAATCCAGTCTCGATGGTCACGCCGTTGGACATCAATGCCGCCTTTCGCAGCAGCGACTGAAGATCGGCGCGCGACCATGTCGTGTACGGAGCGCCAAACCGCTCTTCCACCGCATTTCCAAGCGGAACGGTATTGTGCAACCCGCCCGTCGCACCGTCGTAAATTGCGATGCCCTCCGGCTTGAAGCCGAGCTGCTCGATGGCGTCGCCCACGCCCAGTGCCCGCAGCGCCTTGACGCCATTGGGGCCGATCTGGATGCCGGCGCCGGCGTCCGAAAAATCCTTGCGCTTTTCGAGCACCCGCACGAAAAATCCACGCTCCGAAAGGGCGATGGCCGCCGCCAGCCCGGCGATTCCTGCGCCCGCGATCAGGATTGGAGTGTTCGGGAGCGTCACGCCGCCTTCTTGCTCGCGTCGAACAAGCAGCCCGGCGGGATGGTCACGTCGGCCGGGCACTTGGGGTCGTAGACGTAATGCGTCGAGCAATAGGGGCAAATGGTTTCCTGATCCGCGCCCATATCAAGATACACATGGGGATGATCGTGCGGAGGCCGCGCGCCCATGCACTGGAATTTCGTGACGCCGATGGCGATCTTGGCGACGCCCTGGTCGTTGCACAAATGGGGGACGAGCAAGGCCGCCATGGTAAGGTCCTTCAAAGCCGAATCTGGGAATACGGGGACAGTATACCTATTTCAAGGATGGTCTGTCGTTGATTGGCGGGTCGTCGAGAAATAGGTATACTGTCCCCGTATTCCCCCTGGCATGTCATTGACACGATCATAGGAGCCTCTTGTGGCACTCCAGATGCAGCATTTCAACTCAGGGCCAGTCGACATCGCCTTCATCGACGAGGGGACAGGGGAGCCAGGCAAGCTGCCGGTGCTGCTGATCCACGGCTTCGCCTCCAACGTGGCCGCAAATTGGGTCGATCCGGGCTGGGTGCGCACGCTCACGCGCGCCGGCCACCGCGTGGTGGCGCTGGACAATCGCGGCCACGGCCAGAGCGCCAAGTTGTATGACGAAGCAGCCTATGGGCCGCGGCTGATGGCCGAGGATGCGCGCGGGTTGCTGGACCATCTCGGGATCGGGCAGGCGCATGTGATGGGATACTCCATGGGCGCGCGGGTGACGGCGTTTCTGGCCACGATGCATACGGCGCGGGTGCGCTCGGCGGTGTTCGGCGGGCTGGGCATCAACATGATCCGGGGACTTGCCGGCACGCGGCCGATCGCCAATGCGCTGCTGGCGCCCTCGCTGGCAGACGTGACCAACGCCACCGCGCGCACCTTCCGGGTTTTCGCCGAGGCGACCGGGAGCGACCTGAAGGCGCTGGCGGCCTGCATCCTGTCCAGCCGCGAGCCGATCACGGCCGAGATGGTGGGCGCGCTGACGCAGCCGGTGCTGGTGGCGGTGGGCGACCAGGACGTGATCGGCGGCTCGGCGGGCGAGCTGGCGGCGCTCATCCCGGGGGCGGAGGCGTTCGTGATCGAGGGCCGCGACCACATGCGCGCGGTGGGCGATCTCCGGTTCAAGGACGCGGTGCTGCGGTTTTTGGAGCGGGTGGGGTAATTGGCTGGCTGTGGCCACCATCATCTCAGGGCGCTAGACTATCGGCTCCAGATTCGCCTTCACGCCACCGAGGACACCCGCCATGGAGCTTGGCATCTACTCCTTCGTCGAAACGCCGCCGGGGCCACCCGAGGGGTGGGCGGAGCGCACGCAGATACGATTCGCACAGATGCTGGAGGAGGCGGAACTCGCCGACAAACTCGGCCTCGACGTGTTCGGGATCGGCGAGCACCACCGGGCGGACTTTGGCGCCTCTGCCCCGCCGGTCATGTTGGCCGCCGTCGCCGCGCGCACAAAACGCATCCGGCTGACCAGCGCCGTCACTGTTCTGTCGTCGGACGATCCGGTGCGCGTTTATCAGCAGTTCGCGACGCTCGATCTGCTCTCGAATGGGCGGGCGGAAATCATGGCGGGGCGCGGGTCGTTTATCGAATCGTTCCCGCTGTTTGGGTTCAACCTCAGTCAGTATGATGATCTGTTCGCCGAACGGCTGGAACTGCTGCTCGCCATCCGCGAAAAGGAGCGCGTGACCTGGAAGGGCCTGCTTCGCGCACCACTCGACAACCAGCCGGTCTATCCGCGTGCGTTGCAAAATCCGCTGCCGGTGTGGATCGCGGTGGGCGGCACGCCGGAGTCGGTGGCGCGGGCGGGAATTCTCGGCCTGCCGCTGGCCATCGCCATCATTGGCGGCATGCCGGAGCGGTTCGCGCCGCTGGTGCATCTCTATCGCGAGGCAGCGACGCAGGGCGGGCACGATGTGGCGGCGCTGCCGGTGGGCATCAACGCGCATGGCTTCCTGGCCGACACGCCAGAGGAAGCGGCCGACGCGTTCTATCCGACGTACCGGGAGTCCATGGACCGCATTGGGCGCGAGCGCGGCTGGCCGCCGGGAACCCGTGCGCAGTTCAACCAGGGGATGGAGCCACGCGGGCATCTGTTGATCGGGTCGCCAGACCAGGTGATCGAGAAAATCCTCGCCCAGCACCAGCATTTCGGCAACGCCCGCTATCTCATGCAGATGACCGTCGGCAATGTCGACCACGACAAGCTGCTGCGCTCGATTGAACTGTTCGCCACCAAAGTTGCGCCGGCGGTGCGGGCGGCGACGCAATTGTAGGGGCGACCCCGGGGTGGGCGTGTAACGGGCCCGTAAGGGGCACGGAGGCGCCCCACCGGGCGCCCCCAACCCAAAAAGAAAAGCAAAAAAATACCCGTGGACAGTAAAAAGAGGCCCCCAAGAAAA
>JANMVX010000243.1:0-36899 GCA_031393505.1 Hyphomicrobiaceae bacterium | reverse complement strand
GGGTCGCCTTCGTGCAGCATGCCGTGCAGTTAGAGGGCGACCCACGGGTCGCCCCTACGCCATCCGATCGTTCCAAATACTATGTGTACCGATAACCTTCCACGGCCTTCACGAACCGCGCCGTCACATTCGTCAAATCCGCCCCCGCCGCGAGCAATCCGCCGCCGATCAGCAGCATAACGTCGGCCCCATAGAACGCGAGCATCTCTGGCGCGCGCTCTGCCGTCATGCCGCCGGCCGGGATCGGGATGGTCGTCTTGAGCCCACCCCAGGGTGCCTTGCCCGCCGCGCCAATGTCGCGGCAGGTCTCGGGCGAATAAGCGAACCGCCCGCCGTAGTTGGGATAGACCACGCCATCGGCGCCGAACAGGCGGAACAGTTTTCCGAAGTGCAGCGGCGGCGCGATGCGCGACGCCCCCGCCAACGCGGGATGCGTGATGAAGGCGATGTCGGGATGCTCCGTGACCAGAGCATGAAACGTGCTGACGCCACAAATCATCGGCGCGATCAGCACGCAATCGACGCCTTCCGTGCGGGCGATGGCGAGCTGCGCGCGCATGGTTTCGAGCGTACCCGACAGGGCCGGCAAGTAGCGCGTCGCCCGTCCCGTGCTTTTCCGCGCGGCAAGCACCGCTCTCTGCACCGCCGGCACGCGGGCATGGAACGGCGAATAGTACTGTTCGGCGAGCCCGTGGTCGTCCTTGATGTAGTCGAGCCCGCCGAGCGCCAGCCGCCCCGCCAGCGCGCCGAGCTCTGCGGCTGGGAGACCTTGCGGTTTCAGGGCGGAGGCGGTTAGCGCCCGGCCTGTCGCGCCGACGTTTTCACGTAGACCGGCCATGCCATGCCGCGGCCCGCCGAATTTGGCCAGCAGCGATGGCGGCAGCTCGGCGTCCAGCAACGTGAGATCGTCCTGAATGGAGGAATTGCCGAACAGCATGTTCATCAGCTGCCCGGGATCGTCCCCCACGGTGGCGGCCGAGAGGGTGATGCGCACGTCGAACAGGCCGTCGCCGATGTCTTTGATCGCCTCGACGCGGCCGATGATGGTGTCGCGCACGAACGGGTGGGTGATCGGCGCCACCGGCATTTCCACGCTCTGCTCGACCGCGATGGCGGTCGCGCGTGCGGCAATGTCGGCGGCGCTGGAGCGTACGCGGTAGGTCGCGGTGAGGGTGTCGGTCAAGATGTTGCGCATAGCCGGCTCAGGAACTTTGTGGATGGTGAACACTTATCCCATCCGAGCGGGCCAATCAAACTTTGCGGCGGCGTTGAGCTTCCATACACCGTCCCCGAATTTCCATAGACGGCCTTACCGGACCGAGGCCGAATCGCCGTAAACTCCCCTGCATGAAAACCAAGCTGCGCGAGACCGATCTCTATCCGCCCGTAAAACAGTTTTTGGAGGGCCAGGGCTACACGGTGAAGTCAGAGATCGGCGCCTGCGATGTCATGGCGGTGCGGGGCGCCGAGGCGCCCGTCATCGTCGAGCTGAAGACCGGGTTCACGCTGCAGCTGCTCTACCAGGCCGTCGACCGGCAGAAGGTGACGGACCTCGTCTATGTCTGCGTGCCCGCACCGCAAAAGGGCTTTTGCGCCGACGAACTGGGTCTCTGCCGGCGGCTGGGGCTCGGGCTGCTCAGCGTCAAGGACGGCTGGGTGGAGGCGCTGCTCGACCCCGCGCCCTTCGCGCCGCGAAAACACAAGCCGAGGGCGCAGCGGCTGTTGAAGGAATTCCAGCGGCGGGTGGGCGATCCCAATGCCGGCGGCAGCACGCGGCGTCCGCTGATGACCGCCTACCGGCAGGACGCTCTGCGCTGCGCCCACTATCTCGACCGCAACGGCGCCGCCCGCATCAAGGACGTGGTCACGGCCACCCACGTCGCCCGCGCCGCCGGAATTTTCCGCAGCGACGTTTATGGCTGGTTCGAAAAAGTCGAGCGCGGGACCTATGCCGCCTCGCCCAAGGCGCGCGAGGCGCTGACAACCTATGCTGACGTTGTGGCGGCTATCACGGCTGGGTGACGGTAGAACTCATCGCGCCTCTCGGTTGTTGAGATTTCGATGCCGTCACAGCCTGTTGCGTCAAAATCCGGCCGGAGCGCGGGGCACGCTGGGTGCTCCAAGCTGGTGCGTCTTTGGCAACGATCAGACCAATCCGTGGACGCCGCTTCGATTGACCGTTTGTGAGGCAAGGGCGGTGCGGCCGCGATAGCTTCTGGCAGCAGCATTATCGACAACACCGGCGCGCGTCGGTCGTGCTACCGTCAAGGCGCGTCAAAGCATCGGGTACAGGCAAACTGGACCAGGCGGCGAACCACATTAATTGGCGACATCCCGCAAGAAGACGACAATTCGCGGCGGCGCTGGCGTCGCAAGAGAGCTGCACATGTCACCGAAACTCAAAATCGCCGCCGTTGCCGCCGTGCTGATTGCCGGGGTCGGCATCTGGACCGTGGGACGCGTCGCGCCGCCGCCGCCAAATGGCGTCTACATTGACCCGGCCGACGAGGCGCTGAATGTCCCCTCGGCCCATGGCTTTGTCCTGAAGAGCCCAGCCGTCGCTGAAGGTGGAGAGCTGCCGAAAGACTACTCTTGTGACGGCGCAGGAATCTCGCCGCCCGTGACATGGGACAAGGCACCGCCAAACACCAAGAGCTTTGCTTTGATCATGCACCACATACCGACTGCTGGCGAACAGCACTGGTATTGGGTGGTCTATGACATTCCAGCGACACTCTCTGCGCTTGCCAAGGATGCACACGGGATTGGTGTGACCGGTGGAAACAGTGCAAATCCAGACGCAAACTATGCTGCCCCCTGTTCGAAAGGGCCGGGCCCAAAGCGCTACAGCATCACACTCTACGCCTTGTCCGAAAGGCCCGTCATCGGCGTTGCGGCCGCGCAGGTCACGCGCGACGTGCTGCTGACCGCGATCAAGAACATCACACTCGATCATGCGCGATTGAATTTCATCTATACGAGGTAGGCGATGGCTTGGATACAACGACGACGCCTGGTGGCAGGTGCGGTTGCGCTCGTCATCTTGGCGGGCGCGGCGGTTGCCGTCATCAATTGGCGTCCCGGGCCGCCGCGCGGCAGTCACGGCTTCCCTATGACCGGAAGGTCCGTCAGTTCCAAAACGTGCGAGGAGGCAAAGGCCGCCTTTTCGCTGTTCAAGGACGGCGTCAAGGTGGACTGCGATCAGTCCTTTTTCTATGTCTTGGCCGCCACCGGCCTGCCAATCGCCCGTCCCGGGCAGGCCGAGCCCAAACTGATGGTCGGCATAAAGAATTTCATTATGCGCGTTCCAGTTCCATTCGGGTTTCAATGGAAGCTGCCATTACAGCCCAAATGGCATGATGTTCCCTTGGAAGCAGCCTCGCGCGGGCCGATTGGTGTGGCCATTGATGGCGTGCCAATTTTCTTGTGGGACAAACGTCCGGACTCATCTGATCCGCCGGGATACTACGACGCGAAATATGACACCGTCGTGCAAAATGAGGTGGATCATTGCGGCGGGCATGCCGGGCAGGGTGAAGACTATCACTACCATTACGCACCGGTCTGCCTGGTCGATGTCAATCATCTCGACCGGCCGATTGGTTACGGCATTGATGGCGTGCCAATCTATTTCGGTACCGGTGGGACTGATTTCTTTGGCGATGGCAAACTCAATACGATCAATAAACTACCCGGTAAGCTCGATGATTGTAATGGCTTCCGGAAACCTGACGGCAGCTATGCCTATTATACCACCAAAGACCATCCCTATACCCTCGGCTGCAACATGGCCTATGCCGATCCGGGACTGCAGATCAATGTGCCACCATTTCGCGATCAGGGCCGCGCGCAACCGGGCGGCGGCGTGGCCGGCGAAGCGTCCCAGACGCTGATCACGGATTTTTTCACTGACTCCGACGGCTGGCGCCACCTTGAGTACGCCGCTTTGAGTGGACCAGGAACCAGCGCGATCCTGTACCGGGCGACAGGCGGAGATGATTGCTGGGAGTTTGAGTACCGCGTCGATCGCGGCGTCAAAGGCGGTCACGAAACCTATTGCCGCGGCCACCGCTAGCACCTGCGGCCGCCCTCGTGCCGTAGAACCACTGTGAGGGGGCGGTCGCAAACGGCCCCGACACATTGCATCCGCCCAAATATCACCCGACCCCCAACAACACCCGCCCATCCTCAACCTTCACCGGATACGTCTTCAGATCCACGCACACCGGTGCGCCTTTGGCTGCGCCTGTGCGGTAGTCGAAGCGGCCGTTGTGCTTGGGGCATTCGATGATGTGGTCCATGACCAGGCCATCGGCCAGATGCACTTTTTCGTGCGTGCACAGGCCGTCGGTGGCGTAGTATTTGTCATCAGCCGAGCGGTAGAGCGCATACGTGGCGCCGTCCCGGTCGTAGCGGAGCACGTCCTCTTCGGCGATGTCGCCGGCGGCGCAGACGTCGATCCAGGTGGTCATGGTAAGTCCTTTTATTCGGCGGCGACAGGCGCGGCGCGTTTCGGCAGGCTCCGCGGGACGTAATAGCCTGGCTCAGTGCGCTGGCGCCAGACGGCCGGGATAATCTCGCGGTAGGCGTCGATGACGCTCAACGACGGCGGTGGCAGATCGGCCTTGATCTCGGCGTGCAGCCGGGGCAGCGCGTGGTACGGAACCATCGGGAACATGTGGTGTTCGACGTGGTAGTTCATGTTCCAATAGAGGAAGCGCAGCAGCGGGTTCATGTAGACCGTGCGCGAATTCAGGCGGTGGTCGAGCACGTCTTCGGCCAGCCCGCCGTGCTGCGTGATGCCCGTGAGCACATGCAGCCAGGCGCCATACATGGCGGGCAGCGGGCCAACCAGCAGCACGGGCAGCCACGAGCCGATGTAGAGCGCGAGCAGGATCACTGCGACATGGATGGCGAGCCAGACGCGCGCCGTGCCGAAAATTCTCGGCAGCTCCATGTCCGGGATGAACGTCACCTCCTCGGGATCGAGTTTCCCCGACACATGCAGCAGCAGCTTCTTGATCGCCGCCCAGGTCTGAGGAATGGCGAAGAAGGCGCCGATGACCTTCAGGATCACGGTTGGCCGCATGATGGCGATCTCGGGATCGCGGCCGACGATGATGGTATCGGTGTGATGCCGCGAGTGGCTCCAGCGCCAGACCACCGGCTCGCGCATGATCATGAAGCAGGCGAGGTTGTAGATCGCGTCGTTCATCCATTGCGTACGGAAGGCGGTACCGTGGCCGCATTCGTGCCAGCGCGAATCGGTCGATGAGCCGTAGAGCACGCCATAGGCCAGGAAGAACGGGACGGACCACCAGGTGGGGTAGAGATAGATGGCGAGGCCGCCCAGCACGACAAAACTCAGCAGCCAGATGATGGTGTCGCGGATGGCTGGGGCATTGGTGCGCTTGACCAGTTCCTTCATTTTTGCACGTGGAAGGTCGGTCCGATACCAGGCGGCGTTGGCCAGCCCGAGTTCGAGCGCCTGTGCGGCGTCGCGGCCGACTAGGCTGTAGTCGCGGGCTGCGGGGGCTGCGGCATCGGAAACTGCGGTCATGGCGCCTGTCTCAGGTCAGTTCGAAGGGAACGGGAATAACGCATGAAACTAGCGTTTGGACCAGCCGGCGGCAACATCGCAATGACGGAACCTATCAAATTGCATCATACGCCGTCATTTGCTATGACTTGCGCCCCGACTGGAGCGCTCCACCTTGGCCAAACGACCGACTATTGCCGATATCGCGCGTGAAGCGGGCGTCAGCATAGCCACCGTCGACCGCGTGCTCAACCGCCGATTGCCCGTGAAGGAAGCGACCGTTTTGCGCGTCGTCTCCAGCGCCGAGGCGATCGGATTTCACGCCGCCGGCCTGCTCAAGCAGCGCATGTCCGAAGTCCCGCCGCGCACCTTCGGCTTTATCCTGCAAAAACGCGACGACGAGTTCTATCAGGCGCTGGCGCGAGAATTGGCGAACGCCACCAAGTCGGCCCGGTCGATACGCGGAAAACCGATTGTCGAGTTCATCGACGATCTCGCCCCCGCCACCATCGCGTCACGCCTGCGCGAAGTCGGCAAGCGCGCCGACGCGTTGGCCATCGTGGCGGTGGACCATCCGCATGTGACGTCGGCCATCAACGAACTGGCTGTTCAGGGCGTGCCGACGTTCACGCTGCTGACGGATCTTACCGCCCCCACCCGCGCCGGTTACATCGGCCTCGACAGCCGCAAATGCGGTCGCACGGCGGCCTGGACCATTTCGCGGCTGGCAGGGCGGACCGGCAAGGTGGCGGTGCTGGTCGGCACGCACCGTTATCTCGGCCAGGAGACGGCCGAAATAAGCTTTCGCAGCTATTTTCGCGAGCATGCGCCAGGGTTTGCGCTGCTGGAAACGGTGGTGGACCAGGAGGAGGACCGCCTCGCCTATGCGTCCATTCGCGAGCTGCTGGCCAACCATCCCGACCTGGTCGGCATCTATCTCGCGGGCGGCGGCATGAAGGGCATGATCGCGGCCTTGCGCGAGCATCGCGGGGCCGAACATGTGATTGCGGTGTGCAATGAACTTCTCCCCGATATGCGCGCGGCGCTAATCGACGGCGTAATCGATCTGGTGTTGGGCACGCCGCTGGCGATGCTGGCCACGCGGACGGTGGAGGCCATGACGGACGCGGCGAACGGCAAGCTGGCCGAGGGCATGCGCCAGGTGCAATTGCAGCCGGAGCTGTTCATTTCCGAGAATTTGTAGGGGTGGGGACACGAACTTCATCGTCAGCGATAGTCCTGCAACTGCCGCGTGCTTTACGCCAGGCTGACGATGAAGATCATGTCGCCAGAATGATAGTTTCTGAGAGGTTTTGCTACAAAACACCCGTCTGCATTGACCCTGAGCCCGGCGCCGGAATACTCTCCCGGCAAATACAGGGTGGTGGTGCAACTTTAGACGCCAGCCGCCCGAGCCATCTGGCCAGAGAAGCTGGAGACGAGCGTTACGGGAGGGGTTTCGAGGTCGACGGCAAGACGCTGCAAAGCGTGCGCGATTGATTTTGGGCATCGAAGCCCCCGCACCAAATCCGCCGCTATGCTTGCGCATGCTCGTCTCGGGCACATTCCCATTCATTCGGCCCCAAACTAAAGGGCCACATCGGATTTTCCTCTGCCCCCAGAGGAAAAGCACCCTTGGGCGCAAGCTCAAGACGTTTCACCAAGGAGGACTTTATGAAGAAGATTTTGCTCGCCGCCGCTTGCGTCATGGCGCTTTCGACCCCCGCTTTCGCTGCCAAGGTTGGCGTGTCTATGGCCAACTCCGACACGTTCTTGACCGTTCTGCGCAACGGCATCGAAGCCTACGGCAAGGAAAAGGGCGCAACGCTCTCGATCGAAGACGCTCAGGACGATGTTGGCAAGCAGCTCAGCCAGATCCAGAACTTCATCGCCAACAAGGTTGACGCCATCATCGTCAACGCCGTTGACACCTCGGCAACGCCGAAGATGACCGCCCTTGCCGCTGCCGCTGGCGTGCCGCTGGTGTACGTCAACCGTCAGCCCACCGACGTTGACGCGCTCGGCGACAAGGCTGCGTTCGTTGCTTCGAACGAAAAAGACTCGGGCACGCTCGAGACCAAGGAAGTCTGCAAGCTGCTCGGCGGCAAGGGCGACATCCTGGTGATGGTCGGCGATCTGGCCAACCAGGCTGCCGTACAGCGCACCAAGGACATTCACGAAGTCATCGCGACCCCGGAATGCGCCGGCATGAAGATCCTCGACGAGCAGACCGCTGTCTGGGATCCGGTGAAGGCACAGGACCTGATGACCAACTGGATCGCAGCTGGCCGCAAGCCCGTTGCCGTCATTGCCAACAATGACAACATGGCTATCGGCGCCATTCAGGCCATGAAGGCAGCTGGCTGGAAGATGACCGACGTGGTCGTTGCCGGCATCGACGCCACCCAGGAAGCCCTCGCCGCCATGAAGGCCGGCGATCTTGACGTCACCGTGTTCCAGAACGCTGCTGGCCAGGGCAAGGGCGCACTTGATGCCGCTCTGACGCTGGCTGCCGGTGGCAAGGTCGACAAGAAGGTCTACATCCCCTTCGAGCTCGTGACTCCCGCCAACATGGCTGGCTACATGAAGAAGAACTAAGGTTCTTCCAGGCCTACCGGGCGCGCTCCAAAAGGGCGCGCCTTTTTTTCTTCGCCCCAAAGGACGAGTACGACATGCAATATGTTGCGCGTTCAATGGTGTTGCTGAATACTCAGTGAGGTTTGAACTCACTGGCGGGATCATATGGCAGCATTGTCTCCACAGTCCGTCGACGCCGTAAAGCGCGTCACGACCACGCCGAACCCCGACGTGCTGCTCGAAGTCGAGCATGTCCGCAAGGAGTTCCCAGGTGTCGTCGCGCTCGATGATGTGCCCTTCAAGCTAAGGCGCGGCACCGTGCATGCGCTGATGGGCGAGAATGGCGCGGGCAAATCTACGCTGATGAAAATCATCGCGGGCATCTATACGCCCGACAAAGGTTCGTTCCGCCTGCAGGGACTAGACGTCAAGCTCGATTCCCCGTTGCACGCCCAGCAGCATGGCATCGCCATAATCCATCAGGAATTGAACCTGATGGCGTCCATGACGGTGGCCGAGAACATCTGGATCCGGCGCGAGCCGTTCAAATATGGCTTCGTCGATCACCGCGAGATGCGCCGACGCACGGCTGAGCTGTTCCAGCGGCTGAGCATCGACATCGATCCCGAAATCGATGTGCGCGAACTTTCGGTCGCCAACCGGCAGATGGTAGAAATCGCCAAGGCCGTATCGTTCGACAGCGACGTGCTGATCATGGATGAGCCGACCTCGGCGCTGACCGAGCGCGAAGTGGCGCATCTGTTCCGGATCATCCGCACGCTGCGCAGCCAGGGCAAAGGCATCGTCTACATCACGCACAAAATGAACGAGCTGTTCGAGATTGCCGACGAAGTCTCGGTGTTCCGCGACGGCAGATATGTCGGCACCCATGCCGCCAAGGACGTGACGCGTGATGACATCATCAAGATGATGGTGGGACGCGAAATCACGCAGATGTTTCCCAAGGAAACCGTGCCGATCGGCGACGTGGTGTTGTCGGTCCAAGGCCTGAGCCTGACGAACATCTTCAAGGATGTGTCGTTCGAGGTGCGCTCGGGCGAAATCCTTGGCATCGCCGGACTGGTTGGGTCCGGCCGCAGCAACATTGCCGAAACGATCTTCGGTGTGACCCCGGCCAATGCCGGCACCATCTCGATCAATGGCAAACAGATTGCCATGTCATCGCCGAAAGTTGCGATGATGAACGGCATGGCCTTCCTCACTGAGGATCGCAAGGAAACCGGCTGTTTCCTCATTCTCGATGTGCTTGAGAACATGCAGATGGCGGTGCTGTCTCAAGGCTACGTAAAAAACGGCTTTGTGCAGCAGGACGCGCTGGCCCGTGACTGCGAGGCCATGTCGAAGTCGCTCCGCGTCAAGACGCCTGACCTGCAAGAGACGGTGCTGAACCTGTCCGGCGGCAATCAGCAGAAGGTGCTGATCGGGCGCTGGCTGCTGACCAAACCGCGTATTCTCATTCTCGACGAGCCGACGCGCGGCATCGACGTCGGCGCCAAATCGGAAATTCACCGTCTGATCTCAAAACTCGCCGCAGACGGCGTGGCCGTGATCATGATCTCATCGGAGATGCCCGAGATTCTCGGCATGAGTGACCGCATCATGGTGATCCATGAGGGGCGCGTCACCGGCTTTCTGGATCGCAAGGATGCCGATCAGGTGAAAATCATGGAGCTGGCGGCCAAGTGACGGCCTCGGGCGAGACGATAGGCTGTAAAAAGACTGACTTTGGGAGAACGACGCCGTGGCGATACAGGACCAAGCCGACACCACCAGCCTTGTGGCGCCGGCCAAGCGCCGAAAGGTGCCGCAGGAGCTGAGCATCCTGCTGGTCATGTTCGGTATTGCCTTGGTGTTCGAGGCGCTGGGCTGGTACATCCTGGGCGAGAGCTTCCTGTTCAACGAACAGCGCTTGCGCATCATCATCCTGCAGATGGCCGTGATCGGCATCATCGCGGTCGGCGTAACGCAGGTGATCATCACGTCGGGCATCGATCTGTCGTCGGGATCGATTGTCGGCATTTCGGCCATGGTGGCGGCCAGCCTGGCGCAGAACCCGGGCTATGACGCCGCCATCTATCCCAGCCTGACTGGGCTGAACCCGGTCATACCCGTCATGGCCGGATTGGCCGTGGGCGTCGTCGCCGGCCTGATCAATGGCCTGTTGATCGCCAAGACCGGCATTCCCCCGTTCATCGCCACGCTCGGCATGTATGTGAGCGCGCGCGGCATGGCCATCGCCTACACGCGCGGCAAGCCGGTGGGGGTGCTGTCGGACAGCTACTCGGCTATCGGCGGCAATCTGCCGTCCTGGGCGCTCGGCATCCCGGTGCCAGTGATCATCTTCCTTGTGGTGGCGCTGATTTTCCACATCGCCCTGCGTTACACCCGCTACGGCAAGTTCACCTACGCCATCGGCTCGAACATGCAGGCCGCCCGTGTGTCCGGCATCGATATCGGCGCACATCAGATCAAGGTCTACACGGTGGCCGGGTTCCTGTCGGGCTTGGCTGGCGTTGTCACCTCGGCGCGCGTCGCCTCAGGCCAGACCGCCATGGGCACCGGCTATGAGCTGGACGCCATCGCGGCGACCGTCATCGGCGGCACCTCACTGGCAGGCGGCGCCGGACGGATCACGGGCACGGTGATCGGCGTGCTGATCCTGGGCATTGTGACGTCGGGGTTCACCTTCCTGCGCGTGGACGCCTACTACCAGACCATCGTCAAGGGTGTGATCATCGTGCTGGCCGTGATCATTGATCAATACCGCCAGAAACGCCGCAAGGGGGTCTGAGGACGGCTGGACGCGGCACCAGCAGGGACAGGCCCAGGACATGCACCGCAGAGATTGCCTGTTTGTGTTTCTGGGTTTTGTAGGTAAACCCTGCCCAGTCGCGACAGCAACGCCGCAACGGATGGGTGGCCGAGTGGTTTATGGCTCTGGTCTTGAAAACCAGCGTGGGTGCAAGCCCACCGGGGGTTCGAATCCCTCCCCATCCGCCATGTTCCCCTAATGTTCACATTTTGACAATCGCGCGCCTGGTGCCGTCGCGGGCGTTCGCACGCGTCCAGACGGGTCCAAAGCCGTCCGCAAGTTGCAATAAAATCAATAGCTTGATACAATATCAGCTCCGCCAATCCCGCGCGGAACGGCCCGGAATGCTGTCTATCGGCATCTCGACCGATACACCCTCATCTCACCCTCAAAGGGGGAACTAAAGGGGGAACTAACTTGGCGAACCTTGGCACCCACTACCGTCTGAATTCGTCTTTCGTCCGCTCGTGCACAACCCCAGGCGTCTACATGGACGGCGGCGGCCTGCGCCTGCGCGTTATGTCCAACGGCAGCCGCACCTGGATCATGCGCATTACCATCCATAGCCACCGCCGCGACATCAGCCTCGGCTCACTGGCGCTACTGTCGCTCGCCGTAGCCAGAGAGAAAGCGCACGAGATCAGAAAGGCCGTTTCAGAGGGACGCGACCCGGCGGCAGAACGGCGCATCGAGCGATTGCCGCTCAAACTGGTCGAAGGCGTTGAGATCGTCGACGACCGTCCGACGTTCGAGGACTGTTGGCGCGCATTTTGGAGGGTCAAGGAACCGCAACTCTCGAACGGCAAACATCGGGACCAGTGGGTGTCGACCATGACCACCTATGTGCTGCCGCATATCGGCATGCGGCCGATTGCCGACGTCAAGCCGGGCGAGATCATCGCGCTTCTGACTCCTATTTGGAGGACAAAAGAGGAAACGGCCCGGCGCGTGCTCCAGCGGATCGACGCAGTCTTCGTCTCGGCTATTACGCGCGAGATTCGCGACAGAGCCAGCCCTTGCACGGGAGTAGGCCGAGAACTCGGGCTGCGCCGGCATGATCAAAATCACCATGCGGCTCTGCCCTACGCCGAGGTGGCATCAATGATCGGGAAACTTCGCCAACGCAAAGGCCCGCTGGGGAGCCGGTTGGCATTCGAGTTTCTGATTCTGACAGCAACCCGAAGCGGCGAAACGCGAGGAGCGCTTTGGTCCGAAATCGACCTGCATAGCCGAACCTGGACGATCACGGCCAACCGGATGAAAGCGAGGAGCGAGCACGTGGTGCCGTTGTCGCGGCAGGCCATGGCCATTCTCGAGTCTGTTCGGGCTGCGTATCCAATTGGCGCTCTTTGCTTTCCCAGCGTCAAAGACAAGCCCTACTCCGACATGGCATTCAACAAGACGCTTCGGGACATGGGCTATGCTGATCGGGCGACGGCACATGGCTTCCGTACGTCGTTCAAGATCTGGGCTGCCGAAACGGGCGTGCGCGACGAGGTCAGCGAGGCGGCACTGGCGCACGCCGACCAAAATCGGGTTCGCGCCGCCTATCGGCGAACCACCTATTTGGACGAACGGCGCGCCGTGATGCAGTCCTGGGCCGACCTTGTGGACGTTGCTCCAAGCGGGCTAAAATCAAAGAGCGAGGCGGATGATCGGGTACATGAATTTCTGAGCAACCGTCACCCTTGAACTCGGTCGCGGGGCGTGAAGTGAGATGTGGTGGCTGTCATGTCTTGCGCGGCAAACGCCATGGGCCGCCAGGCTTCCACCGTCGCGCAAATGCCTTCGATGTGGCGACTGCAGTAGCAGGCTGCATGACAAATTCCGCGACGCTTTCGATGGTGGCGGTCAGGTTGCCGGCATCATAGAGCAGAGACCCTCTGTGCGCAAATGCTGTCCACAGAGCAATTTTCCGCGGATCACTCGCAAAGCCGTGGCTGAGGCCAAACGGTGGCTCTACGGGAATAGCTGTCTGCCGCCGCTCGAAAGTTGCTCGCAGAGCCGCAGCCAAAACTGGACCATCGAACTCAAACAGGCGAGCCAGAGTAAACAAATCGTAGTAGTCCTTCATGCGGGTGTTGACCTCACCCAGCGCAACGATGGCCTGAAATTTTTCGGCGACGACGGTTTCTTTCGGGTAGGCTTTCAGCCTGGGCGATGGGTCGTTGAGCAGTGTTGGAAAATCGATTTCAATGGCCGCTGGCGTGATGGCATCGCCAAAGCCGATATCGATCTGAACCGGAATGCGTATCTTTGCGAGGCTGGCGGCAAGCTTTACGCGGACTCCACCGTATTCCTGGCTGCCACGGATCGGCGCCGCTGAAAGCGTCGCTGGATCGAACAACACGCCGTCATCTGGGATACCGTGTAGGCAGACTTTACGCACGGACACGGACACCGCCGAAATATTGGGATCGCCGAAGCCTAGCAGATCGAGATCCTGCGTGGCGCGAAATGGATCGGACGACCAGGCCGTGAACAGCATCGCGCCCTTCAAAATGAATTTGTCACGCTGATCCGAAAGACTGAGGCGGTACAGGAAGCGCTCGATGGCGTAATGGCGGAGTATGTGGGCGACGTCGGCCTGCTTGTCGCGTGCGATGTTCCGCAGGCGGGCCGCTATTGAGGCTTGGAGATTGGCTGGCCTACGAGTCATCAGCGGCGATACTTTCGAGGTAGGGCCGGATCACCGTCCAGATGCGCAGGGCCTTGGCTGTCTCGGCGATCTCGTCAAACGTCGCTTTACGATCCCGCAGGACCATACGCAACGATTCGAGAGCGACGTCGAGCCCGACGATGCGACGAAAGCGAAAGCAATCGACCACTGTCTTGGCCGGATCGAAGATCGGCACGGGCACGCGATCAACACTGTGCGTGGTGACGCCGATCTTCATGGCAGCTTCACCAAACCGGACAAAACGAAACGAAGCGCCGGAAATTCGGGGCTTGCGATCCTTCGCGCCAATCGCCATCCAGATGCTGCCTGGATTTTGCAACGTGATTTCGTGAAACTGCAGCGCGGAGGTCAGGCAAATGACACCCTTGGGCACGCGTTTGGCCATTTCGGCCAGCGAATGCCAGAGACTGATGTCAGCTCCCGCCTTCTCGTAAAGGCCGCGCGATGTGCGCGTGATGAGCCCCTGCTCCAGCAGCCGCGATACCGAGGCAGCATGGATGCCTCGGGCCTTGAAGTCCGCCAGCCGCAAAAGTCCGCCCTGGTCGAGCAGGCATAGAATACGGTCGCGCTGAGTCTGGTCGACGGGCATGTGCCTGAATGCCTGCAGTTGAATTTATCTATCGACATTGTGTAACATGGTGGTCGAGTGTTTCAAGGTGCACCTTTGACGGATCCGTCCTTAAAATCCTGAGGGGGCAGCCCGGTGCGGGTTCAGCGCCCGCCGCCAGAACCAAGAAAATCAATGGGTTAGTGAGTTTTGTTGTGAAGAAGCAGTTTTGGCGAAGACGATCAGGGTAACACCGGGGCAACAGGCGCACTGCACAAGATCTCTCGCCCACTGGATCGTTCCGGAGATTTGGGGCTCCGAACCAGCTGCGGAGAGAGGGATACTTGAAGCCTTTGATCTTGGGTCGCCGATGCGCGAACAGGATCGTCGGCCCGATTCGGGCATGAACCCAGTTTACCGATTGATCAAACGGCCAGTTGACTCGTCTGTCGCGTCTGCCTGCGGGCCCGATCTGTTCGAGGACATCGAGCACGGCTAGTCTGAGCCGAACCGATGCAGGGCCTAGCGTGACGTTGGCCAGCAATCGGCGGCAAGCAGCAGCTCGACCAGGTCATGATAACGGCGACCGTCCAGCCCAGTCAGGTCCTTGATCCGCTGCAACCGCACATAGACCGTATTGGGATGTTTGGCGAGGCTCCGCGAGGCCAACTGGACGTTCATGTCGGCATCGGCGACGGCTCGGAGCGTCGCGATGAGGGTGGCGAGGGTCCCGGCGTCCTCACCGAAGAAGGTCTTGGCCCAGCCCGGCGCGGCCGAGCGCACATAGTCGGCGCCGCGATGCACCAGCAGGGCACGAATAGGCAATCGGGAGAACTGCACCACGCGGTTTGTCACGCTGGCGAAATCCAGGGCGATGGTCGCCTCATGCAGCGCCTTGGGCAAAAATGACGTGGACGGCTGATCGGAGCTGACGCCGATCAGCACGACCGGACCCAGCGTCAATAGTCTTGGATTGATGCGCTCGGTCAGATCGGCCTGCGGCGCCGTCCAGCCCGATTGCCGGCGCCGGTCGGACATCACGACCGTAACGAGCATGTTGCGGATACCGGCCAGCGTCCGAATTGAGGTGCCGGCGACCGCTTCCGTTATGGCGCTCACTATGCGCTTGGCGCGCGGCAGATTCTCCATCTCGGATGGGTTGGCGGACTGGGCGACGACAACGCAATAGCTCTGGCGCTGGTCAAGATATCCCGCGCGCTTCAGCAGCCGCGCCACACGCCCGTCGGATTCGTCGTAGCCGCTCAGCAGGATGCTCAACAGCTCCGTGCGCAGATCGCCCTCGGCCTCGGCGAGCAGCCGCGTATGGGCCACATACTCCGATGTGGCGATGTTGCTGATGGTGTTGGTGTATTCGATGGCGAAATCCGCGATGGCCGATACGGCGCTTTCGGAGCCCTTGGGCGCCACGGCAATGGCGGCCTCGCGCAGCCATTGGGAGAGGACGCGGTGCCCGCAGCGGTAGGCGTGCAGGATCGCCTCCAAGGGAAAGTGCTGCTCGGCCCGATGCTGAGCATGGGCGCGGATAAAGGCGAAGTCCCCGATCTCGCCACCACCGAACAGCCGGCGGATTTCTGCCACGTGCTCGGCTCCGTGCTGGTTGAGACCCGGAAGTACCTCAGGGTTGCCGGAGGCCGAATAGGCTGGAACTTCCGCCAGCACTGAATCGCGCAGAGCGCTGCCCGCCGATCGCATTGTGCTGTCAAGTTCACTGGCCGCCGGCGGAATTATCCCGATCCCGGCCAGCCGCACCAGAATTTGCCGCATCGGGACATGGCCGGGCGCGCTGAACTCCGAACCTTGTGGAGTCTTCACAATCATACGGCCCAGAATACCCCTAGTGTCGCCATTTTCAATGCCGGCCTATGGTGATAGTCACCACGTGAGCGGAGAATGACGGCAACCCAACCAAGGAGTTATCGACATGGCGAAATATGTCTTTGCCTATCATGGTGGCAGCGCTCCCAAGGACCCCGCCGAAGGCAAGAAAGTGATGGATGCGTGGGGGGCCTGGTTTGGGGCGCTCGGCGCCTCGGTGCTCGATGCGGGCAATCCGGTCGGCAAGTCGAGCACGGTGAAAGCTGACGGCAAGCTGCTGGCGGGCGGCGGCGCCAATCCGATCAGCGGCTACAGCCTGATCGAGGCGGCGAGCCTGGAAGACGCGCATAAGAAGGCCAAGGGCTGTCCGCTGTTAAAGTCGGGCGGCACGATTGAGATCGCCCAGGCCATGGATATGTAGGCTAGGGCAACGCCTCAACGGATCCCGGACGGTGGCTCCGGCCGGGACGGTCGAACGCGTCATTGGATCGCCCCGCATCGCGCGCTGCAGCCGCAAACTGCTTTCAGACCAATAATACTGGGCAACAAAAGAATTGAACCTTTCCAACTCGAAACCTTGCGACTAGCCGCCCCCCCCCCACCCTAGCCCTCCCCCTCAAGGGGGGAGGGGATTAGAGCGGTGATTGGGACGGATTGCGCCTATCACACGACCAGACCGCCCCCTCCCCCCTTGAGGGGGAGGGCGAGGGCTGGGGTGGGGGGTACGTCTGGGGACGGATGTTATGTTATTGGCGTTGGCCACAGGTCAAAACTTTCGCTGTCCGGTATAACCATCGCATCCCGAATCGGAGACCCCATGAGCACCGACCTGACCTACCTCGCCTACACGGCCCTGCTGACCGCCGCGCTCTGGATCCCCTATGTTGTGGCGCAGGTTGTCACCAACGGCTTTCTGACCCCGGCCAATTACACCAACCCAACGCCCCGTCCGTTGCCAGACTGGGGCCATCGCGCCAACCGCGCGCAAATGAATGCCGTCGAGGCCTTCGCTCCGTTTGCGGCCCTCGTGATCGTCGCCCACATCGCCGGCAAGGCCAATGCCATGGTCGGCTTCTGGGCGATGACCTTCTTCTGGCTGCGCCTCGTCCATGCCGTGGTCTATCTCGCCGGCATCGCCTATGTCCGGACGGTGGTGTTCACGCTTGGCTTCATCGCTGTTGCGGGAATTTTCTGGGAAGTTGTCAAATAGCCGGACCTGGAGACGCACACGTCCTACAGTTTTTGCGACTGCAGCGGCGGCAATGACGGCAGTCGCCGCAAGAATGACCGGCCCGGGTAATCCTTTTTGAGCGACGCCGCCAGCGCCTCGACAAATGCCGTCGCGTAAGGCGCAAAGAAGCGCCCGCCATTCCAGGCCGCGCCGATCCATCTTCCAACCGGCTCACCCCGGTGCGTGATCGGCAGCGCTCGAACCCCTTCCATGGCCACCGTCATCGACGAAGGCAGGACCCCAATGCCATGCCGCGCGCGCGCCATGGCGACGATGGTGTGGGGCACGGAACTCTCCAGGCGTACGCGGGGTTGAATAGCCGCGAGCTTGCAGGCCGCATCGAACCAGTTGCGCGATCCGAAATCCTGGCTGAGCAACAGCATGGTTTCCTCGGCAAACTCGCCAACCTCGATCAACGCGCGTTTGCAAAGCCGATGCCCCTCCGGCACGACCGCCAGGTTGCAACTGTAATACAGCTTCTGAAACCGGAAGTGACCATCACCAAGCGCAATCAAGGCAATTTGCACCTCATCCCTGTTGAGCAGATCACGAAGCTTAGCGCCGCCAGCCTCGGTCAGGCGGACGTCCACAAGAGGATAGCGCTGCCTGAATGAGGCGAGAAACTGTGCGAGGAAGCTTTCGATGTGATACGGGGCGGCGCCGACGCGCAACAGCCCTGCATCCCCGCTCTTAAGGCTTCGAGCCTGCTCGCCGATCGCCGCAACGTCGGCGACCACGCGGCGGCAATTTTCCAGCAGATGCTCGCCCTCCGGAGATAGGCGAACGCGCCGCCCCACCCGCTCGAACAGCGCTACGCCTAGATCCCGTTCCAACGCGTCGATCTGACGGGACAGGGCAGGTTGGCTGAGATGCAGCCGCGCGGACGCGCTGGCGAAGGTGCCGGCGTCGACGACAGCGGTGAAGGCGCGCAGGTGCTGAAGATACATTTTTCAATCATGCAAAAAATGCATCGAATGACAACGGATATTTGCATTGGACGCAACGATCAGCATGCCGATACCATTGCGTAATCGAGGGTTTGCAAGGTCTGGAACCCAATCGAGCTGAAGGGCCAATGCAGTCGTTGATTGGTCTCAACACTCAGAACCGCCCGAAAGGATTGTGCTATGGCGACACTCTCTTCTTCAAGCTTGGAACACGGTGTTACGACAAGGCGTGACGTCGCCGGATCGTTCTTGGAGACCATCAGGCGGCGGCTCACCCATTTGCGTTTTGGGCCTGCTGTGCGCCCCCTGCAAGGCGAAGCAATTGCAGTGCTCAGCGACAGTTCCAGCACCGCGGATATGCGCGACTGGGCGGAACGGTACCTTTGCGGAATGACCATTGCCGGCGCCGCGACCTACCTGGAGCAGCGCCTACGGCAAGCGTGACGCCAACTCGTTGGCCGTCGCGCTGATTAGTGGCCGATTGCCGTGACCGGACGGCTTATCCCTGGTACAAACTGCCGACTATCGGCGTTCGCAATGGGACAAGCCAGTGATGACAGGCGCGAGCAAAGTAACCATCGATGCGAGGCCGACGACATTTTGTCTTGAGACAAAAAGGTCAGCTGTCCTGGTCGTGGACATGCAGAATGATTTTGCTGCCGTGGGCGGAATGTTTGATCGTGCGGGGATCGACGTGTCGGTCATTCAAGCAGCGATTGCGCCCACGGCGCAGGTCATCGCCGCTGCGCGGGCGCGCGGAGTTCCGGTCGTCTACGTCAAAGAGGCGCATCGGTCCGACCTTGCCGATATCGGGAGCGTCGGCTCGCCATACTGGCGAATGTGCCAGCGCCTGGCAGTGGGCGCGGCGGTGACGGCCCCGGACGGCCGCCCAAGCCGAATCCACATCGAAGATACTTGGAATACCGAAATCTTGCAGGAACTGGCGCCGCTTTTCGGTGACACCGTGATAACAAAGCGCCGCTGGAGTGCGTTCTATGAGACCGAACTCGATGCACAGTTGCGACGAATGTCAGTGCAGCACTTGATTGTCACTGGCTGCACAACAAGCATGTGCATCGAGTCAACCATACGCGACGCCGCATTCCGCGATTACCAATGCCTGTTGCCGATAGATTGCACCGGGCAGCCGTCGCGCCGCGACTCAAATTATAGCGGCCATGACGCCTCGCTGAAAATCATCGAGATGTCCTTTGGCTGGCTCTCGGACTCAAAAACCGTCGTGGCGGCGCTCGGCGGTCAGGCTTGATGATGCGTGGACCACCAATTCGACCACAGACCGGACTCGACATCGGCGATCCGCCGGAGCGAGCGCTGGACGGTTTCGCCGATCATCGCGACCGCCGAGTCTTTCCGGACGACGGGGGCGTTCTCCTCGGCCATCTGCCGCTCGATGTCGCATTCGCTGATCGGCTGTACCCTGCCGGTCGCGAGGCCATAGCTCCAGCCGCGGTTCAGTGCATCCATTGCCATCTTGCTCATCGTAGTCTCCTGTGTTTTTGCGAGCCGATCTCGCGCTGCCATGAGCAATGGATTAGCATCGCGGCGGCCCCGGACCCTGTGACGGGCGTCACAGCGAAACTGGGACGGCAGCGGAGGTGGCGGCGATGGCGCAGACCGGGCACGAGATCGACACAGCGCTCGGCGCGTCCTTCCTCTACCCCGTGCTTGGACCGGACGAGCGCAGACGCTTCCTGGCGTCGGCCCGACCGCAATCCTGGCGCGCCGGCGAGCCGGTATTTTGCATGGGCGACGCCGGCGGCGCGATGTTCCTGGTACAAACCGGCGAGGTCCGGATCAGCGTGCCGTCGGCGCAAGGCCGCGCCATCCTGCTCGCCGAGCTGACAGCAGGCGCGGTGTTCGGCGAACTCGCGCTGCTCGATGGCGGCGTGCGCTCGGCCGACGCCACCGCGACCACCAACTGTACGCTGATGGTGTTCGAGCGGCGCGCGCTTCTTGATCTGCTCAAGGACAACTGGCCACTGACGGAAGCGGTGTTGAAATTGATCTGCACACGTCTGCGCAAGGCCGACGAGGGCATTTCTGATCTTGCCTCTATCGATCTGCGGGGCCGGCTCGCCAAGACGCTGCTCGCCCGCGCAAAACCTGCACCGGGCGGCGGGCCACCGCGTGTCAGCGACACGCAGGGCGCACTGGCCGGATTGGTCGGCGGCAGCCGGGAAACGGTGAACCGGTGTTTGCGGAAATGGGAGCGGGGCGGACTGATCGCCATGGCAGGAGGGCGGATCAGCCTGCTCGATGTCGAGCGGCTTGCGCGAGCGGCAGGCTAACCCTCTTCCAACCCAGCCATCCGCAGACCTTCGAGAATGTTGGCCATCCGGTCCGCATATTTCTGCGGCTGCCCGGACCAGATGCTTGCGACAGTCGTTCCAGGCGCCAGTCTTCGGAATTCCGCAAGGAAACGGTGCGCCTCGCCCAGGCGGCCAAGATGAGCGTTAGCGGCGATCAGCATCCAGAAGGTCGGAAAATAGTTTGGGCCGAGCGCCAGCGAACGGGCGGCCCAGTCGAGCGCCTCGGCATAGTTGCCGAGAACCATGTGGGCATGCGCGATCCCCGTCAGCGAGTAGTGCGCTTCGGCGTCGCGCGGGCTGAGCCGGATCGCCCGGTGGGTCAGGGTGAGGGCCTGTTCGATGTCTCCGCAATGCAGATGCCCGACACCCGCATTGCCGACAATCAGCGAGCTGTTGGGGTTGGCCTCCAGCGCCGCCAACAGCGCCGCCATGCCGCGAACATAGTCCTTGGGCAGATGGATGAGCGCGATGCCGCACAACGCCAGCACGGTCGCATCGCCGGCAGCGTGTTGCAGCGCCCGGCGCGCCAACTCGGCGCATTTCTCGGCGTCACCTTGCTGTTTCCGGAAATGGTTGCGGACAAAGGTCGCGAAAGCCGCATAAGCAAGTATGCTGGCGTTGTCCGGTTCGAGGTTCAGGGCATCGTCCAACAAATCACAAGCTTCCAGGACGGCATCGGATTCATCGCTGAAAATCTTGGCCATTGCCCGCAGATAGAGATCATAGACTGCGATGCTGCCCGGACGTTCGCGGCGCGAGCGCTCGATCTCGGCGCTCTGGATATGCGGCTCGACCAGGGTTGCGACACTTTCGGTGATGCGGTCCTGGAAATCGAACACGTCGTCGAGCGCGCCGTCGAAGTTCCGCGCCCAGAGATGCGCCCCGCTGGTCCCGTCCGCCAGCTGCGCGGTGATGCGTAACTTCGCGCCCGCCCTCCGTACACTGCCTTCCAGCACGTAGCGTACACCGAGGTCTTTGGCGACCTGCCGCACATCGACAGCGCGGCCCTTGTAGGTGAAGCTGGAATTGCGCGCGATCACCGCGAAACTCTTGAAGCGGCTGAGCGCAGTGATGATGTCGTCGGCGATGCCGTCGGCGAAATACGCCTGTTCGGGATCGCCGCTCATGTTCTGGAACGGCAGGACGGCGAGCGAGGGGATGGCCGGCTCAGGCTCCGGCCCTTCGGGCAGCCCAGCGAGGCGCAGGCCCGCAAGAATATTGGCCATCCGGCTTGGGTCCATTTGCGGCTGGCCAGCCCAGATCCGTGAAACGGTGACATTTGGCGCGATCTTCTTGAACTCGGCAAGATAGCGCTGTGCCGTGACCATCCGTCCAAGCTGCGCATTGCCAGCAATCAGCATCCAGAGCGTCGCGTTGAAGTTGGGGCTATGCACCAAGGATCGCTCGGCCCAATTCAATGCTTCGGCGAAATTGCCGAGTATCATTTGCGCGTGGGCGATGCCGGTCAGGGAAAAATGAGCCGACGGATCGCGAGGACTGAGCCGGATGGCACGATGGAAAAGGTCGAGTGCATCCGCAACGCTCCCGCAATGTAAGTGCGCGATGCCCGCCATTATGACGACTTCCATGCTATTTGGATTTGCATCCGTCGCGGCATGGATAGCCGCCATTCCCCAGTTGTAATCCTTGGCCGTGTGAACAAGCATCACACCGCACATCGCCATGACCGTTGCGTCTCCGGAGGCAAGACGAAGCGCCCGCCGCGCCAGTTCGGAGCATCTTTGAACGTCGTCCGTCCCGATTGGCGGCCAGCCCATGGAGATACGATGGCTGAGCGCCATGACCGAATGGCCAAGGATGCGGGCGTTGTCCGGCGCGAGGGCAAGAGCCTCGGTCAGAAGTGCGTAGGCTTCTGCATTATCTTCTTTAAGCTGAGTTGACAGCTTGGAATGCGCTCGCAAAATCATGTCGTAGAGCGCCACGCTTTTTGGCCGTTCCGTCCGTGAACGCTTAATCTCCGCGACCTCGATAAGCGGCTCGACTAATGTCGCCACGCTCTCGGTGATGCGATCCTGGAAGTGGAACACCTCGTCAAGTGCGCCGTCGAAACTCTGCGCCCAGAGGTGGGCGCCGGTCACGCCGTCGACAAGTTGCGCCGCCAAACGCAGCGTTCCGCCCGCCCGCCGCACGCTGCCTTCGAGCACGTAGCGGACGCCGAGGTCTTTGGCCACCTGACGCACATCGATGGCGCGGCCCTTGTAAACAAAGCTCGAGTTGCGCGCGATCACCGCAAAACTCTTGAAGCGCGATAGCGCACCGATGATGTCCTCGACGACGCCATCGGCGAAGTAGTCCTGGGCCGGATCGCCACTCAAGTTGTTGAAGGGCAGCACGGCGAGTGACGGGCTTACGAAAGGATCTGGGGCCTGTCTTGCGACTGTTAGTTCTGAACCAGTCCGCACACGGTAGACCTGCACCGATTTGGCGCTGTTCTTGACCGCCCGCGGGCCGAGATCGTCGAACGCCGCGGCCAGCTTGCCCGCAACCTGATCATGCACGCTGCCCGAAATCGTGATCCCACCGGGTTCGGCCATGGCCTGCAGTCGCACGGCGATGATGACGCCGTCGCCGAAGAGATCGCCACTATCGACAACAACGTCGCCGAGATTGACGCCGGCGCGCAGCTCGATGCGCCGGGCGTCAGGCAACCCCTCATTGGCCGCACCAAAACGTTGCTGCAATTCGACCGCGCACTGCACGGCATTGACGGCGCTGGCGAACTCCACCAGCACGCCATCGCCCATCACTTTGACGATGCGGCCATGATGCTGAACGACCAGGGGCTGAAGGATGGCTCGACGCCGCTCGCGCAACGCCGCCAGCGTACCCGCCTCATCCAGCTCGATCAGCCGGCTGTAGCCGACCACATCGGCGGCGAGGATGGCGGCGAGGCGGCGCGTGGTGCTCATGACGGCAGCCCCGCTTTGCGCAAGCCTTCAACTAGGTGTTCAATATCAACCGGATTCTTGTAGCTCGGCAGTTCCTTGGCAATACTGAAATCCGGATTCAATCGCAAAACTTCGGCGACTTGTTTATGCGCTTCTTCGAGCCGTCCAAGTTGCGCCAGGCAGGCCGCGCCGCGCGCAACTTGCCATGCCGATTTGCCGGCCCCCAGTTTCCAATTGGCCTCCAAGGCATCCTGATAGCGCCGCATGTTGTAGAAGGCGATCACCAGGCTGCCCCAATACCAATCGGGATGCAGCGGATTAAGCCGCATGGCCTGGCGGATCATGTGCAACCCCTCCTCGGCACGGCCGACTACGGCGAGGGCGCTCCCCAAGCTCGCGATGGCATTGGCGTCATTCGGATTGAGCGCGACCGCACGTTCGTAGTGCTGGATCGCCAGATCATATTCGTCGGTGAAACGGTAGGCGAGGGCCAGGAACTGTTGGCAGCGGCTCTCGCTGGGCTGCAACCGCACGGCCTTGCGGGTGCATTCGAGCGCACGCGCCTTGATCTCACTGGGTGCGGTGCTGTAGCGGTTCTCAACCAGCAACGACAATCCAAGATAGGCCTGCGCCAGGGCATAGTCGGGATCGAGCGCCACCGCGCTCTCGAACAGTTCGCGCGCCTGCCGGTTGTCGTCAGGTCCGTAGCCGCGCAAATGCTCAATACCGTGCAGCAACTTGTCGTAAGCCGCCATGTTCTCGGGCGGTTTGCGCTTGGCGTCCCTGATCTCGGCATCTTCCAGCTGCCCGAACACCGTCGCGGCAATGGTGCTGACAACCTCATCCTGCACTTGAAACAACTGATCGAGGTCGCGGTCATAGCGCTCGCCCCAGAGCTGGCTGCCTCGCACCGCATCGATCAGCTTGGCGGTGATCCGCACACGGTCGCCAGCCGTCCGCCGGACGCTGCCTTCGACAGCATACTGAACGCCAAGGTCCTGGGCTACACTGCGAAAATCAGCGGAGCGGTCGCAATAGTGAAACGAGGTATTCCTGGCAATCACGAACAGCGACCGGAAGCGGGACAGTTCCGTGATGATGTCCTCGGAAAAACCGTCCGAGAAATAGGTCTGTTCGGGATCGCCGGAAAGATTGCTGAAGGGGAAGACGGCGATTGAGACGTGGCCGGCGATTGCGACAGGACGATCCGTTGCGGGCGCGATATTGGGCGGCTTGCCCGCGTTCAACAGCGATCGCCGCAGGCCTTCGATGTCTTCGCCAGGCTCGACGTTCAGGTCGCGCGCCAGCACGGCCCGGCAAGCCTCATACTGTTTCAGGGCCTGCGTTCGCTCGCCCGCGTCCGCATAAGCCTGGATCAGATGCCGGTGCGAGGCCTCGCGAAGCGGATCGAGCGCGACGAGCGCGTTGGCGGCATTGAGTTTGCTCTGTCCCGTGAGAGTGCTGCAGTGCTGGTCGAGCACGCTGACGCACACGCCATGCCATTTGCGCCGCTCGTTGCCGAGCCACTCTTCAAAATTGGGATCGTTGACCTGCAACCCGTCTAATAGTTCCCCCACGCACAGCGCCGCGGCCTCGCCCAAATCGCTGGCGCTACCCGTCGAGGCAAGCTGCTGCAGCTGTAGGACATCGACGTCCAGCAGCGCCGGATCGAGCCGCACCGTCTCGTCGTCGGCCACCAGCGTTATCGGCTCGACGACCGCCAGGTCTTTGCGCAGGGCAACCAGCGCCTGACGCAGACTGCTGCGGGCCTGCTCGGCGCCGTGATCGCTCCAGAGCAGGTCGGCGAGCCGCTCGCGCGCCATGCTCCCGCGCGGCGCCAGGGCAAGGATCGCGAGCAGCGCCCGGTTCTTCTTGGCGCCAATCGCGACCGGTCCGCCGTCGCTGGCGCGGGCGGCAAACTCGCCCAGCAGCTTGAGAACCAAGTGCGCCATGGGAAATCCGGTTCGGGTGGCAGCCTCGTGTCGCCGTCAACGTCACCTTAGCGGGCAAACCGACGACCCTGCTCTTTTAGCGCAGTTTGGCGGTTAATTCACGGTGGATTGGTGCTAGCGCACATGGGCCAGCGCGATGGTGGCAGGGAGCGGAACGGGATCGCAAGCCGCCACCGCCCAATCCGACACCACCCCTGCCATGGAGCACGCAAAGTGTCCTTGATCCAGAAGACGGCCGCAGACAGCAACTCTATCGACTTTGCAGCCCACGCATGGCTTGCCAAAGGCCTCAGGGCATTGTGGTCGCGCTTGGCTAAGAAGCGGGCTGCCCAATGCGTTCGCAGTTACGCGCTCGCCCTCGAGGCGACTTACGAACCAAGCGCTCCGGTCCGGATGTTGCGTCCGGACATCGAGGAGATCTATTGGGCCATGGCGCATGACATCCCGGTGCCCATGCATATGTGTCCGCTGTGATCCACGATCGGGTAGACTTGGAACGTATGTCGCAAACCTGCCAGCCTCGAGACCAATTTCCATCACCGCAGTTTGCCGATCTCCTATACCCGGCACCAAGCCGCGATATCCGCGCGCCCAAGGATTGTGCTGCCGCTGGCTAGGATGTCGCGGTGAAGCCGGTCGAGCAATGTGTCGATGTCAATTTCGGCCGCCGTTGCAATGCCGTGCCGCTCGATAGTCGGCAGCAGTGTACGGATCATATCAACCAGAGTCTCGAGGTAGCCGGCGACCTGAGTCGCCCCGCCGATGCAAACCTGCATCCGCATCGTTGGCGCCGGGAGGCCAGCATTGAGAAAAATCCCATGCAGCCTCTGCGCGGTATCGAGAGTTACACCGCCGGCGCGAAAGCCTTCGACCCTCCAGTGGCAGCAACGTTCGTAAAATGCTACTGTCGGGATCGACCGCGCTACCAGCATCGTCGGTTCGTGAAAGGCAACCAATCCGCCGGGCACCAAGTGTTTGGCGAGCGCCCGAAGCGTGGCAGGCTCGTCCTGGTTGAACACCAGCACGTAGCGCCCAACGACAGCATCAAAGGGCCGCTCAAAGACCATTTCAGTGGGATCACCCAGCTGAAACGTTATGTTGCTCAGAGCACGGACTTGAGCGTTCCTGGTCGCCATGCTGATGGCTCTCTCGGCGCGATCCGCACCAACCACCTCGCCAGACGCCCCAACCAATTCGGCAACGACCATCGCGGTATGGCCAGCGCCGCTGCCAATATCGAGCACGCGCATGCCCGGCGCAATCCCGGCCTCGCGGAAGAACTGTCGCGTGATCGGGTCGATGAAGTTGGCCTGCCGCGCCAACCGCGCCAACTCCTGATCGTCGTGACCGAGAACATACGAAACTGCAGTGTCGCTCATGCCCGTCACTCCCGCTCCACAAAGGTTGTATGCCTCTCACGTGATCCGCGACCACGCTCCGACCTCATACCGGCCGACCACCACGCTGCCATTCGCCCGGGCTTCGGCACGCATCCGCGCCTTCAGCGTGGCCGGTGCAATGTCGGCAACGGTCGCCACGCCATGCAGTTCCATCACTGGAGCCATGGTGACCACCAGATCGGCGATCATGTCGATGCCGCTGATTATGCTTTCGCCACCGCCCGCCAAGGCATGAACCGCCATGTCGGGCGCTGGCAGCCCCGCTTCGACAAAGGCCGAATGCAGCCGCAAGCCCATGTAGGCGTTGGTGCCGACTTTGCAGAAGGTCTCCACGAGTGCGACGCAGCACCGGTCATACAGGGGAGCCGGAGGGTTCGACCTCACGCCGGTCCAATCCACCTCGTGAAAAACGATAATCCCGCTTGGCCGCAAATGACGCGCCAGCCCCTTCACTATCGACACTGGGTCTGGATTGAACATCAGAACATACCGCCCGACCACGGCATCGAACACCTGTTCAAAGCTCAACAATGTGGGGTCACCTTCTTGGAACATGACATTCCCAAGTTTGCGCTCCAGCGCGCGGGCTCGGGCTGTTGCGACCGCAGTCGGCGATCGATCGGCACCAACCACGCTGCCTGTGGGCCCGACCAACTCGGCAGCGAGAAACGCGACATCGCCAGCGCCGCTGCCAACGTCGAGAACCCGCATGCCCGGTGCGATGCCGGCAGTCTTGAAATACTGGCGGGTGATCGGATCGACCAGTTTCGCCTGCGTCGTCAGCCGCTTGAGTTCCCACTCGCTATGACCGAGTTCGTAGTCTTGAGTGCGGATTGTGCGTGTGATGTCGGTGACATTGGTCACGGTTCAACCTCCACTTAGCTGCGCCAAGTCTATTGCAACAAACTTGCATCCCCCGGCTCGCCACCGAGCAACACTTTACCGGCCACCTCGAATTGCAACGGAGCGCCCCGGCGATGAGCCGTCAGTGTATGCATGTCGCGAAAGGCCTTTTCGATCGGACTTTTCTGATAGATTGCCGAACCGCCCGCAGCCTGATGCATGCGATCAACCGCCGACGCCGAGGCTTGGACAGCATGCACCGTCGCCAACAGCAAATTGCGCCGAACCTCAAGCGGCACTGCGGCAGCGCTCTCCACCAGAACCGTAACCTGATCGGCCATCGCATTGAGCCATGCGCTGGCGGAACGCACCTCGGCCTCCGCCCGCGCCACCTCGCTTTGCAACACGGGCTGCTCGCGCATAGGCGCTGTCCGACCCACCGGCACCTTGAGCCTGGACATCTCGACCACTGCGTCGATGGCAGTTCGCGCATTGCCGAGCGCCACTGCGGCTATTGGCGTGCCGATGCCACCGCTCAAGGGTATACGATAGAGCGAACCCTGATGAAACGGGCTGCGCGGATCGTCAGCACGTTCGATGCGGAACGTCATGTGCTCGGGGACGATCACGTCCCGAAACTCAATGTCGCTGCTTCCCGTCGCGCGCAGCCCAAGGGTATGCCAGGTGTCGTGCACAACCGCCTCATGGGCAGGTAGCAAGCACATAACAGGTGCGCTCAAAACGGCCGTGCTGCCGACGGCGGCCGGTGCTTCGCATCGCGCTGAAACGATCAACCAGCCGGCATGGGCGACACCGCTGGCAAACGGCCAGCGTCCATCGAGGCGATACCCGCCATCCACCGCGCGAAGACGACCCGGTGGATTGAGCGAGCCGCACAAATAGTTGTCAAGTTTGGAGTAAACCGCTTGCGCCGCAGCCTCCGTCATGCGAGCGGCCGCAATGTTGCTGCCCGAAACGACGAACAGGATCCAGGCTGCGGCCGCATCGATCCTCGCGAGCGACTCGATCACGCACAATCCGGCGTTGAACGGGATTTCCTCGCCGCCCAGCGACTTGGGCGCCCACATGGAAAAGGCCCCGCACGTCTTCAAGGCGGCTATGCTTTTGGCTGACAGCGTGCGCGACTGCTCGCCCGCCACCGCCTCCACCGCCAATAAGTCTCGGATGCGGGCAACACGGTTGATCAAGTCAACGCCATCGTCAGAGGGCACGCGATGTGTCATGCGGTACCTACGTCGGATTGATCTGTTAGAGTACGACCAGGATTGGCAAATGCGCCACCAAATAGCAGAGCGACAGGCACAGACTGCACGCTGAGAACACACCAACCTGCAACATCTCAACTCGACTTGACCCCTTCGTCTTACGGGCCGACACTATCAGGTTACACATCCAGCGAGCGCAAGCATGGGCACGCCAGATCGCGGAGAAAGCGCCTATATCCTCGGTCATTCGGACCGGGAACTCGAACGGCTGCATCGCCAGGCCCTGCTCATCGATCCGATCACCCGGCAGTTCCTGATCGAAGCCGGCATCTCGCCCGGCATGCGGGTGCTCGATGTCGGCAGCGGGGCCGGCGATGTCGCCTGTCTTGCCGCCGAGCTGGTCGGGACGTCCGGCGAGGTTGTCGGCGTGGATCGGTCGACGGCGGCCCTTGCCAGGGCCCGCGTTCGTGCTCACAGCCGTTCGTTTAGCAACGTGACCTTTATCGAGCGCGATCTGTCGGAGATGGCGTTCGACCAGTCATTCGATGCCGCTATCGGCCGCTATGTGTTGTGCTTCCAGCATGATCCCGTCGCTATATTGCGGACCATCAAAACTTTGGTGCGACCGGGCGGACTGATCGTCTTTCACGAGCCGGACCGCGAGCAGATGCGCTCCTATCCGTCGGCCCCCACTTACGACCGGGCGTGCCGATGGGTTGGCGAATCCTATCGCCGCGCTGGCGTCGATGTCAGGGTTGGCGTCAAGCTGCATTCGACCTTCCTGAACGCAGGTCTGGCGGCGCCGACCATGCGCTTGCACGCAATTATCGGCGGCGCGAATGCCTTGGACGAAGTTCGGCTGGATGCCGACCAGGCCGAAGTTCTTGCCGCCGACATCGTGCGGCACGGCATCGCGACGGCGAGTGAACTCGGTATCGAGACGCTGGTTGAGCGCATCACACAGGAAATGACAGCAAACCAAAGCGTCATAATCGGGCGCGCCGAGATTGGTGCCTGGTCGCGGGTCTCATCGTAGTCTGGATTGTTGCAGCAATGGTTCAAGCGTCTCATTTGTAACTATGCGATCTCACGAGAGGTGGCAAAAGGCGGCGAAGAGAAGTATCGGCGACTCGCGACATTGAAAGCCCGCTACGATCCCAACAATCTGTTCCGGCTCAATCAGAATATCGAGCCATTTGTTGCGCAGTACCGCCTGTTCTGCCTCTGCTAACTTCGTGCAATAGAGCGAATCAATACGATCAAGTGAGGTCACGGTGACCATCGCAACCCGACTCACCGAGAGGATGGGACTTTCCCATCCGATCATCCTGGCGCCGATGGGCGTGGCGGCGAGCGGCGGTCTTGCTGCTGCGGTGGCCAATGCCGGAGGTCTTGGTCTCCTTGGTGTCGGCTACGGAAATTCCGACTGGATCGACGAACAGTTTTCCGCCGCCGGCAATGTCCACGTCGGGGCCGGGTTCATCGCCTGGCTGCTGGCGAAATCTCCCCACCTTCTCGGCCTCGCGCTCGCCAGGAAGCCGTCAGCCGTCTGCCTGTCGTTTGGCGACCCACGCCCTTTTGCCAGAACAATCCACCAGGCGGTCGTGCCTTTGATCTGTCAGGTGCAGAGCCTGGCCGATGCACGGGCAGCCATCGAAGCCGGCGCCCGGATCATCGTCGCCCAAGGCAGCGAAGCCGGCGGCCATGGGGCCAGCCGCGCGACATTGACACTTGTGCCTGAGATTGCGGACCTGCTGGCCGGGTCGGCGCCCGACACTCTACTGTGCGCGGTCGGCGGCATCACGGATGGGCCGTGGTCTCGCAGCAGCTCTGCTGCTAGGCGCCGACGGGGTCATGCTGGGCACGCGGCTGTGGGCCTCGCGGGAAGCCAATGTGCACTCGAACATGCACCAAGCCGCATTGGTAGCCGACGGCGACGCGACCATCCGTACAAAGCTCATGGATATCGTGCGCAGGTATGACTGGCCGAGCCGCTATACCGTTCGGGCACTGAGGAAAAAATTCATCGAGCGCTGGTCCGGCAAGGACAAGGACCTGGCGGCTGCCTTCGAAACCGAGCATACGAAGTGGCGCCGCGCCTGGGACGAGGGTGATACCGATGGGTCCAATACCGTCGTCGGCGAAGGCATTGGGCTTGTCCACTCTATCGAGCCAGTGAAAGCGATCATCGAGAACATGGTGACCGATGCCGAGGGGCGAATACGACATTTTGGGAACCGGTCATGAGCGAGCGGAAATACGACCGCGACTACCTTCCAAGTCCGGAAAAGCGCAATCAAATCATGGAACTCTGGGTGGTGCAGAAATTTGGCGCCGACCCCCCTCGGTGGTGCGGACCATGTGCGAACCTATGGGATGCAGGCAACAGAATGGCACACCCGCGGCATCCGGTTACTTGCGCGCTCGACCCTCGAAGCCGTCAGTACTCAATGGTGTCGAGCGTGCCCAACAGCCACGATCCCCGCGTGCGCTGGGAAACGCGATCAGTCTCCAAGCCGACAATCGTACGGACTTCTTTGGCGACAGATCGCATTATTCGCATTTTATCCGTGCTTGGCATTTCATCCCACCTTGCTGTGTCCTCAGCGCAAGCCAATAATTGTTGCTTCAATCCGGAATTGAGTTCGAGATACAATTCTATTGGCCAGCACCAAGCGTCTTCGCCAGCGCGAGACGTGTCGCGTCGAATAATGAGCTTGATATCATTGATTTTGTCGAAAGGTATTGTGGTCTCCTCACGCTGCTTGGGTCTAGTGGTGACATACGATAACCGGACCACTCTCAACACACTGTCGAATGTGACGGTCACAGTGACGCGTCGAGACAGACTCCAGCCTCCCATCAAGAATAGCGTGACCCAACAGATCATTGATGCAACCAACATGGTAAACGAGAAATTAAGCGGTATCGTAACTGTTAGAAGTGTCATTATTGATAGAAGCGAGGTTGCGGCCGCGAGAACAAAACAGAGCAATGAGATAATTCTCTTAGGGGCGTGGTCCGTGCGGATCGTCAACGCCGTTGCATTGGGCTCGGTCGTGATGACAGAATTATCGAGCTTTTCCCACATCGACGTCGCCACTCGTGCTATCAAGCGTAGCCATCTCCTCAATGAGCATAAGCGCAGCGATACGACAGGGTCCACAACTTTCGAGGTCACGATCGCCATGCCGATCATGATCCGGGATGTTGCTCATGTTGCGCCGATTGCCCAAGGGCCCCCTCGATGATACAGTTCGTTCCCGAAAGGCTCACCCGGCAATTTCCAGCGCCCCGCGATCGCATGTAGCGCATTGGTGAGCCGTCAACGACTCAGAGATCAAGATGCGAAAGATCGATTGGACGCAGCTCACGATACTCGCGATGGTTTCGATGGGAGCAATGAGTGCTTTCTATGTGAACGGGCGTGGCGACTTTGGGGAGAATTGCGTTCAATTGGTATTATTTTTTGTTTTACCATACGCGCTCATGTTTATCTTTGGTACAGACGCCGATTTCTGGGCATAGCGGCAGGTGACAAGCGGCGATGGGCGTTGATATCCGTATCGATGAGAGTCGCATCGAAATAGCGGATCATTTTCCTACGCGACAACGTGCGTGGACTCTACTGGCGTGTTGTGTTGCAGCCGCGACATTCACTTCGGTCCTCCACTATGTCGGACCGATGCTCGATTTTTGGTTTGAAACGCTGGTCTGGGCGGGCTTGTCGTTATCGTTCGCAGGCCTTTTCGGCTTATCGGACCCTGATCGGCATGTGCTGTTCTGGACCGACAAACAGCAAGTGACTGTGACCCTGACCTGGCCACTGTTACGGAAACCGCGAAGTGGCGTTATCGCATTCGCCGCCATTCGCTCGATCGGTATCGAGGAGGTATCGGATGGGTTGGGTTATGGTGGAACCTACCCTTGGGTGGTTGTGCGCACGTTTGGCGCGAAAGACGGCGCCGCAAATCAGTTTTTCGCCGAATGGCGGATCAACAGTCAAGGGCCAGTAGCACACTGGCGTGCCGGCGATCACGACCGCACGCTCGGCGCTGTGTTGAAGATGACTGGATTGAACTTTGAATGCCAGTCTCGCTAGGTGTCGGCACAAGACCATCTTCGCGGCGGTACTCTGTGAATTCAAGATCGAAACGCCCGCCAGTCAACCTGAAGTTTGACGCACTGCTCCGTACCAACCTCTTACAGCGTCAGCGTTCGCGGAAGGCAAGGGCGATCTGATCGGAGAGCGGCTTGGTCAGATAGGACAGGGCGGTTCGACGCGGGGTCTCGATGTGGATTTCGGCGGGCATGCCGGGCACCAGGCGTAGCGAACCGAGCTTGCGCAGTTCTTCTTCCCGGAAAGCGATGCGGGCAAGATAGTAGGGGGGCGCTTGCGGCTGGCTCTGATCGCGCGCCAGATCGGCCGATATGACTGTGATCTTACCAAAGTACTCCGGCGTCGTGCGCTGATTAAAGGCCGGCAGTCTGACAAATGCGATTTGTCCCTGGTGAACATTGTCGATATCGGTCGGGGAGATCCTGGCCTCGACGACCAGCACGTCACCTTCCGGCACGATCAGCATGATCGGCTCTCCCGCCATGATCACACCGCCAATTGTGTGCACGGACAATTGGTGTACTGTGCCGGCCTGCGGCGCGCGGATCTCGACCCGTCGCAACTGGTCTTCGGCGGCGATCTTGCGCTCGATCAGCTCTTCCGTCTTGCCTTGCGTCTCGCGCAGATCCTTCATGACATCGGTCAGCCGGTCCTGATCCAGCTGCAATAGCTGCAGCTCGGTCTCGGCGACCCTACCCCTGGCCTGCGCGATCGAAGCGGTCAGCTGGGATTGCTCGCCGTTGAGGCGCGCCAAGTCGCGCCGAGTGAGCGTCATCTTGGTGGCGGGGACGAACTTTCGGACTTCCAGAGGCCGCAGCCGGTCGAGCTCGTTCTGGGTCAAGCTGACTTCGCGGTCCTTGGATGTCAGTTGCGCCGTCATGCCGGCAATTTCCGCCTTCAGTTGCCGAAGACGTTCATTCAGCTGCGACTTCTGGCCACCCAATCCGACTTTGCGGCTTTCAAAGAGCTTCTGTTCACTGCTTAGGATGACTGCGACTTGCGGCGCCGCGTCCGGTCCGACGAGAGCGGTCGGAAAGCTCACATGGTCTTTGCCATCGCGCTCGGCGTTGAGGCGCGCCTCGCGCACCAGCAGTTCATCCAGCTGCCTCGATACAATCTCCAGATTTGAGCGCGTGACCGTTTCATCGAGCCGCAGCAGGAGATCGCCCACCTTCACCGTGTCGCCGTCTTTGACGTGAATCTCAGCAACGACGCCGCCGGTCGGATGCTGAACCTTCTTGACCTTGGTATCGACGACAATGGTGCCTGAAGACAGCACCGCTCCTTCCAACTCGGTCGTTGCCGCCCAGCCGCCGACGCCCCCGATCAGCAGCACGGCGAACCCCACTCCCAGCGCCAGATAAGCGCCGATCCGGTCTGGCCTGTTCAGCGCTCGCGCGCCTCCGGATGTCCCGGCGGCGGTGGAGATCAACGTCCACGCTTCGCCCGCCGTTTCGTTTGCCGGTCGCCTGACTTTGGCTCGTGGCCGCCCTCGAATAATCAGCAGTACCAAGACTAATGCCAAGGTCACGGCGGCGACAACGAGCAGAAGATCCATTGTAGCGGCGTCGAAACCGTAGTTCCGACCCCAGGCGATTGCGGCCTCGCGCGCCGCGCCAAATGCCTGCAAAAGGTTCGTCAGGCAGGAACTCACGTAGCTCCTCAGATCGCCTTCCGTTGGGGTCTTCGCAAGCAGCACGTTGTCGGCTGTCATGTCTCGGGTCCCATCGCAATGCCATTGGCCACCCGGAGCGGGACGGCCGCAGGTCCGTGGACAAGATCGGGTGTTGGCGGACGGATTGCGCCGTTGGAAACGGGAGGCGCAAGAACCGCCGCCTTCAGCATCTCGTCCTTCGGGCCGAAGGCCTGCTGCTGGCCGTCGGCCAGGACCAGGACGAGATCGAGGCTGGCCAGCGCGGCCGGCCGGTGCGCGATAACGATGACAATGCCGCCGCGCGACCGCACGGACTTTATCGCCCCGGTCAGCGCGGCATCACCGGCCGCATCAAGATTGGAATTGGGCTCATCCAGTACCACCAGGAACGGATTGCCGTAGAGCGCCCGGGCAAGCGCTATGCGCTGCCGCTGGCCAGCCGACAGGGCGACGCCACCATCGCCGATCCTGGTGTCGTAGCCGTGCTCGAGGTTCAGGACCAGGTCATGGACGCCTGCGGCCGTCGCGGCGGCAATGGTTTCCCGGCTCGACGCATCGGGACGGAAGCGCGAGATGTTCTGTGCGATGGATCCACCGAACAATTCGATATCCTGAGGCAGATAGCCGATATGGCGGCCGAGCGCAGCCGAGGGCCATTGATCCAGGGCGGCGCCATCGATGCGGATAGCTCCGCCGTTCAGCGGCGGCGGCAGCCAGACGCCGACCAGGGCGCGGGCCAATGTCGACTTGCCCGATGCGCTCGGGCCAATGACGCCAAGGCCCTGCCCGGCTTCCAGCCGAAACGACAGATTACGGATGATAGGACGCGATTGCCCCGGCGCGGCAACCGTCAGTCCCCTGACCAAGAGCGATTTGTGCGGGGCAGGCAGCGGCATGCTTTCGATGTCGGCCGAGGGGGTATTGAGCAAACGGCCGAGCCGGGCATAGCTCTGGCGCGCTGTCAGGAAGCCGCGCCAGTTGGCGATGGCGATCTCAATCGGCGCCAGGGCGCGCGCCGTCAGGATCGAGGCTGCGATCATGACGCCTCCGGTCGCCTCGCCCTTGACAGTCAGGTAGGCTCCGAGCCCAAGGACCCCCGATTGCAGGATGACGCGCAGCACACGGCTGACTGTGCCAATGCTGGTGACCAAGTCGCTGGCCGCCAATTGATCGTGGTGCAGCTGCGCGCTCAGCCGCCACCAGGCCTCGCCAAGCTGCGGCCCCAGCCCCATCGCCTGCACCACCTCGCTGTTGCGCCGGCTGGCCTCGCCGAACACGTTGAGGGCCGCAGCGCTTTTGTTGGCGGCAAGGGTAGGGCGGCGTCCCAACGCCTCCGTCAGCAGCGTCATGGCGACCAGCGTCACGGCGCCCGAGGTCGCCAGTATGCCGAGCCAGGGATGCAGCAGGGTGATCAGCAGCATGTACATCGGCATCCAGGGCAGATCGAACAGGGCGGTCGGCCCGGCGCTCGAGAGAAACGAGCGGATCTGATCGAGATCGCGCGCCGGCTGCTGGCCGTCGCTGGTCCCGCCGCTACGGATCGGCTGCATCAGCATGGCCGAAAACACCTGCCGGCGCAGCGCGCGATCAAAGCGCAGCCCGATCCGGCTGAGGACGCGCGTGCGCAGCCACTCGAAACCGCCATTGGCGACATACATCCCGACCATCAGGATGCTGAGCCCGACCAGCGTCGGCACGCTGTGTGAGGGGATGACGCGATCATAGACCTGCAGCATGTAGAGCGAGCCGGTCAACGCCAGCACATTGACGACGGCCGAAAACAGGGCCACGCCGGCAAAGCCAAGGCGGCAGGAGCGCAGGGCGGCGGAGAGGGTGGTGGTGGCTGCTGAATGCATGCTCTGGTGCAACCTCGTGACATGCGCGGTGGCGCTGCCTACTGACTATTTGGTCAACAATCCGATGCCCGAAATCACGAGAAAGACCGCGACAAGTCTGGCGAATTGCTTGTCAGTCAAAGTGCCGAAAACTGCCATACCCAACCAACTTCCGGCGATGGCAGGAACGGCGTATTGTAGCATGTCGGATGTGAGCGCTGCCGGGTTGCCTTGGACAATCGACAGTCCGGCCAATGTCACGATCTGCATGACGAGGATGTAGGGCTGATAGACGGCGCGCTGGGTTGTCTTGTCCCAGCCCTGCCATCCGCACCAGATGGTGACGAAACATCCTGGAAATCCAGCCAATGGACCGGTCAGGCCACCGAGCGCGCCCGCAACATAGGCGGACCATGGCGGCGCGGCGTTGACCTTCAAGG
>JANMVX010000201.1:0-1848 GCA_031393505.1 Hyphomicrobiaceae bacterium | reverse complement strand
CGGTCGCGCAGGCCACTTCGCCGGAGCGATAGAGCCCGGCCCGCACAACGGCCTGGGCCATGGGTCAAGAAGTAGACTCGCCTGCGGCGGCGTACTTATCCTCGACGCCGTTTTGTTCTGGTTCGCCGGCCATTTCTCCGTTGCGGCTTCTTGAAGTTCGACGGTGGCGGCTCAATGCCGAGTCTGCGCATCAGTATCGGCATCAACTGGTTCGGCGTTTCGGGAATCCAGTTGACAGGCTCGCCTTCAGTTATCGTCAGCATCCAACCGAGACCAGTCCTTCGCCGGATATCGGCGAGCTTACTTGGTGGCTCGGAGACATCGTACACGTCAATGCCATACTGTACGCCATCAAATCGAAGGGCAAGTCGGTGCCCGTGTGGCTCAATCAACGGTCGCCACTGCGCCAACAGCATTGTCAATCTCGATGGAGGCGAGGGCGGTGCAGGCGGGCCGTAGCGCTCTGTCCAGCGAACCGGCGGCGGGTCGTTTCGTGTTTCCCATTTGATGGTGCCGAAAAACCCAGCACCGCCGCCAACCAGCCCGGCCAACAAGACAACAATACCCCAAGGGTCACCGGCAACACCTCCGTGCCAAGAACAAGCACCTTGCGCGCCGATAGATGAAGACTGCCATCCGTCGCGACAATGCGCTGGCCGTGGGCCAATGGCGATGTTCGCACCAATGACCGCTAGGACGAACATTATGACGCCAACGATGAACGGCATACCCTGACGATGCCATCAAGATATTCGGTGTCAATGGGGCGTTCCAACTTTGGCCAGTCACAACCCTATTTTCCCCACAGCGCTCACCGCCAACCTCGACGCTGCGCGGACATAGCCGCACATCACATCGCGCCTTGCTTCATGCGCGCGCCAGACTTTAGGGCGCGGCGCATGCGGTCCTTCAGCAAAGGGTCCGCAGTCTTCCACGCCGCTCTTGCCGTTTCGGCACCGGCGATGACCACGGCGACGTCCTGGTAGGTGGCTCCCGCCGCTCTGCCGTCGAGTGCGATCAGGGCCTCTCGCAGGAGCAGCCTGCGCCGCGACCGATTGGGTTTTCGGGGGCGGCCCGTCAACAGGTCAGGCAGATTCTGGAGAGCGCGGCCAGCGCCCGGCAAGGCCGTCATGCCAGCAATCTGAAACGTGAGGCAAACGGGACCACGCAGGGCGGTCGTGCCGCGCAGCCTCAGCGTCAGGGCCTTGTCGGTCGTGTTAATCAACAGCGTTTCTTCGCCGTCGGCCGAAACGATAATATGACGGACACACTGCAATTCGGCGAGAGTCACATCCGGTCGCTCGCCTTGGCGTGGGTCTCGCGCCACCGCATCGATCTTGGCGCTGCCCAAGTCCTCCTTCCAATCGATGGGGGCCTCGGGAGCGCGCGACGCTGGATCGACAAAGCGCGACAGGCCCCAGTGGTTGGCCGCCAGTGTGCGCTCGCCGTCGAACCAAACGTTCTGACCAGAGGCCATAGCACACGGGCGGGAGAGCGCCTCCTGGTGCTCACTGACTGTTTGCTGATAGTTCAGATTGCGCCGCAGGAACTCCCACGCCACCTCAGAGTCATTCAGCTCAAGAAAATAATCGTAGCCGCCGTCAGAAGGTGGCCAGATCGGCGCAAGAGATGGATTTGGACGCATTGGGGCCAAGGGTGTTTGAGTGTCTTGGCAGCCAGGCATTCGCAGAGCGCGTGGTCGGCATGTTTTTCCGCTGGGGCCGGATCAGTGTTGTGCGACGAATCTCCGGCCAATTCGGCCTGCACAAGGATCACAGCCACAGCTCCCGTACCCACAGCTTGTCAGAGGTCCCGGCTGAGTACACGGACAATTGGCTTGCAGTGTTA
>JANMVX010000080.1:0-43706 GCA_031393505.1 Hyphomicrobiaceae bacterium | reverse complement strand
CCATCCCGCCGTCTGCATCAACTGGGACGACGCCACGGCCTATGCCGCGTGGCTCGCCAAGGTCACTGGCAAGCCGTACCGCCTGCTAACCGAGGCGGAGTGGGAGTATGCCGCGCGTGGCGTCACCGAGGCCACGCCGCAACCGCCCTATCCGTTCGGCAACGACGCCAAGGATTTGTGCGCCTATGCCCATGGCGCCGACCAGACCGCGAGGGCTAAGTTCAAGGATTGGACCTGGGCCAACGACGCATGCAAGGACGGCTACGTCTTCACGGCGCCAGTTGGTTCGCTCAAACCCAACGCCTTTGGCGTTTACGACCTGCTCGGCAATGCCCGGGAATGGGTGCAAGACTGCTACGCAGAGAGCTACGATAAGGCGCCAACGGACGGAACGTCGCCAAAAGATGCACCTACAGATTGTCGGCGCGTCGTCCGTGGCGGCTCCTGGTACGGCATTCCAGACGACCTTCGCTCGGCCGGCCGCATCTGGTACACTGCCGACAACCGGGTCAACCCCCTCGGCTTCCGTGTCGGGAGGACGTTTTAGTCTGTTGTCTTACCCTTTTACCCTTTATCAAAAACGACCAAACTTAAAGGTGTGGGCGACGTTTTAGGGGACATGATGTTCATCTTCGGCCCGCACCGAACCGCCGTTGTGCGTCGCGCCGCCCGAGCCGAAGATGAACTTCGTGTCCCCGTTCCTTTGGCCAAGACAACGGGGACACGAAGTTCATCTTGCCGTTGGCCGGTGTTTCAACTCAAAGCCCCGTCAGGCAAGATGAACATCATGTCCCCAGCTGCGCGCGCCGGGGACATGATGGCCATCGTCGGCCTGCTCCGTACTTGGCGGACCACGCCCTGAGGAGACCTGGGGACACGAAGGCCGTCTTGGGCCATGCGTCGGAGTGCATCACGGACGCTCCGTCAGGCCCAAGTCGGCCATCATGTCCCCGGCTGGTGTCGGGGACATGCCATTCATCTTCGCCGGGTTGATATGCCGCTTGGCTTCAGGCTATGTGCCGGGCGAAGATGACCGTCCTGTTTCCAAACCTCCGGACCATTTGAATCATGAGCCTCAGCTCCGCCACCACCGTGGCCCCATTGCCCGATATGAAGGTTTCCGTGCGCCAGCTGTTCGGCATCGACGCCGACTTCGAGGTGCCGGCCTATTCCAAGCCGGACGCGCACGTGCCCGATACCGATCCGGACTATCTGTTCGACCGCGACACCACGCTGGCCATCCTGGCCGGCTTTGCCCACAACCGCCGCGTCATGGTGTCGGGCTATCACGGCACCGGCAAATCCACCCACATCGAGCAGGTCGCCGCGCGGCTGAACTGGCCGTGCATCCGCGTTAACCTCGACAGCCACGTCAGCCGTATCGACCTGATCGGCAAGGACGCCATTGTGCTGAAGGAGGGCAAGCAGATCACGGAGTTCCGCGAGGGCATCCTGCCCTACGCGCTGCAGACCAACACCGCGCTGTGCTTCGACGAGTACGACGCCGGCCGCCCGGACGTGATGTTTGTGATCCAGCGCGTGCTGGAGCAGTCCGGAAAACTGACGCTGCTGGACCAGAGCAAGGTGATCAAGCCGCACCCGTCGTTCCGGCTGTTCGCGACCACCAACACCATCGGCCTCGGCGATACCTCCGGCCTTTACCATGGCACGCAGCAGATCAACCAGGGCCAGATGGACCGCTGGTCGATCGTCACGACGCTGAACTACCTCCCCCATGACGCCGAGACCAAGATCGTCCTCAGCAAGGTCAAGAGTTTCAGCAAGAAGGCCAAGGCCGGGATCGTCTCGAACATGGTTCGCGTGGCCGACCTCACCCGCAACGCCTTCATGAACGGGGACTTGTCCACCGTCATGAGCCCGCGCACCGTCATCACTTGGGCCGAGAATGCCGAGATCTTCAACAACGTCGGCTTCGCCTTCCGCCTCACCTTCATGAACAAGTGCGACGAGCTGGAGCGCGGCCAGGTGGCGGAATTCTATCAGCGCTGCTTTGGCGAAGAACTGCCCGAAAGCGCTGCTAATGTGGTGATGAGCTGAGGCTCATTGAAGGGATCAGACTGAATGTCCGACACGTCCCAGCCAAGCTTGCCGACAGCGCCCATGACTGTGGACGAGTTCCTGGTGTGGGCAGAAGAGAATCCGGGCCGCTACGAACTCTACGACGGGCAGATTTTTTCCATGGCCGCAGAGCGGGCCGCGCATGTCAGGGTAAAATTCAAGGTGCAAACAGAACTTGCGCGCGCGATCAATGTTGGTCGCGTGCCATGTGAAATGTTTCCCGACGGAATGACGGTCCGCATCAACGAGCACACGGCTCACGAACCTGACGCGTTGGTCTACTGTGGTCCCAAAGTGCCCGACGACGATGCTGAAATTCCCAATCCGACAATCGTTGTCGAAGTGCTGTCGCCGTCGACTAGGCACGTTGACGCCACGATGAAGCTGCACGGCTATTTCAAGGTCGCCAGCATCTCCCACTACTTGATCATCGATCCGAAGAAGCCGCTACTGATCCTGCATAGTCGGCAGCCGGACGGTAAAGTCTTGACGCAGTTTCTCCATGAAGGCCCGTTGCGGCTTGATCCCCCAGGGATCGAGGTCGATGTTGGCAATTTCTTTCAGAGAAGCTGAGCAACTTGAAATTGCATGGTTGCTGTGATCTGCAAAAAGGAACTGTTTCCCGTGATCCGCCACATCGCCCTGCTCTTGAACTTCATCGTGCCCGGCCTTGGCAGCCTGCTGCTCAGCAAATGGCGCATCGGCGCGGTGCAGTTCGCGCTCTGGGGGCTGGCGATCCTGTCGTTTTCGCGTGGCTTCTACACCGCCATCGCGCTGCTGGTGATCGCGACGGTCTACGCCTGGGGTCTGTATACGGCCGAATATTCGCCGCGCACGGGTGGCGTCCTCAAGAAGCCCAGAGCCTGAAGGCCTAAGCGTCCATGGTCTCCCCGCCCTCCGCCAACAAGCGCAAAGAAGCGCCCGCCGAGCCGCTGAAGCGGGCCATCGCGCTATGCGCCCGCGCCGTCGCCGCCGATGGCGAGATGCAGGTGACCTATGCGGCCGGCGCCCCCGTGCTCGATGGCAAGACGCTGAAACTTCCCGAGCCCAGCCGAGCGCCCTCCAAGGCCGAGGTGGCGATCCTGCGCGGGCACGCGGACTCCCTCGCCCTGACGGCTGCCTGTCACGATCCCAAAGTGCACGCCCGCGTCGCGCCGCCCGCCGGCCAGGCCCGCTCGGTGTTCGAGGCCGTGGAGCGCGCGCGCGTGGAAGCGCTGGGCTCCAACCGCATGATCGGCATGGCGGAGAATCTTTCCGCCAAGACCGACGCGCATTACGCCCACGCCCGTTTCGCCGAGATCTCCAAGCGCGAGGACGCGCCCATGGAGGACGCCCTCGCCCTGCTGGTGCGCGAAAAGCTGACCGGCCGTGCACCCCCGAAACAGGCGAAAAAGATCGTCGATCTGTGGCGGCCCTGGGTCGAGGAGAGGGCGGGCGATACGCTGGCCGAATTGAAGACCCTGGTCGAGAACCAGCGCGATTTCGGCAAGCTCATGAACACGGTTCTCACGAAACTTGAGCTTATGGAGGACATGGAGCCTGGCGACCAGGACGGCGCGGACGGCGACCCCGAGGACGATCCCGAACAGCAGGACGAGGACGGCGCCCAGGACGGCGAAAGCGGCGACCAGCAGGAAAGCGCCAGCCAGCAGGAGATGGCCGACGGCGATAGTGGCGAGGAGACCGAAACCTCCGAGCAGGCCGACAGCGACGAGTTCGACGTCGAGACCGACGAGTCTCAGGAGGCCGACGGCGACGACCCATTCCGCCCCAATTTCAGCGTGCTCGATAATCCAGAAGCCTTCGGCTACAAGGTCTTCACCAAGCTGCACGACGAAGAGGCGGAAGCTGAAGATCTGTGCCAGCCCGACGAGCTGGAACGCCTGCGCGCCTTCCTCGACAAGGAACTGCGCAACCTCTCGGGCGCGGTCTCACGCCTGGCCAACAAGCTGCAACGGAGGCTCCTGGCGCAGCAGAACCGCAGCTGGGATTTCGACCTGGAAGAGGGCGTGCTCGACGCCGCGCGGTTGACGCGCGTCGTGATCGATCCGATGCATGCGTTAAGCTTCAAACACGAGCGCGACACCGAGTTCCGCGACACGGTGGTGACGCTGCTGCTCGACAACTCCGGTTCTATGCGCGGGCGACCGATAATGGTGGCGGCCTGCTGCGCCGACATCCTTGCCCGCACGCTGGAGCGCTGCGGCGTGAAGGTGGAGATTTTGGGTTTTACCACCCGCGCCTGGAAGGGCGGCCAGTCGCGCGAGCAGTGGCTGGCAGGCGGAAAACCGGCGGGGCCGGGCCGGCTGAACGACCTGCGCCACATCATTTACAAGACGGCGGACACGCCCTGGCGTCGCGCGCGGAAAAATTTAGCGCTGATGATGCGCGAGGGCCTCTTGAAGGAGAACATCGACGGCGAGGTGCTGGCCTGGGCCCACCGCCGCATGCTGGCGCGGCCGGAACAACGCCGCATCCTGATGATGATCTCGGACGGCGCGCCGGTGGATGATTCGACGCTGTCGGTGAACTCGGGATCCTACCTGGAGCTGCATCTGCGCCAGGTCATCAACGAGATCGAGGCGAAATCGCCGGTGGAGCTGATGGCCATCGGCATCGGGCATGATGTGACGCGGTATTATCAGCGCGCCGTGACGATTACCGACCCGAGCGAGCTGGCCGGGGCGATGACGGATCAGCTGGTGGCGCTGTTTGAGGAGAAGGCGGCCAAGGTGGCGCCGCAGGGGCGGGGGAAGAGGACGTTGCGGCGGCGGTCGTCATGATCAGCCGCCGGAGTGTGCTCCGTGCCGCCAAGGCACTTTCGACCATGGTCGCCGTCGATGGCATCGCGTCGCCAACCAAGCTGGTTGCGAGTGACATGACGTCCGCCAAAGCCGCCGGCTATCGCATGCCGCTTGAGAGCGGGCCACATCAGCGAACCTTCATGCAATGGCCTACGCGGACCAGCATTTACGGCAGCCGCCGCGCGCTGCAGGCCGTGCAATCCAGGATCGCGCTGATCGCGGCATCGATTGTATCCTTTGAGCCCGTTGTCATTTTGGCGCCTGAAGGAGAACTGGCTGCGGTCCGACAGATGCTGGACCCAGCAATAGCGCTCTGGCCGGTACGAACCGAAGACCTTTGGTGCCGCGATTCCGGGCCGACATTTGTTGTTTCGAGCGACGGCGCGCTCGCCGTGTCTGAGCTTGGGTTCAATGGCTGGGGCAACAAACAGTCCCACGCCGACGACAGCCGGATCGCTGGCCGCATTGCGGAACGACTGAAGCTGTCGGTGTTTGCCAATGGCATCGCAGGCGAGGGTGGCGCGGTCGAAGTCGACGGAGCCGGCACGGCCATGGCGCACGAAAGTTGCTGGATCAACCGTAACCGGAATGCGGGAGGCAAGGCAGAGGTCGAACGGCGCCTCCTTGATGCTCTCGGTGCAGATCGTATGATCTGGGCGCCCGGTGTGAAAGGCGCCGACATCACGGATTTTCACATCGACGCCTTGGCGCGGTTCGTCAAACCTGGGCAGGTTGTAATTCAGTTGGGAAATAAGCCCGACGCCCACGACCCATGGTCGGTTTCTGCCTTCCAAACCTATGATATTTTGAGGTCTGCCCGCGATGCTCAGGGCCGAAAACTCGACATCGTCGTCATACCCGAGCCCGTTAGGACCAGGTCGCGGGCGGACGATTTCGTCTCCAGCTATGTCAACTTCTATGTCTGCAACGGTGCCATCATCGGTGCCGAATTCGGTGACGACAAAGCCGACGCCAAGGCGGCCGAGATCCTTCAGGCCCTCTATCCTGGGCGGACAATCGTCAGCCTCAACGTCGACCCCATTGGTGAGGCAGGCGGAGGAATCCACTGCGCTACGCAACAGCAGCCGGCAGGCAAGCTCTGAGCGGTGGAGCTGCCTGTGTCAGAATCTTATAGCGCTTGTACCGACGCCAGGGTCTTGCACCGACACCCGGGCCACAATAAGTGCCTGACTCCCAGTCCTGCGCTGACTGGGTGTCAGGCACTTGCGAGCCGCAAGGTCCTGACGCCGAGCCCCGCACCATCGAACATTGCGGCGGACAGCCCGTCCCCCATATCTTATCCTGGTACCCCACACCCCCGCGTTTGTGTCCCCCGCGCGCCAAAGAGGAGCCCAGATGACGGATCACACCGTGACTAGCCCTGGAAAACTGCCTGTGTTCGACCTGGCCGGCCAAGCCTACCGCACGGTGTTCCAGAACTTCGGCCCGCTGCTGCAAATGGCTTGGTTTCCGCTGGCCATCCTCGCGGTTGGGCACTTCGTGGCCATCATGCTGATCGGTCAGACGCTGATCGATACGCCGGCTGGGGAGACCCCTCCGATGTCGCCAATCCTGGCCGCCACGCAGCTCGGTCTCGCGCTGATTGACATGGTCGTCGGAGCCTCGATTGCCGTGATCTGGCATCGCTTTGTGCTGCTCGGCGAAAAGCCCGCAACTGGCCCCCACCTTCGCCTGGACAGGCGGGTCTGGAGCTACCTCGGCTATGGCTTCTTGATGGGACTTGGCTTTGTCGCAGCGATCGCGATTCCGGTCGCGGTGCAGGCGGCCGTTCTGTTTGCCATGGGGCACAATTTCAGCGGCCAAGGCAGCCTCCCGTTGGCGCCGGTGGCGCTGTTCATGTTTTTCGCAGGCCTGTTCGTGCTGATCCGGCTGACGCCGTACTTTCCGGGCATAGCCCTCGGCCATCCCGTCACCATGGCCGACGTCTGGGCCAAGACCCAGGGCAATTTCTGGCGGCTGTTCGGCGGCGGTTTGCTGACCGCGCTGCCGCCCGGGTTGGTGGTCGGGTCCATCGCGGCCATCGGCAGCGCGTGGGCTTTGCCGGGTGGTGTCTTTGCGCTTGCCGTCGTCGAGGCGGTGTTCGGCCCCCTGCAGGCGCTGCTGACCGTGTTCGGCATCGGCTTCATCTCCCTCGCCTACCGGCATTTTTATTGGATCGATCTGTAGCCGAACCAATACGGGGTATTGCGGTGCGTTCGCAGCGTCTCACCCAGCCGTGACTTGCCAAATGCAAGTGCATGGAACACTCTCGGCCGCTCATAGCCTCCACAAGTCTCCCGCCGTACTCCACGCCGGAGGCTGAGGTACCACTGCCTACCCCCGCAGACCAAAAGGAGCCCCCCATGACCGTCACCTTCTCCCGCCGCGATATGATCATCTCCGCCGCCACCGCCGGCGCCGTATTCGGCCTCGACAAGCGCTTCACCATCCTCGGCGCGTCCCCAGCCGCCGCAGCAACCGCCATCGAATACGGCTTCTACAACTTCAAGGTCGGCGATGTCGAAATGACCGCCATCTATGACGGCGTTTGGGAAAAGGACCACGATCCCGGGTTCATCAAGGACGTCAGCGTCGAGGACACCAAGAAAGCCCTCGTGGCTGCTGGCCTGCCCGACGACAAGGTGCGCATCTCCTTCTCCGTCATGGTCGCCAAGATCGGCGGCAAGACCGTGATGTTCGACGCCGGGACGGGCGGGCAGGTGGCGCCGACGGCCGGCCTGATGATGAGCAAAGGCCTCGCCGCGGCCGGCTTCGACGCCGCCAAGATTGATACCGTCGTGGTCACGCACATCCATCCCGATCATGTGTTCGGGCTGCTGAGCAAGGACAACGCCCCGGTGTTTCCGAATGCCGAGGTGATCGTGAACGCCAAGGAGCACGCCTTCTGGACTGATGCGGCGCTGGCTGGAAAAATGCCCGAAGGCATGAAGGGTATGATCGGCCGCCAGCAGGAGGTGTTTGCCGGCCTGAAGAACGTGCGCAAGATCGACGACGGCGTTGAAGTGCTGCCGGGCCTGAAGGCGGTCGCCACCAACGGCCATACGCCGGGGCATACGTCCTATCAGCTCGCCTCGGGCAAGGACGTGCTCTACATCCTGGGCGACGTTTCCAACATCCCAGCGCTGTTCCTGAAACATCCGAACTGGCACGTGCAGTTCGACATGGACGGCGACATGGCCGAGAAGGGCCGTCGCACCATGATGGATCGCGCGATCTCGGAAGGCGCGATGATCATGGGCTATCACTATCCCTTCCCGGCGGCCGGAAAAGTGGTCAAGGACGGTGACGGCTACACGTTTACGCCGGCGGCCTAGTCCGCCGTCTCGGACGCCTGTTGGGTCCAAGCGTTGTTCGGCCCCGACAGGCGCCATGCGGGGCGCCGAACCCCTTGGCGTCAAACTGATTACAAACAAGGGGTTCCCGGTCGAAACGGCAAAAAAACCCGGAACGTCGCACTTCCGTATCGACCCCGGCCCCGCCTTGTGCTTAGTGCTGCCTTGCAACACGGGCGGCTCGCGGCCGTGCGTGCCGCGCTGGCACGTGCTAATGCTCCGTCCGCTCCCCATCGGCATGACGCCCTGGTTTGCGAAAGGATCCCAACATGAATCTCGTTTCGATTATTATGCAGATGCTCACCCCCGAGCTGATCGGCAAGCTGGCTGGCGGCATTGGCGGCGACAAATCGCTGGTCGGCAAGGCCGTCGGCGCGCTGGTTCCCTCCATTCTCGGCAGCCTCGTTGGCGTCGCCGGCCAGCCCAACGGCGGCTCGCTGATCACCAACGCCATCACCAAGCTCGACCCCGGCCTGATGGGCAATCTCGGCAGCGTCCTCGGCGGAGCTGGCCAGGGCGCGCTCGCCACCACGGGCACCAATATTCTGGGCTCACTGCTCGGCAATTCGGCGCTCGGCCAGCTGGCTGGCGCAGCCGGCAAGTTCTCCGGCCTGGGCGATACCGCCAGCAAGGGCCTGATCGGCGCTCTGGTGCCGGTGGTTCTGGGGTCGCTCGGCCAGCACCAGAAGCGTGACAACCTGGACGGCAGCGGCCTCGCCCGCCTGCTGACGGACCAGAAGTCGAACATCCAGGCCGCCTTGCCGGGCGACTTCTCCAAACTGCTCTCGGGCACGGGTCTGCTCGACGGCGCCATGGGCACCGCAACAAAGGCAGCGTCCTCGGCCACCAGCACGATGTCCAGCACAGCGTCGTCCGCCGCCAAGACCGTCAGTTCGACGGCCTCGTCCACGGCGGCCCGCACGGCCGAAGCGGCTGAAGGCGGCTCGAATTGGCTCTATTGGCTGCTCGGCCTCGTGGCCCTCGCCGCCATCGCCTGGTTCCTGGCCGGCCGCGGCGCACCGGTCGCCCCGACCGCTCCCGCCATGACCGCGCCCGCCGCCATGATCAAGGTCGGCGATCTCGACGTCACCGGCACGTTCAACGGCGCGCTCAGCAAGCTGACGACCGCCCTGCCGACCATCAAGGACGCCGCTTCGGCCAACGCCGCTCTGCCAGCTCTGACCGACGCCCAGGCCGCCTTCGACAAGGTCGCCGGCGTCTACGGCCAGATCCCGGCCGACGCCAAGCCCGGCCTGCAGGGCCTGGCCAAGACCGCCATCGCCACGCTCGGCCCGCTGGTAACGGCTGCGGTTGGCAATTCGGCCGCCGGCCCGATCGTCAAGCCCTTGCTCGATGGAATCATGGGTAAGCTCGACGCATTGACCAAGTAGTCGCAGCGTCGATTTCGAACTGACTGGTGGGCGTCGGCCTTGCGCAAAGCAGAGCCGGCGCCCATTTTGTTTGGCGGGGACATGATGTTCATCTTCGGCCGGCGCAGGTGGTTGAAATAGAATGTCGCTCTCTCGCCGAAGATGAACATCGTGTCCTCGGTCTTTCTGGACCGTTCGTGCAAGACCGGGGACACGATGTTCATCTTCAGTTCGACTCCACGGCTTCACCGTTGGCGCCGCTCAGACTGAAGATGACCATCATGTCCCCAGGAGACCTCCCCATGAGTACCGACATTGAACTTGCCCTCGACAAACGCGACCTCAAGCGCCGCGTCTGGCGCTGGCGCATTATCGCCGGCGTGCTGGGGCTGATCGTGCTCGGCGCGCTCGCCAGTTTTGGCGGACGCGGCGATGAGGATGGCGGCGGTTGGTTCGGCCCTGGTGCGCATATCGCCCGCGTTTCCATCGCCGGCATGATCACCGAGGACCGCGAGCAGATCAAGATGCTCAAGAAGCTCGGCGAGGACGCCAACGTCAAAGCCGTGATGCTGGCTGTGAACAGCCCCGGCGGTACCACGACCGGCGGCGAAGTGCTTTATGGCGCCATCGCGGATCTGGCCAAGAAGAAGCCGGTCGTCGCCGTCGCGGGCACCATCGCCACATCCGCCGCCTACATGATCAGCCTCGCCAGCGATCGAATATTCGTACACGGAAACACGATCACCGGCTCGGTCGGCGTCATCTTCCAGTATCCCGAAGTGGCTGAGGCGCTCGACAAGATCGGCATCAAGATGCGCGAGATCAAGAGCGGCGCGCTGAAGGCCTCGCCGTCAATGTTCGCGCCGCTGGACGAACCCGGCAAGCAACTGGCCGAGAGCCTGGTGAAAGAGGGGCAGGTGTGGTTCCAGGGGCTGGTGAACGAGCGCCGCCACATCACGCCGGCCGCCGTGCCGGGGCTTGAGGCCGGCAGCATCTATTCGGGCCGGCAGGCGCTGACCTACAAGCTGGTAGACCAGATCGGCACCGAAGACGACGCCATAGCCTGGCTGGAAAAGGAAAAGGGCATTGCCGCCAAGCTGCCGGTGCTTGACCGCCGTCCGCGCGGGATTTCGACGTTCGGGCTGCTTGGGCAGTCCTCCAGCGGCGGCCCCGAAACCGTGGCCAATTACGCCGAAGCCGTCGCAATCCGGCTTTTCGGCGACGCGAACATGACTCGCCTTCGGCTTGACGGGCTGGTATCGCTCTGGCACGTTGAAACGAATTAATACGCCAATACAATGCGATCGCGGGTTGGGGCGCAGGTTGGCGTAGAGAGTGGGGAGGGTTGCGGCGTGATCAAGTCTGAGTTGATCGCAAGGATTGCCGATGGCAATCATCATCTGTTTCACAAGGACATCGAACGGATTGTGAACGTGGTTCTGGACGAAATCGTGGACGCGTTGGCGCGGGGAGATCGGGTGGAGCTGCGCGGGTTCGGGGCGTTCACGGTCAAGCACCGCGAGCCGCGTACGGGGCGCAATCCGCGCACCGGAGATGCCGTCGAGGTCGAAGAAAAATTCGTGCCGTTCTTCAAGTCGGGACGCGAACTGCGTGAACGGCTGAACCGCTCGATCAAGGCGGTCGCCAAGACGTCGGTGCGGGCGGGCGGCAAGGCGGCGGTCGCGAAAGCTGCGCCAAAAGCCGCGGCCTCCAAGCCGGCCGTGGCCGCGACGTCCGCGATACCGGTGATCGCTCCGGCGACCAAGCCGGGACGCCCGAAGGCGGCGGATAAAGTGGCGAAGGGAGCGAAGTTGTCATAATGCGACGGTTCGTGGTGTTGCTGTTTTGTGTGCTGGTCGCCGCATTGGTGATGCCGCTCGGCGTCGCCAACCGGCAGCCCGTGACGCTGAACCTCGACCCGTTCGGGCGGGTGGCGACGCCGCTGGCGGTTGATCTTCCGCTGTCGCTGTTGATGTTTGTGCTGTTCATGTTGGGCCTGCTGCTAGGTGGCGCCGCAACCTGGTTCAGTCAGGGCAAATGGCGGCGCACCGCGCGGCACAAGTCGCGTGAGGCCTATCAATGGAAGTCCGAGGCTGATAGACTGACGCGTGATCAGGTCGAAGCCGGCGCGGCGGTTCCTGCAAGCACAGGAACGCGGCGCGGCGGACAAACGGCGAAGTTGGGATATGGACGCTAAGGCGACAGGCACTTTGGAATTTGGGGCGGCCGCTTCGGCGACGCGCGGTTCCGGTCGCCCCCAAAGCCGCCGCCGGTCCTGGTGGCGAGCGCTCGGTTCGCGCTGAGTCTTCCAGCGCGCTCCTTTTGGCCCAGCTCATTGAAGTCGGCCAACCTCCACCATGGTTAATTCCGCCACCAGACGATCAGCGTACGTGATACGCCATGCCGCTCCTAGTCAAAATCTGTGGCTTGTCCACTCCCGAAACGCTCGCGACGGCTCTCGACGCCGGAGCTGACTTCGTCGGCTTCGTGCACTTTCCGCGCAGCCCGCGAAATGTCAGCCCAGCCGCGGCGGGAGCGCTGGCAGAGGCTGCGCGGGGGCGGGCGAAGATCGTTTCCCTGTTGGTGGAGCCCGACGATAGGCTGTTGGCTGACGTTATGGTCGGCGTTCGCCCCGATTACCTGCAGCTGCACGGCCGCGAATCCCCGGAGCGGGTGCGTAAGATTTCGGCGGACTGGGCCGTTCCGGTAATCAAGGCGGTGCCCGTGGCGACGGCTGCGGATGCTGCCAAATCGGATACCTATCGCGGCGCCGCCAGCTTCATCCTGTTCGACGCCAAGCCAATGCCAGGGGAGTTGCCCGGCGGCAACGGCGTCTCCTTTGATTGGCGCGCCATCGAGGGGGCAGTGGACCAAGGCCCCTTCATGCTCTCGGGCGGGCTCAGCCCCGGCAACGTCGCCGAGGCGATCCGTCTCACGCGTGCGGAAATGGTGGATGTGTCGTCCGGCGTCGAAAGCGCGCCGGGCCTGAAAAGTCACGATCTCATTCGCAAATTCATCTCGGCGGCTCGTTCCGCCTAAACTGTCAAGGATACCCAACATGCCCGCAACCCAGCAGCTGAACAGCTTTCGCACCGGACCGGACGAGCGCGGCCATTTCGGTCTCTACGGCGGCCGCTTCGTCGCCGAGACGCTTATGCCGAATATTCTCGAGCTGGAGGAGGCCTACGAAAAGGCCAAGAAAGACCCGAAGTTCGCTGCGGAACTGACCAATCTCAACACGCACTACACCGGCCGTCCGTCCCCGCTCTATTTCGCCGAGCGGCTGACCGAGCACCTGAAAGGCGCGAAAATCTACTTCAAGCGCGACGAGCTGAACCATACCGGCTCGCACAAGATCAACAATTGCCTCGGCCAGATCCTCCTGGCCATGCGCATGGGCAAGACGCGCATCATCGCCGAGACGGGGGCGGGCCAGCACGGCGTGGCGGTGGCGACAGTGTGCGCGCGCTTCGGCCTGCCGTGCGTGGTCTACATGGGCGCCGTGGATATCGAGCGGCAGAAGCCGAACGTGTTCCGCATGAAATTGCTCGGCGCGGAGGTCCGTCCCGCGACCAGCGGCAGCGCGACGCTCAAGGACGCCATGAACGAGGCCCTGCGCGATTGGGTCGCGAATGTTCACGACACGTATTACATCATCGGTACAGCGGCCGGCCCGCATCCGTACCCGGCCATGGTGCGCGACTTCCAATCGATCATCGGCAAGGAAGTGCGTGAGCAGATGATGGCGGCCGAGGGCCGGCTGCCCGATACGCTGGTCGCCTGCATCGGCGGCGGCTCCAACGCCATCGGCCTGTTCCATCCGTTCCTGGACGACAAGTCTGTCGCGATCTATGGCGTGGAAGCGGCCGGCCATGGGCTCGACGTGCCGAACGGCCACGCGGCCTCCATGAACGGCGGCAAGCCCGGCGTGCTGCACGGCAACCGAACGTACCTGCTACAGGACGCCGACGGACAGATCATGGAAGGCCACTCCATTTCGGCGGGGTTGGATTATCCGGGTGTGGGGCCGGAGCATTCCTGGCTGAAGGATACCGGGCGCGTCACCTATGTGTCGGCGACCGACAAGGAGGCGCTGGAGGCGTTCCAGCTGTGCACCAAGCTGGAGGGCATTATTCCGGCCCTGGAACCGGCGCATGCGCTGTCTTATGTGCGGAAGTTGGCGCCGAAGCTGAAGTCGGACAATTTGCTGGTGATGAATATGTGCGGGCGCGGGGACAAGGATATCTTCTCGGTGGCGGATCATCTTGGGATGAAGATGTGAGGGTTGCGAATGGTGAGTTGCGGGTAGTGGGCATGTAGAAGTCGGGGAGTGATGGCATGTTTAGGGCGCTTGGAATCGCTGTGTTTATGTTTGCCTTTTGCAAGGTTGCTGCTTCGCAGAGCATCATCGAGAAACTGTCACTAGTGGTGTGCTCAAAAATCGTAGACGACACTGCCCGACTGAAGTGTTTCGATTCACTGGTTGTCGACCAAGTCGAGAGTAAAAAGAAAGTCGTGCAGAAGGGCTCAGATCCAAAGCCCGCAAATGGAAACTGGACGATTTCAAACGACAAGTCAAAGATGGACGATTCGCCAATTGTAACTCTAATTTTACTGGCTGACGAGCCAACCGCGCACCGGTTTGGCTCGACTACTGCCGCTCTACTGATTCGGTGTTCAGCGGGGAAGACGGCGTTCATCTTAGGTTGGGACTACCATTTTGCCAGCTATAACAAACATAAGTATAACGTCAAAGTGCGATTGGACAAGAACCCTGCAGTGGAAGCGAAATGGGATGTTTCGAACACTGGAACGGCATTAGGTTTGTTTGAGCCTCCGCAGAGTGTAAAAATGATAAATATACTTTCAAAATCCAAGACGGTAGCATTTGAATTGGAAACAGAACAAGACAAGCTTATTGCCTCGTTTACCCTTGATGGCTTGAGCGAGTCACTAGACCCCGTTCGGCAGGGATGCAGCTGGCAATAGCGAAATTGATTGAATATCAAGAACATTTAACATCGGAGACTGTTCCACAATGCCCACCCGCATCGAAACCCGTTTCGCCGAACTCGCAGCAAAAAAGCGCGCCGGCCTCGTCACCTTCATCACCGCCGGCGACCCGGACCTTGCGACCTCGCGCGCACTACTCGCCGCCCTCCCCGCCGCAGGCGCGGACGTCATCGAACTCGGCATGCCGTTCTCCGACCCCATGGCGGACGGCCCAGCCATCCAGGCCGCCTCGGTGCGGGCCCTCAAAGCCGGCCACATCATGAAGCATACGCTCGAAATGGTGCGCGACTTCCGCAAAACCGACGCCACCACCCCAATCGTCCTGATGGGCTACTACAATCCCATCTACATCTACCCGGCTGAAAAGTTTCTCGACGACGCCAAATCAGCCGGCGTCGACGGCCTGATCGTGGTCGACCTGCCGCCCGAGGCCGACGACGAGCTCTGCGTTCCCGCGATGAAACGCGGCATCAATTTCATCCGCCTCGCCACGCCCACCACCGACGACAAGCGCCTCCCAGCCGTGCTCAAAAACACGTCCGGCTTCGTCTACTACGTCTCCATCGCGGGCATCACCGGGACCAAGGTTCCCGATGTCACCGAGGTGCATGCCCAGGTGAAACGCATCAAAGGACAGACCAAACTGCCGGTGGCGGTCGGCTTCGGGATCAAGACGCCTGAACAGGCCAAGGCCATCGCCAAAGGGGCGGATGCAGTGGTCGTCGGCTCGGCTCTGGTGAACGCCATCGCGGAAAACATCGGCAAAAACGGCATGCCCGGGCCTAAGACCGTCGAAACTGTGGTTAAAATGGTACAAAAGCTTTCACAAGCGCTAGCAAAGGCTTAAACTACTCCCCATGTAGCTATTGAGTCGGAGTCAAGCGTTTCAGTAACGTGCGACACCTGAGACCTTGTGGCTTCCAAGTTACGCCCCATTCTGGCGGCTCTAGGTGGTCCCGAAGTCCAACAACCAAAGGCGAGAGCCCGTGAACTGGATCAGCAGCGTAGTCCGACCGAAAATCCGCGGCATCTGGAAAAAGCGCGAGACGCCCGACAATCTCTGGGTGAAGTGTCCCGAGAGCGGCCAGATGGTCTATTACAAGGATCTGGAAGCCAACCAGTTCGTCATGCCCGGCTCCAACTTCCATATGAAGATGACAGCGGGCGACCGCTTCAAGAGCTTCTTTGACGATGGGCGCTACACTCCAATCTCGGTTCCGGACGTGCCGGTCGATCCCCTGAAATTCCGCGACGAGCGGCGCTATACGGATCGCCTGCGCGACGCCCGCGAAGAGACCGGGCTGCAGGACGCCGTCACGGTCGGCGAAGGCACGCTGGATGAGCTGCCCGTGGTGGCCGCCGTGCAGGACTTCCGCTTCATGGGCGGATCGCTTGGCATGGCCGCTGGCGAGGCCGTCGTCACCGGCATGCTGCGTGCCGTCGCCAACAAGTCGCCGTTCGTGATCTTTGCCGCTTCGGGCGGCGCGCGCATGCAGGAAGGCATGCTGTCTTTGATGCAAATGCCGCGCACCACGGTCGCCGTGCAGATGCTGCGCAAGGCTAGGCTGCCCTATGTGGTGGTGCTGACCCATCCCACCACCGGCGGCGTCACGGCGTCCTACGCCATGCTGGGCGACGTGCACATTGCGGAGCCGGGCGCGCTTATCGGTTTCGCCGGCCCGCGCGTCATCGAGCAGACCATCCGCGAGCAGCTGCCGGAAGGTTTCCAACGTGCGGAATACCTGCTGGCGCACGGCATGGTCGACATGGTCGTGCACCGGCACAATCTGCGCTCGACGCTCAGCCGGGTCTGCCGCCTCCTGATGAAGCAGCCGCCTCAAGCCAAGCGCGAGATCGTCGCGGCCGAAGCGGTCCAGAACCAGGTTTCTAAGGGCGAGCCCGCGATGGCGGCTTTGCCGGCGCCGATCAAGATGGGGCCGGGCAAGCCGATCGAGATCAAAGCCACCGCGGTGAGTTCGGCGGCCAGCATGGCCAATGCGATTTCGGGCGTCGCGGCAGCAGCGGTGAAGGCCGTGACGCCGACCACGGATCCGAACCGCAACAAGCCCAACAAACCGTCCTGAGCGGCGGGCGGATGCCATGACGGCCGGGATGCTGCCTTCGGCGGAGTTGCTCGCCCGTTTGCGGAAACTTCATCCCGAACGCATCGATCTGACTCTGGACAGGATGCGCCGGTTGTTGACGGCATTGGGCGGCCCCGAGCGGCGGCTTCCGCCTGTGGCGCATGTCGCGGGCACCAATGCCAAAGGCTCGGTGCTGGCCCTGCTCCGCGCCATGCTGCAAGCGGACGGCCAGCGCGTTCACAGTTACCATTCTCCGGCGCTGCGGCGTTTTCACGAGACGATCCAACTCGCAGATGCGCCGGGATCGAGCCGTGACATCGACGACGGTTTGCTGACCGAGTGCCTGGCGCGCGTCATCGCCGCCAATGCCGGCGCGCCCTTGACGTCTTTCGAGGGAGAGACGGCGGCGGCTTTGCTCGCGTTCACCGAGACGCCCGCTGACATCCTCTTGCTGGAAACGGGCCTTGGCGGCCGGCTAGACGCCACCAATGTCGTCGCCAGGCCTCTGCTGACAGTGTTGACGCCGATCGATCTGGATCATGTGGAGTTTCTCGGGCCGACGCTGGCCGATATTGCGGGCGAAAAAGCCGGAATTCTGAAGCCGGGCGTTACGTGCGTGGTCGGGCGTCAACAGACCGAGGCGCTGGAGGCGCTGCGCAATGTCGCTTCCGCAAAGCGTGTGCCCCTGTTCGAACACGGGCAAGACTGGGACGCCTACGAACAGCACGGCCGGCTGATTTACCAGGACGAGTCGGGCCTGCTGGATTTGCCGCTACCAAGTCTTGTCGGCCGGCATCAGATCGACAACGCCGGCTTGGCGGTGGCTGCAGCCTCGCAGCTCGGTGGGCTAGCGCCTTCGGAAGCGGCCATTGAGCGAGGGGTGACGAAGGCGGCTTGGCCAGGCCGGCTGCAGCCGCTGGCGCGCAACGGGCTGGTGGCGGTTCTGCCGGAGGGGTCGGAACTCTGGGTCGATGGCGGCCACAATGCGGCGGCGGCGGCGGTAGTAGCTCAGGCCATGGCCGAGCTGGAAGAGCGGGCGCCAAAGTCGCTGCACCTGGTCCTCGGCATGCTGAAATCCAAGCAGCTGGAGGCGTTCCTGCGACCCTTTCGTGGTCTGGCACGCAGCGTCACCGGCATCGAGATCCCGGATGTGTCACGCGCCTATGCAGGGCCCTATGCGGCCGATGACATTGCGACCGCGGCACGTACCGCAGGCATCTATGCGCAGCCAACTCAAAGCCTGCAGGACGGTTTGGCGGCCATTGCCGTGCGCGCCAACGCCAAGCCGGTCCGGGTGCTGGTTTGCGGGTCATTGCATCTGGCGGGGGCGTGCCTTGCGGCCGATGAAGCTGCAAGGGCGGCAGCGAAGCGGACGGGGACAAATTAGCGCCACCTTCCGCGTCACGTCCAGCTACAGGCTCTTCCTGATCCACTCTTCGATCTTGGTCTTGGGCAGCGCGCCGGTTTGCGTCGCCGCCACTTTGCCGTCCTTGAAAATCATCAGCGTCGGCATGGCCAAGATTCTGAATTTGCTGGATATTTCCGGGTTCTTGTCGACGTCGACCTTGGTGACTTTCAATTTGCCTGCCATATCCACCGCAATCTGTTCCAGGGCCGGGCCGATAGCCTTGCAGGGGCCGCACCATTCGGCCCAGAAGTCGACCAGGACCGGAAGCGTGGACTGGGCGACTTCCGCATCAAACGTCTTGTCCGTAACAGCGACGGTGCTCATTGATTTCTCCTGGCGATGGGGTGGGCGCCGACTCGCGCCTTCGAAAGGTGTTCACCTTAGGTATGAATGGGGCGGGCTGGCGTCAAGGCCTGCTCAGGCCCAGGGTTTGCCGGTCAGGATCGCTTTTTCGTGAAGATCGAGCATGTGCGCCGGGACGGGCATCAGCCGCGCCTCGAAGGTCCAGAGCAGAGCCGCCTCGATGGTCTTGCCGGGATAAATGCGGGCCAGCGCCAGCCGGTACGCCGCCAGTTGCAGGAGATAAGCCTCTGGAATCGCTGAGACATCCTGGGGCGGCGGACGGTTGGTCTTGAAATCCACGACGGTCACGGCGCTGGCGCTCACCAGCAGCCTGTCGATCTGGCCCGCTATCCGCAAGGGCGGACCGGACGCCAGGGCGATTTCGGCGGCGATCGGCACTTCGGCCTCCGAGCCCGTTCCGAACACCGATCCAAATCTCGAATCGTCAAGGATTGCAATGACTTCGTCGACGATGTTGGCGCGCACCTTGGCCGGCAGTTCGGCGGCGCGGACGGCCAGGTAGCGCTTGGCGGCGGCTGCCCGGCTGCGTTGCGGAACCGATGGTAGATGCTGCAGCAAGGCATGGGTCAGGCTGCCGCGCAGAAAACGGTTGCCGGTTCCCAGCAGCCGCGGGCCGGGGGTCGGCTCGGCGGGGGCGGGATGGCCCGACCCCTCCTCGGTCTCGAGCGGTGCGATGCGCGAGGGGGCGAGCGGCACCATGCGGGCCGCGCTTTTGGGGGCATGTGCCAGGGCCCAATCGGGGTAGGACGCCGTCGCCAATGTTGTGCCGACCGCGTGCGTCATGTTGCGTGCCGTTGCGGTCTGGTGCGCCTCGAAGCGCAAAATGTTGCGTCCATCGGCCTGTGCGACCTTGGTCGACACCGGCTCAAGCGCGTTGGCGATCAAATCGTACCAGCACCCCGCCGGCCGCGCGCGGCTGCCTTCGAAACCGCCGACATACAACCGGTCGCGCGCCCGCGTCATCGCCACATACAATAAGCGGTTACGTTCGTGGCGATCGGCGTCGACCTTTGCAGCGCGCGCTGCGGCGATGGGGGCAATGCCGGACGCGCCCTTCAACGCCCAGACCGGCGGCTCGCCTTCCGCCACCGTGATCAAACTTCCGTCCCCCGCCCCCTTCACCGAGCAGGTGTCGGGCAGGAACACGATCGGCGCTTCCAGGCCCTTTGCGCCGTGCACGGTCATGACGCGCACCTCGTTGCGGCCCTGGTCCATGTCGCGCTTGATCTCGGGCTCGGCCTGGCCAAGCCAGTCGACAAACCCCTGGAGAGACGGCGGCTCGTCCATGTCGAAACGGATGGCGAGATTGAGGAACTCGTCGATGGCGTCGCCCGCCTCGGGGCCGAGCCGCGTCAGCAGGCGCGCGCGACGGCCGTCCTTGTCGAGCAGGCGCGAGTAAAACTCGAACGGCGGGAAGAAATCGGCCTCCGAACGCCAGCGCTTCAGCGCCTCGACGGCCTCTGTGAAGCGTGCATCGTCCGCCGCCTGCTTTTGCAGCGCGCCCCACAGCGCGCCGCGCCGGCCGTGGCCGAGCTTGAACAGGTCGTCGTCATCGAGGCCGATCAGCGGGCTTTTCAAAACGGAGGCGAGCGCGAGATCGTCCTCGGGCAGCAACAGGAATTTTCCGAGCGTCACCAGATCCTCGACCGCGATCTGCTGCGTGACCTTGATGCGGTCGGCTCCGGCCACCGGCAGCCCGCGCGCCTTCAGGGCGCGGATGATCACCGGCGCGAACGGCTGGCGCTTGCGCAGCAGGATCAGCACATCGCCCGGCGTGATTGGACGATTTTCCGACGCAAGACGTTCCCCTGATTTGATCCAGCCGTCGATGGTCTCGGCGATGCGCGCGGCCAGCCGGGCTTCTGGGGCGGTGGTCTCACTGGGTGCGGCCGGCAGCCAGGGTTCTTCAGGGGCAACCTCGTCAGCGATCTCGGGCGGCCAGATTTCGATCCGCCCCGCCTGCCCCAGGCGATGCACGGCGTGGCGCACCGGATCGCCGCTGGCCGTCAGGCCTGATGCGGCTTCAGGCGTTGCGAACACGCGGTCGACAGCCTCCAGCACCGGGGCGACGCTGCGAAACGACGTGTTCAGCGCAACGCGGAAATAGGGCGTGCGCGCCTGTTGCGCGTCGCTCTCGAATTTGCGTCCGGTTTTGTCGAACTCTTCGGGCGCGGCGCCCTGGAACCCATAGATCGATTGCTTTTCGTCGCCCACGGCGAACACGGTGCGCAGGCGGTCGCCATTGCCCGTGCTGATGAAAAACTCCTCGGCCAGTGCGGTCACGATGCGCCATTGCAGCGGGCTGGTGTCCTGCGCCTCGTCGACCAGGATGTGATCGAGCCCGCCATCGAGCTTGAACAGCACCCATTGCGTGTCGGCCGCGGACGACAGCAATCCGGCGGCCTTGGTGATCAGGTCGGCATAGTCGAGGCCGGCCATCGCGGCTTGGCGCGTTGTGTACTGATCGATGACGCGGTCGGCGATGCGCAGCAGCGCGGCGGTGGCGACGGCCAGTTCGAGGCCGAGACGCTGCTGGGTATATTTGGCGGCGCTGGCGGCGGCCTGCGTCAGCTGCGCGATCAGGCCGGGATGATTTTCACCCACGCCTTTGGTGGCGAGGCGTTTGCGCGGCTCGTTCTCCTTGGTGAGGAGGAACGCGGTCAGCGCGGCGATCCGCTCTTGCGCCCGCGTGGCGATCAGCGCCTCGGACAGCTTGTCGGCGGCGTTGACGTCGCTGACGGTGCCGGTATGCAGCGCGCCGACGATATGGCTGATGGCGTCGTCGTCGAAGAGATTGGAAAAATCCGCCGTCAGACTGTCCGCCGTCGTATCCAGCGGCACTTTCAGCAAGCGGAGCAAGCGCGTCTCGATCTCGATGAACGGATCTTCGCTGGCGCTCGCCTTCAGCAGCAGCTCGCCAATGGCGTCGCGTTCGTTGATGGCGGTTTTCAGCAGGCTATCGAATGTCATTTCGCCGGCATGGGCGATCACGATATGCAACGCGGATTGCAGCGGGCCGTCCGTTGACGTCGCTTCGGTCAATACGGCGGCGGTGCTGGCCTGCAACAGCACGGACTGCTGCTGCTCGTCGAGCACGGCGAACCCCGGCGACAGCCCGGCTTCCAGCGGAAAGCGCTGCAGCAGCCGCTCGCAAAAGCCGTGGATGGTCTGCACTTTCAGCCCGCCCGGCGTCTCGATGGCGGAGGCGAACAGCGTGCGCGTGCGAGCCGTTTCGGCTGTGCTGGGCGGGTGACCGAGCAGCTCGGTGAGGTCCCGCTCAAGCTGAACCTCGTCCGCCGTCGCCCAGGCCGCCAGCTGCCGGAACAGCCGGTTCGCCATCTCCGCCGCCGCCGCCTTGGTGAAGGTGAGGCACAAGATGCGGTCCGGCGCACTGCCGGCCAGCAGCAGACGCAGCACGCGGCGCACCAGCACATAGGTCTTGCCCGTGCCGGCATTGGCGCTGACCCAGGCCGAGGCTGTAGGATCGGTGGCCTTGCGCTGCTGCGCCGCGACCAGGGAGAGGGAGTCAGTCATGGCTGCCCCCTATCGCGCCGCTCCCTTTCCTTCTCCCCCTGCTTAGGGGGAGACGGTGGCGCACTGCGCCGGATGAAGGGCAACCACTTGCTCCGTCCCCGGTGCAACAGGTGCGGAGCAAGCAGCTGCCCTCACCTGTCGCTGAGTCCTCAGCGCTAGAGCGCTTCGGGCGACATCCTCTCCCCCTATTCAGGGGGAGAGGAGCAGTAACCGCCGCGCGGTCGAGAACGCGATCACTCATCGCCGCCGCCATCGGGCCGTAGGGCGCAATAGGCCCTTTTTCTTGGCCGTATTGCGCCGTCCACAGCAGGTACGCAGCGGTGTGCCTCGCCGCGCGTCCGTGGCGCAATACGGCCGAAGAGGGCCTATTGCGCCCTACCAGCGCCAATTCAGTCGTCGCCGCCGCCGCCATCGGGCCGTATTGCGCCGTCCAAGGCACATTCGTAGCGGTGTGCCTCGCCGCGCGTCCGTGGCGCAATACGGCCGAAGAGGGCCTATTGCGCCCTACCAGCACCAATTCACTCATCGCCGCCTCCATCGGCCACCAACGACCATTCCTTTACGCGCGCCAAATGGGCGTAGTCATCGTACCGCGCCGTGGCCGCAAAGCTGGGGCGGCGCAGCGAGGCATAGGGCGTGGCCGGATCGTCGAAGCGGGCGATCAGGCGCTTCAGCCCGGCCAGCGTTTGCGCCGCCAGCGCGGTCACATCCTCCGCCTTCACCGTATGATCCAATCCGGGCGGGTCGCCGCCGGTGGCCGCGATGAAGCGCAACACCGTGACGGCGCCCTTCGCCACGCCCTCAAAACCGCCCTCGGCGGCGATGGCGGCCTCCAGCGGCAGTTGCGGGGCGAGACCGGCGTTGACGCGATTGTCGGAGGGGACGGCGCCAGTCTTGTAGTCGGTGATGACCAGGCCGCCGCCTTGCAGCACGTCGATGCGGTCGGCGCGGGCCGTCAGGCGGAACGGTCCGGCGGGAGCCGCGAGCGCCATCGCGCCGGAGATTTCGCTTAGGGTACGGGCGATGCCGGCGCGGCGTGTCGCCTCGCTTCCCGCGAACCATTGCGCAAAGCGCGCGAATCGCGGCTGCCAGAACGCGGCCACGCGCGGGTGCGCGGCGAGCCGCTGCATGCCGGCCTCCGCTTCGGCGATGAGCGCGGCGGCAATGTCCGCTGGCAGAGCACCGGGATGGGCCGCCGCGAAGCGATGCAGCGCCTGATGGATGATCCGCCCACGCACGCTGGCTTCCGGCGCGCCGCCCAGCTCCGGCATCGGCTCCAACCGCAGGATGTCGCGCGCGAATATCGCGTAAGGGTTGGCCATCCAGTGTTCTATACGCGTGACGCTGAGCTGGCGCGGACGGGCGGCAAGAGGTGGGCGCGGCGCGGGGGCGGGGCGCGGCGAAAAGGTCGTCAGCGCCTTCTGATTCTGCGCCCAGGCCAGCCAGGGTTCTTTCGGATCGCCGGCAAACGTCCCCTTGAGGCCGAGGCCGTCCAGCACCGCATCTAGCCGCAATAGCCAGCGCGACGCCACCGTCGGCGCGCCATCGCGTTTCACGGCGCGGGTGAGGTACACCGTCTTGGCGCTGAGCAATTGCGCGAAATCATGGGCGGCGTCGCCGATGCGGGTTTCCGGAGAAGGCAGGCCCAGTTCGGCCAGCATGGGCCGGTTCAGCCAGGGATCGGGTTCGGCGATTTCTGGCGCGACGCCATCGTTGAGGCCGCCGAGGATCACGATGTCGGGCTGCAACAGGCGCGCCTCGAACGGGCCGAGGATAGTGAGGTTCGGATGGCTGGTGCGGGCGGCGCGCACTGTCTCGGTTGAGATCAGGCTGCGGTACAGTTCTGGATAAGCGGCAAGGCTGACGGCGAGCCCATTACTGCCAGCCGAGGTGAGGTGCGCGAGATAGGTGGAGGCGGCCTCACCGGCGGATTCGGCCCACAGCGCGTCAAAACTGCCAGTTTCGTCGGTGGCGATGAGTTCGGCTGATGCGATGTGAGCGTCGAGCAACGTGGCGAGCGGGTGCACCATGGCCGGGTCGCCCGCCAGCGCCTGCAGTGGCGCCATGGCCAGCTCCAGCTGGTCCAGCACGGTGCGGGCCAGCGCGCCGTCGCGATCGGACATGCCGGAGATGGCGCGGTGGTGCGGCTCGTGATCGTCCGGGTCCGGCGTGTCCGGCTTGTCGGCCAGCAGCATACGCAGGCTGGCGAGGCCCGCGCCGAGGTTCGGCCGCCGCAGCGCGCGCAACTCCAGCATGCGCGCGCCGCGCCGCGCCTCGGGAACGGTCAGGCCGAGCCGGGTCAAAGGATGTTTCAACAGCGCCATCAAAGGGGCGGGCGAAAAATCGGTCTCCAGCACACTGACGATCAGGTCGAGCAACACGCCGGGCGGCGTCTTGGACAGCGGCCGGCCGGCGCTGTCGTCGATGACGATGCCCCAGCTGGAGAGCCGAACGGCGACGCGGCGCGCAAGAATGCGGTCGGGCGTCACCAGCGCGGTGCTCGTCGCGGGGCTGTCGGCGGCGCGGCGCATGATGAGGGCGACGGCTTCGGCCTCGTCCTCCGGGCTGGCGGCGTCCAGGCGCGTGATGCCGCCGAGCGCCGATGCAACATTTGCCTTGTCCAGCCGCTGCCCGATTTCGGCCCAGGCTGCGGTGGTGAGCGCGGGCCGCAAGGCCTCGCCGATCAACCGCTGACGGTCATCCGTGGGCATCAAATCCGTCACGGCGCCGCGGGTGAGCCCCAGTCCGGCCAGCAGCGTCGCCAGCCGGAATTGCGGATGCGACGGCGAGCCCGGATGCACCCCCGCCCAGGTCGCGTCGTCGAGCGTCTGATCCAATCCCGCCAGCACCACCGCGCCCTGCGGCAGTCCAGCCACCACCTGCATGAGCTTGGCGGTAGCCGGAATGCTGCCCGTCACGCCGGCTACGATGATGGGATGGGCGGGCGGTTTCAATGTCCACTGCCCGGACTGCAACGAGAGCAGCCAGTTGCGCCGCCCGGCCGGCGAAAGCTTTCCGGTCGCCGTCAGGATTGCCGGCCAGACATTCGAGAGGATGTTGAGGAAATCGACCGTTTGCCGCCATTGTTCCGAAAACATGGCCGGCGCCAGATCCACCAGTTTGGTGAGATCCGCCCCCTCCGTCTCCACCATATCCATCAAGCGGGCGAGGCCGCGCGCCAGCGCTGAAGCCTGGGCCGGCGTCTCGGCGCCGGGCAAGGTTTCGCGCGTTTCGCTTGCCTCGCCAGCGCTGGCCAACGCCTGCTGACGTTGCTCCATCCATTTCAAGACAAGGCTGGTCAGGATCAGATGCCGCTCGATGCCGCCCATGGCGGGGGCGACATCCATGGCCTCCTTGCCGCCGATCCAGCTTTCGTCGCCTGACGCAATCAGGCTTTCATCCTCATCGGTGTCGCCGATGGGGCGGATGCGCGGCAACAGCAGCGCGCGGCCGTTGCTGGCGTCGAGGAACGCCTCCTGCAAGGCTTTGCAGGCGCGGCGGGTGGGCAACAGCAGCAGTATCTTGGGAAGGTCGAGCGGGTCGGGAGCGCCCTTGCCAGTCCCGGGCACGCGGCCCGTCAAGATCGCCTCGGCCAGTTCGCGCAGAAACGGCCGTCCAGCCGGGATGTTGAACAGGCGCGGGGCGGGCGCGTCCGCCATCAGAAGTAACTCTCGCCGCTGGCCAGCAGCTGCTCCGCCTCAGTCAGCGCGTCGGGCGAGCCGATGTGCATCCACAGCCCGTCCTGGCGCACGCCGAACAGCCGGCCCGCCTCGATAGCGCGATCCCAAAGCGCGTTGAGTGAGAACTTGCCCTTTGGCGCGCCCTGAAACATACGGGGGTGGGCGAGCGAGGTGCCGGTGAATGCGAATGGCGTCACTTCGCGCTCGCGGCGGCGCTTCAGAAGGCCGTCCGGCCCCATGTGGAAATCGCCGTTGCCGTGGTAGCCGAGGCTGCTGGCCGCCGTTGCAAGCAGCATCAGGCTGTCCATCCGAGCGGGATCGAACATCGCGGCCATGCGGGCGAGGTTGGCGCCGCCCCCCGGCAGGGAAATGCTGTCGGCGTTGACGATGTAGAACGGTTCGCCGCCCAGCTGCGGCAAGGCTCGGGCCACGCCCCCGCCGGTGTCGAGCAACTCGGCGCTCTCGTCCGAAATGACGATCCTTGGTGCGCGGCGCGCCTTGACGTGTTCGATGATCTGCTTGGGGAGATAGTGGACGTTTACCACCACCGTTTCGACCCCGGCCGCCGCCAGCCGGTCGAGCACGTAGTCGAGCAGCGGCTTGCCCGCGAGGCGCACCAGCGGCTTCGGCGTCGTCGCGGTGAGCGGACGCATACGCAGGCCAAGTCCGGCAGCGAGCAGCATGGCTCGTTTCGGTCTGACGGTCATCGGCCTCGCGATCCCCTCTGGCGCCTCAGATGCGTTCTTCATTCCACCCTGAGAGGAAATTGTCGAGTAGCCAGGCGCGCCAACACACTATGCGCGCGGAACCGGGCGGGCGAACAGCGGCACGCCGGGCTGGCGCATGAAGACCACCAGGATCGCCCCGGCGATCAACCCGCCGATATGGGCCCACCAGGCCACCGAGGCATCCAGGCCGCTGAAAGCCAGGACGATGTTCATGGCGATCCAGGCTCCGATCGCGGTCCAGGCCGGCACCATCAGGGGAATGACGCGCAGCACCAGGATCCACAGGTTTACGCGCGGGCTGAGCATGACGTAGGCACTGACAATGCCCGCAATGGCCCCGCTGGCGCCGATCAGCGGTGAGGTGGAATGCAGCTGGGTGGCGAAATAGAGCAGGCCGCCGGCGACGCCGCATAACAGATAGAAGACCAGGTAGCGGACATGGCCGAGCGCATCTTCGACATTGTCGCCGAACACCCACAGAAACAGCATGTTGCCGGCCAGATGCCAGATGCTGCCATGCAGGAACATGTAGGTGAGCAGCGTCAGCGGCGCCGGAAAGTTGAACGCGCTGATGGCGCCGTCCGGGCAATCGGAGAAGCTGACCGGGGTGCCCAGCAGCTGCATCGGGATGATGCCGAAGGCCTTGGTGAAGGTCACCTGCCCGCAGTCGTTGCTGGTCCAAATGTCTTTTTCCTGAAAAATCAGGAAAATCAGCACGTTGAGCGCGATCAGCCCCACCGTCACATATTGGAATTTGATGCGCCGCAGCGGGTTGATATCATAAACGGGTAGGAACACGGGTGGGTCTGCTTTCGTTACAGCGTGCTGATATCAGCGGTTTTGCCCCGGCACCCAGAGCACGTCGCCTTGGCCGAGATCGTTCACATAGCGGCTGGCGACGAACAGAAAGTCCGACACTCTGTTGACGAATTTAAGGGCGTCCGCGCTCACGCTCTCGCCGGGCGTGGCGGCCAGCTCGCACATCAGGCGCTCGGCGCGCCGGCTGACGGTGCGCGCGACATGCAGCTGGGCCGCCGCGCGCGTTCCGCCGGGGAGCACGAAGGACGTGAGCGGGGCGAGATGCTCGTTTAGCTGGTCGATCTCGCGCTCTAGCCGGTCGGTCTGCGCGGAAACGATGCGCAGGCGCTGTTTTCCGGCCTCGGACGGTTTTTCCGGCACGCACAGATCCGCGCCGAGGTCGAACAGGTCGTTCTGGATGCGCGCTAACATGGACCCGACCGGCGGCGAGGCGTCGCCCAGGTCCAGCCGCGCCACGCCGATGGCCGCATTGGTCTCATCGATGGTGCCATAAGCTGCGATGCGCAGAGCGAATTTCGGCACGCGCTCGCCGGTGCCAAGCCCGGTGGTGCCGGCGTCCCCGGTGCGGGTGTAGATTTTGTTGAGAACGACCATGTGTGGCCCCTAATTGAGCCGTCACCCTAGACGCGCTCTGGCCTAGGTCAAGACCTTGGTCGGCACGGGATGTTTCCGCATCGATGCTCCTTGCACGTCCTCGATCATTTATGACAGGATGTTTGAGGTCGCAAATTGCGACCTCAAACGTGGAGAGTACGTATGGCCGCCCAATTGCCCGCCATCCGCGTTGATACCGGCGACGTGTTGATCGTCAGAGGACTGCAATACGAGTGGGCTGCCATGTAGCAACGTAGGGCGCAATAGGTCGCTCTTTCTTCGCGGCCGTATTGCGCCAGCGCGAGTGCGGCCAAGTCCGACGGCGCAATACGGCGAAGAGGCCTCTCAAGAAAGACACGCAAAAAACCAACAAAATCAATGACCCAAAAATGCGTGTCTTTCTTGTCTACGCATTCCGGCCCCGCCGGTGGTCGAGCTATTGCGCCCTACCGCCGCGTCAGTCCAACCGGTAGCCCAGCCGAACGCCGGCATTCGTCAGGCCCCGGTTCTGCAGGCAGAGGTCGGCGTTCGACATGTGGTCGACCATCAGCATGACGCGCCAGTTGGCGTCGAGATCATAGCCGAGCGAGGCGGACTCGCGGAAATTCACGCGGCAGCCGTATTGGGCGCGATTGTCCTCGGCAAGTCCGCCATCATGGACCGCGAGGCCGAAACTGCCTTCGAGGAAAAACCCGTGGTTCAGAGGCGCGTCCCAAGTCAGCCCGACATAGATCTTGTCCGTCGTGCCGGCGAAATTGTAGGTCGCCCCGAGGTGTGGCCGGAAGCCGAACAGCACGTCCTTCACGGCATCGCCGGTGGGGGCGAACGCGGGCGCAAACAGCACTTCGGCGTTGACGTCGGCGCCGTGCTCATGACCGCGCCCGGTCGGCTCAATGTTCTGGGCCAGGCCGCCAAGGCGGAGTTCGTCGATCAAGCCTCCCGCAATCGCCGCTCCGGGCGAAGCAAGTAGCAACAGGCTCACAGAAAGGGCTTTGGTGACTAGCGCGCGCATGAGGAGCATTTCATGCGCATATGGTTGCTGGCCGGTTAACCTTGGCTCACCGCCGCGACAGATAGACCACCGTCATCAGCACCACAATGGCGACGAATTGCAGGCCGACGCGCCAACGCATCAGCGTCTGGCTGGTATTGGCGCTGCCGGCGCGCGCCATGTTCCAGAGCCCAAGCGCGAGCACGATGGCGACCGCGCCGAGGGCCAAGGGCAAAAGGTAGGTGGCGAGAGTGTCCATCGGTTCGCTCGGTGTTGATCGAAGTCATCCTACCGGGAACGTTCCTGGCGGGCAAATAGATGCCTCACCCCGAACGCACGAACCGATCGGCGAGGACGCGCGGCAGCACACGCTTCCCGGCGACCGCCAGGTAGGTCAGCCACGTGACGTAATAGTGCGCCTTGGGACGGGAGCTTTCCAGGGCGTGTGCCAGTTTCCTCGCCACCGCCTCGGGCGGCAGTTTGAAGGTCTGCGTACCGCCCGCCGCCATCGCCGTGAGCCGCCGCCGATAGCTCTCGTGATGCAGCGACCCCGCGATGTCGATTTTTGTGCGGAACATCTCCAGCGCGTGTTCGACAAAGCGCGTATCGATCGGCCCCGGCTCGATCAGGCTGACATGGATGCCTGTGCCGTAAAGCTCATGCCGCATCGCCTCGGTCAGAGCCTCCAGCGCGTGCTTGGTGGCGTTGTAGGCGCCGCGATAGGGCGGCGAAATCAATCCCAGGACGGACGAACAATTAACGATCCGCCCTCGGTCGTTCTTGCGCATGGCTGCCAGGATCGGGCGCGTCAGCGCGTGCCAGGAAAACAGGTTCACCTCGAACTGATCGCGCAGCGCCTCCACCGGAAGGTCCTCGACGGCGCCCGGTTGCCCGTGCGCGGCATTGTTGAACAGGGCGTAGAGTTGTCCCTCGGTGCGCTCAAGCACCGTCGCGGCGCAGGCGGCGACCGAAGCGGGATCGCGCAGTTCGAGCGGGATGGGCTCGAGGCCGAGACCGGCCAGCATGGCGAGATCCATCGGCGTGCGTGCGGTGGCGAACACGCGCCAGCCGCGGCCCTGCATGGTCGTTGCCGAGGCGAGGCCGATGCCCGAGGAACAGCCGGTGATGAGGACGGAGCGCTGTGACATGACCCGGTGCGAGGAAGTAAGTCGTGAAGTTGTGAAATCGTGAAGTCGTGAAACGGCAACGTCGTGGACAGCGCGCCCGATTTGGCGATTTCACCACTTCACGACTTCACGACTTCACGACTTCACGACTTCACGTCTTACACTACCCTACTCCGCTTCCTCGTCCGTGCCCGACGTTTTCGTCCCGCCCAGATTCGCGAACACGTGATCGGCGTCAATCGGCGCTTCAACTTCGGGCGCGCGGTCGACCACCACGGTGCGTTCGGCGATGGTCTCGGCGGCGGGCAGCAGCGAGCCTTCCAGCTCGGGGCCATCATCGGCGTCGGCCTTGGTGGCTTCGACGCGTTTGGAGGCTTTCTTGACGGCGGCGTCGAGTTCGGTCTGCGAGCACAGGCCCAGCGTCACCGGGTCCAAGGGCGATAGGTTGCCAGCGTTCCAATGCGTGCGGTCGCGGATAGCGTCGATGGTCGGCTTGGTGGTGCCGACTAGGCGCATCATCTGGCTGTCCTTCAGCTCGGGATGGTTTTTCACCAGCCACAGGATCGCGTTGGGCCGGTCCTGGCGACGCGACAGCGGCGTGTAGCGCGGCCCCTTGCGCGGCTTGAAGGCTGGCAGCTCAACCTTGGAGGCTAGAATGCGCAAGATGTGCGTGGGCTTCTTTTCGGCTAGAGCGATTTCCTCGCGCGCCAGCTGTCCCGACGAGATCGGGTCGGTGCCCTTGATGCCTTGCGCCACTTCGCCATCGGCGATGCCTTTGACTTCAAGCACATGCAGCCCGCAGAAGACGGCGATCTGCTCGAAGGACAGTGCCGTGTTCTCGACCAGCCAGACGGCGGTGGACTTGGGCATGAGCGGAACGCGAGTCATAGGGTCATCCTCCGGACCCGGCGGGGTTTTTGCACCCACTAGGCCAATAGTTGCGAAATTTAGGGAAGTCACCCTGACATATAGGGGGGAACCGGGCGGCAGGCAAGGACGGCGAATGGTCTGATCGTGACCTCCCAGCCGGACTCGTCGAACCAAAAAGAGGTGGCGGCGCGCCCGTGCGCCGGACTAAAAGAGCCCTACGGAGCGTGCCGGGTGAAACGAGAACAACGGGGCGTCGCACATGCGAACGGCAATCGTGCTTCTGGCGTTGCTGCTACTGCCGGCCGTGGCGATTGCGGACAAGGCCGCCGACTGCACGGAAACGTCGGGCGCGGTCACCGTGCCGGCCTGCGATGCGGCCATAAATGCCGCGCCGAAGTCGGCACAGCTCTATCTGTTGCGTGGATATGCCTTTCAAGGCGAGAACAATCCTGACAGGGCGCTGGCCGACTACGCCAAAGCCATCGAGCTCGATCCGCGTTTTGCTCGCGCCTACCTGCAGCGCGGCATCCTGTTGCGGGATCGCAGGCAGTACCCGGTGGCCATCAATGACTTCGATCAAGCTCTAAAAATTGATGCGTCGCTATACGAAACCTACTTCCACCGAGGCCTGGTCTATTATCTCCAGGGCTTGAACAGTGCTGCCGTCATTGACTTGTACAAGGCTTCGGTCCGGCTGCCCGACGACGCCAAAATCCAGTACTTCCTGAGCAGCGCCTACCTGGCATCCGACAAGCTCAACGCTGCGATCTCGTCCGCCAACCGGGCCATCAGCCTGGACCCAAATTACGCCGATGCGTTCAGTGCGCGCGGCTTTGCCTATTTCAGCGATGGCGACTCCAAAGCTGCCGTCTCCGATTTCAGCCGCGCCGTGACGCTGGCACCAAAACTGGTCGCAGCCTACTTCGGCCGCGGCCTCGCGTACGAGGCGCTTGGCAACGACGACAAAGCCATCGCCGACTTCGATAAGACGCTCGATCTTGAGCCGACGCATGCCGCCGCGCAGTTTGCGAGAGCCCGTCTCTACACGTACAAAAATGATGGAAAAATCGCACTCGCCGGGTTCACCAAGGCAATCTCCTTGGCGCCAAATCGGAGCGACTATTTCGCCGCGCGCGGGCGGGAATATCTCCGCACCAACGACATACGCCGTGCCCTGGCTGATTGCGGCAAGGCGGTGAACCTGGCGCCAAAAGCTGCCGAGGGGTATGAGTGCCGCGCCATGGCTTTGGCCAGACAACAGGACTACGCCGGAGCGGTCGCCGATTTCAGTCGCGTCCTCGGGATCGGCAGCGCGTCGCCCCGGATTTTGCGGGCGCGCGGCGGCGCCTACGAGGGCCTGGGCGACGCCGCCAAAGCCATGGTGGACTTTGACCGCGCCATCGAAATCGAACCCAGCGGACCCTGGAACTTCATCGATCGGGGGCGCGCTTACATGCTTGCGGGCAATGCGTTGAAGGCCCTGGCCGACTTCGACATGGCCGTTGCGCTCGGTCCCGACGACGGCATGACCTACCTATCGCGCGCCAATGGCAAGTTCGATATGGGCGATTTTTCGGGCGCCATCGCCGACTACGACAGCGCCCTGCAACATCACGCCCTGGACGCCGAACACGACGCCTACATTCTGCTGATGCGTTTTCTTGACTTAACCCACATGGGCCGCACGTCGACCGGGGAGCTGGACCAGCAAGCCGGCGGATTGCTCAAAAAAGGGTGGCCATTTCCGGTGGTGGAACTCTACCTCGGCAAGCGCACGCCGGCCGCCACGTTAAAGGCGGCCGGCACTGCCGACGAGATGTGCGAGGCGCACTATTACGTGGGCCAATGGCGCCTGGCGCAGGCAGACACGGCTGGAGCGGCCAAGGAGCTCAAAGTCGCCGCCGCCACCTGCCCGCATGACTTCATCGAATACCGCTCGGCTCTTGCCGAGCTGAAGCGGTTGGCGCCGTGACCGTCGGCCCGTAGGGCGCAATAGGCGCTCTTTCTTCGCGCCGTATTGCGCCACAGGGGGTCAACACAACCACTTGCGTTCGTAGTGACCCACTGCGGCGCAATACGGCCGAAGAGGCCTTTTGCGCCCTACCGCATCGCTAACCGGCCAACGTAAGCAGCTTCGGCTGCGCCGGGAACAGGGCTCCGGTGCGCGACACCGGTCCGGGACGGCCGAACAGGTAGCCTTGCACGTGCGTGTACCCCTGATCGCGGATTTTCAGGAACTGTTCCTCGGTTTCGATGCCTTCGGCCGTGGTGGTCATTTCCAGGCTCATGCCCAGCGACGCGATGGCCTTGACGATGGCGACGTCCTTGCCGCCCCCCATCACATCCTGCACGAACGAGCGATCGATCTTGATCTTGTCGAACGTGAAGGCGCGCAGGTAGCTGAGCGAGGCGTAGCCGGTGCCGAAATCGTCGAGGACGATGGAGACGCCGAGTTCGCGCAACAGGTTCAGGATCTTGATCGAGTTGTCGTTGGTGGTGAGCAGCACCGACTCGGTGATTTCCAGCTCCAGGCGGTTTGCATCCAATCCCGACTCGTCGAGCGCGCTCTCCACGATCCAGGGCAACGTCTCGGTGCGGAACTGCACCGCCGAGAGGTTGACCGCAATCCGCGTCGGCGCCGGCCAGGACATGGCGTCGAAGCAGGCCTGCCGGATCGCCCATTCGCCGATCGGGACGATCTCTCCGATGTCTTCGGCGATGGAGATGAAGTCGAGCGGCGGGATCATGCCAAACTCGGGGTGATTCCAGCGCAACAGGGCCTCGAAGCCGGTGACGCTCTGGGTCTGCGCGTTCACGATCGGCTGGTAGTGCAACACCAGTTCGTTACGGGCGAGCGCATGGCGCAGATCCATCTCCAGACGGCGGCGCTTGCGCAGCGCAGCGTCCATGTTCGGCTCGAAGTAGCGCCAAGTGCCGCGTTCGTTGGCCTTGGCGCGGAACAGCGCCAGGTCGGCGTTGCGTAGCAGAGTATCAGGATCGGCGCCGTCGGTGCCGGCCAGCGCAATGCCCGCGCTGGTGCCGATAACGATCTGGTGCCCGTCGATGTCGAACGGCTCGGCGATGCGGCTGATGATGCGCTGGGCCAGGAACGAGGCGTCGCCCGGCTTTTCCAGTTCAGTCTGCAGCACGACGAACTCATCGCCGCCGATGCGCGCCAGCATGTCGGTCTTGCGCAGGCAATTGGCCATGCGCTCGCCGACGGCCTTCAGCAGCAGATCGCCGATATGGTGGCCGAGCGTATCGTTGACCGCCTTGAAACGGTCGAGGTCGAGATAGAGCACGGCCGCCGTGCCGGGCTTAACCCCGCGCTTCAGCACGTCGTTGACTTTGCCAATCAGCCGAACCTTGTTGGCGAGGCCAGTCAAGGCGTCGTGGGTGGCGTTGTGCAGGAGTTTCTTGCTCCAGCGGCGCATCAGATACAGCCAGCCAAGCCCTGCCAGGGTGCCCAGGACGAGCACGGCCAGCGCCATCGCCTCGAACGTGCGAATGGAGCGGTACTCGGCGCCACTGAAGTACTTGGCGGCCGGATGGGCGACGTGCAACACCCAGGGGCCGCGCGGGTCGTGGGTGTTGATGTCAATGGTGTCATGAAAGACGGCGTCGAACGGGATTGCGGGGGCGCGCATCGCCTGCTCCAAGCTCCCGGCGTCAGGGGCGCCTGACGTGGCGGTGGTGAAGCTGTTGCGCGGGGCGGTCAAGGCGTAGTTGCTATTTGGCAGCCGGCGTTGCAAGGAATCCGTGAGGATGATCGCCGAGATGCTGCCCTTCAAGGTGCCTTCGGGGCCATAAAAGGGAACGGAGAAGATCAGTCCCTTGCGGTCGGAATCGGCGTGCGAATACTGAAACTGCGAGATATCGCATGTAATAACCTCGGCGCCGCTGAGCATCGGCAGAAGGAGCCCATCCGTGGCCAGCCGATCAGGATAATTCCAGCCAAACCAAGCGAGCTGTTGTTCCAGTTGCGCGTATTCGTAAATTTCCAACTGGTCGGCGGGAATATCCTCTTTCCCCCCCTGACTGTTCTGGCTCTTTGGAATGAGGGATTGCGGCACCTGCCTGCTGCGGGCGATCAAGTCGTCGAACATAAGAATCGGCGCTTCGAGAGTGCCTGTGACGCCATCCTTGCGGAGGTGATCCAGCGACGCTGGAACAACATAAACCTCGGACACATCGATGTTGCTGCCGAGATTATTGTAGACCTGTATAATGGTTTCGCGTCCATCGGCGCTCAGCGTTGTCCCATGGCGGTCGATCTGGCGCACGCTTGGCAGCAGGCTCAGGGTGCGGAGGTTTTCATAGAGCGCGCTGAAAGACTTACCGATACGCAGCGATTCCTGCCGCGAGACCGCCCTGGCCTCAGTGAGATGATGCCGCCAGGCCGTGGCGGACTTTCGTTCGGCGTCGAGGTGGATAAGAATGCCAGCCGCAACAGCTGCCGTAAGCAAACAGGCGACCCCGGTATAGCGCCAACCGATTTTCATTTTTTGTTTTGACTCGCTAGAACTGCAAGTCATCAGTATTGGAACAAAGCTGGCAATTTACGGTTAAGCCAAGTTCGTAAAATTGTTCCCAAAGCGTTTACGGGCGGCCCAATCCGGTTGTTATGAAAATTGCAATAAGGACTTTCGTTGAGGTTTTGGTAGGGCGCAATAGGCGCACTTTCTTCTTCGCGCCGTATTGCGCCGCAGGGTTCGCCACAACCCTTTGCGTGCGTCACGGGCCCTTGCGGCGCAATACGGCCGAAGAGGCCTATTGCGCCCTACGCCTCCAAAAGCTTGTCCACTTCGCGCACCAGGTCCTTCAGGTGGAACGGCTTGCTCAGCACTTTGGCGTCCTTGGGCGCGGAATTGTCCGTGTTCAGCGTCACGCCGGCAAAGCCGGTGATGAACATGATCTTGATGTCGGGATCAATTTCGGCGGCGCGGCGAGCGAGTTCGATGCCGTCCATCTCGGGCATCACGATGTCGGTCAGGAGCAACGTGAAGGGCTCCTGCTGCAGTTTGGCGAAGGCCTGGGCGCCGTCGGCATAGGACTCCACCAGATAGCCCGCCTTCTCCAGGGCGCTGACCAGAAACCGGCGCATGCTGTCGTCGTCCTCAGCCAGAAGGATGCGCTGCATGGGACGCTCAAGAAAATCGTATACTGACATGCCTCTACTCGGCCCCTCAACTTAACGCACAAGCCCTACGTCGTGGCACGCACAGTGCAGTGCCGATGGTAAATACGGAGTGAAATTTGGGGCCGTTCCGGTAACCGGCTCTCCACAAATTCCGCTGCCCACAGCCGTTCACGCCATGGACTCCACTGCTGCCGCTTGCCATGGTGCCGCACAAGGCCAACGCCAGTCCCGCGCCAAGGCCACCACCCAGGTTAGCGATTTCAGCCGCATGAGCGTCCCGTCTCCCGAACCGTCAGTGCCGCCCTATCGTGTTGGCGCGCAAGAGGATTCTTCGGGCGAGCCGGCCTTTGTGCTGCACCAGCCGCGCGACCTGCTGCTGCCCCTGGTGTTTTCCTCGCCCCATTCCGGCCGTTGCTATCCGCCGGACCTGATCGCCGCCTCGCGCCTCAGCCCGGATCGCTTGCGCCGCTCCGAAGACGCCTATGTGGAGGAACTTTTTCAAGGCGTGGTCGCGTTCGGCGCTCCGCTGCTGGCGGCGCGCTTCCCCCGCGCCTATGTCGACCTCAACCGTGAGCCCTACGAACTCGATCCCGATCTGTTCGACGATGCGCTGCCGGCCTATGCCAACACGCGGTCTTTGCGCGTGTTGGGGGGCCTCGGCACCATCGCCCGCGTGGTCGGCGACGCCGAGGAGATTTATCGGCGGCGGCTGACTGTGGCTGAAGCCATGGCGCGCATAGAAACCTTTTATTGGCCCTATCACGCCGCCCTGCGCGCGCTGATTGAACGGGCGCGTCAGCGGTTTGGCTTCGCCATACTGATCGATTGCCACTCCATGCCCTCGTCCTCGGCAGCTGAAGGAACCAAAGCCGGCGAACTGCGCCCGCAGTTTGTCCTCGGGGATAGGTTTGGAGCGTCCTGCGCCAGCGAATTGACGCGCCTGGTCGAGCAGCGCCTGACCGGTTTGGGCTACGCGGTCGCCCTGAACCGGCCCTACGCCGGCGGTTACATTACGGAGCATTACGGAACTCCAATGCGCGGCGTGCACGCCTTGCAGTTGGAGATCAACCGCTCGATGTTCACCAATGAGGCCAGCGTTACGCTGACCGAAGGATTCGAGCCGATGCGCGCGGCGGTGATGATGTTGACCGCCAGCCTCGCGGACTATTGCGAGTCCTTGCAGCCCTTGCGGGTCGCGGCTGAGTAAGCGGTGGAAAAAAAAGCAAAAAAAAAGGCCGTCGGTATTACCTACGGCCCAAGTCTAGGGAGGAAACGCCCAAGGAGGGCACCGAGTAAGAGCATCAGCTCTCGTTCGGCACTGCAATATGTAGTGTGCAATGCAGCAAAAGGCAATTGGTATTTCCCTTCAGCTATGCAAGGCCGGCATGCAAAAATGGAATGGGCGGAGGTTTGATATGCGAAATGAGGTGGCGCTGCCCCCTTAGTCGAGGGTTTCGACGCTGCAAAATGGGTTGGATCGCCGGTTTTGCTGCGATGCGGGAGGATTGGTCGACCTCGTACCCAGAAAAATGGGCCGGCGGGAGACCCGTTCGGCCCAAGTCTAGGGAGGAAACGCCCAAGGAGGGCATATGAGGCGAGAGCAGAACTCCCAACGCTCACAACTCCTATATGGGTACTCTGTTTGATTCGTTCAAGGTCAAGACATCCGACCGATGCCGCATTGCGTCCCTCCTGTGACGAATGTGACACTTCACCCCAATCCCAGCCAAAGGATGCCTGTGAGAATGCCCGACAGCTATCAGACCCTGCTCGACTTCGCCTTGGACCTGGCGCGCGCCTCGGCGACGCTGGTGCTGCCCTACTATCGCAAGCCGCTGCAGATCGAAGACAAGAACATCGGCACTTCAGCCGGTTTCGATCCAGTGACGCAGGCCGACAAAGCCGTCGAAGAGATGATCCGCGCCCAGGTGGAGGCGCGCTTTCCGGAGCACGGCATGATCGGCGAGGAGTTCGGCAAGAGCCGTCCGGAGGCCGACTATCAGTGGGTGATCGATCCCATCGACGGCACGCGCGCCTTTATGATGGGCCTGCCAACCTGGGGCACGCTGATCGGGTTGACGCATAAGGGCAAGCCGCTGCTTGGAGTCATGGGCCAACCGTTCACGGGCGAACTGTTCTGGAGCACGGAATCCGGCGCGCGCACCTCGGGGCCGCTGGGTGAACTGGCGCTGAAGGTTCGGCCCTGCGCTGGGCTGGCGACGGCCATTATGGGCTGTACGTCGCCGTCGCTCTTCAAGACCGCGAGCGAACTCGACCGGTTCCACCAGGTCGCCGCGAAAACCAAGATGATGCGCTACGGCGGCGATTGCTACGTCTACGCCCTGGTGGCGGCGGGCCAAGTCGATCTGGTGGTGGAAGCCGGCCTGCAAAGTTTTGACGTGGCCGCCCTGATCCCGATCATCGCGCGTGCCGGCGGCATCATGACGGATTGGTCCGGCGGTTCGGCCCTGAATGGCGGCCAGATCATCGCGGCCGGGGATCGGCGGGTGTATGATGAGGCGATGGCGGTGTTGGGTGGGTAGAGATTAAAAAAGACGTGAAGTCGTGAATTCGCCAAGTCGTGAAGTCGGGGAGCTCCCGATTTGGCGATTTCACGACTTGACGATTTCACGTCTTCCTTACTGACTTCTTCAGCGAGCGCGGGAAATACACAATGGCCATGCGCCAACTCATAGCCCTGGCCAAAAACCCCGTCCCCAGCGGGGCCGTGGTCGATGCGCTGAAAACGCGCGACGGCCTCGCGCTGCGCTATGCGCGCTGGGAGGCCAACCAGAGCCCCCGGCTGGGCACGGTCTGCCTGTTTGGGGGGCGTACGGAGTTTATCGAGAAATACTTCGAGGTCATCGCCGACCTGCGCCGGCGCGGCTTTGCGGTCGCCACTCTGGACTGGCGCGGCCAAGGCGGTTCGGACCGGCCGCTGGCCAATCCGCGCAAGGCGCATATCTCTGACTTTTCCGACCATGACGACGACCTCAACCGCTTCATGCGCCAGGTCGTGCTGCCCGATTGCCCGCCCCCCTACATCGGCCTCGCGCACTCCATGGGCGGCAACATCCTGTTGCGCGCCGCCGCCCGTCCCGATCTCTGGTTCGACCGCATCGTGCTCTCGGCGCCAATGATCCGCCTCAACCGCAAATTGCTGCCGATGTCGCGTGGGCTGGTGCGCGCCGTCACCTCGGCGGCCTCGATGCTGGGTGCGGCGAAGGCCTATGCCGGCAAGGGCAGCGACGACTACGGCGAAACCGCGCCCTTCGAGAACAATCTGTTGACGTCAGATCGCGAGCGCTATGCCCGCAACAACGCCATCGTGGTCGCCGAGCCCAAGCTGGGGCTCGGCTCGCCCACCAACGGCTGGATGCGCGCCGGATTGCAATCGATGCGGACGATTTCGGCCCCTGCCCACCTGACGGCCATCAAGGCGCCCGTGCTGTTCGTATTGGCGGGCGATGATTCCATCGCGGATTCGCCGTTCATCGAGGCTTACGCCGCGCGGGTAAAATTGGCGCGCGCCATCACGATCCCGTTCGCCAGGCACGAGATTTTGCAGGAACGGGATGATCTTCGGCAGCAATTCTGGGCGGCGTTCGATGCGTTCGTGGACGCGCATCCGCCGGGCATGGAGGGATAAGGCGATGTCGAGAACAGCGAATACGGAGCATCGGTTTTGCGTCAGTTGCCGCAACGCGGCGGATGGGCCGACCTGCGCGGTCTGCGGCAATCCATCTGCGCTCGCCCTATTATCGGTGTCCAAGAGCGACGACTGGTTCGGAATTGCCAAAGATCTGTTTGGCCGCTTGGAGCCCGACAGCGTGCCGATGATCGCGCTCAACACGGTCTGGGCGCCGATTCGGACCATCCTGACGCTGGCCAATGACCCCGCCTATCGCGGTGAGTGGAAGTTTCTGATTTCCGCGCTTGGTGTGTTTTTCGCGCTGTTCGACGTGCTGCTGCCGAAATTGTTCGCCCGAGTGCAGCATACGAATTTTAAAACCGACCGCTGGGCCGGCCTCAGTTTTGAGATCACGACCATCGCCGTGATTTTTGTGCTGGCGCCGGTCATGTACTACCTCTGCCGCATGCTTGGACGCGACCGGCGCACCCCGCGTCAGTACCTGCGCCTGATCGTACTGGCCTTCGGCTATTGGTATCTGCTGTACTCAGCTATTTCGCTGCTGGCCATTGCGGCGACGGGCGTTGCGACAGTCATCGCCCTGAAGCTCGGCGGCGGGACCGCGGCCGGCCAACAGATTCTCCGCGCCGTAACCGCGCTCTACTATGCGGCCGGGCAAACCTCCGTGCTGTGGCTGTTTTCCTCCCTGCACGTCCCGTTCTGGCGCATGCGCTGGCCAGTGGCCCTCGGGCTGGGCGTGGTCTATATCGTGCTGTCGCAGGGCGTGGTCTGGCCGCTGATTGGAAAGGCTGCCGATTGGCTCGATCTGTCGGGGTTGTTGAAGGCGGTGTTGGGGTAGGGACCCGCAAGTGTCATCCTCGGGCTTGTCCCGAGGATCCATTTCGCAGCGTGCTCAGGTGGTGGCAGTTCGCGCCGTCGGTGCCCAATCGCGGCTACGGCGTTTGCTGATCAATGGATCCTCGGGACAAGCCCGAGGATGACACCGGTGGGGTCCCAAGAGCGTCACTACCGCGTCGGCACCGGCTTTTCGCCACGATAATCGTAGAACCCGCGCTTGGACTTGCGGCCGAGCCAGCCGGCCTCGACGTATTTCACCAGCAAAGGGCACGGACGATATTTGCTATCCGCCAGCCCCTCGTAGAGCACCTGCATTACCGAGAGGCAGGTATCGAGCCCGATGAAGTCCGCCAGCTCCAGCGGGCCCATGGGATGGTTCGCGCCCAGCCGCATGGCCTTGTCGATGGCCTCCACCGTGCCCACGCCCTCATAGAGCGTATACACCGCTTCGTTGATCATCGGCAGCAGGATGCGGTTGACGATGAAGGCCGGAAAGTCTTCCGAGACCGCCACGGTCTTGCCGAGCGTTTCCGCAAACCCGCGCGCCAGAGCGAACGTGACGTCGTCGGTGGCGATGCCGCGGATCAGTTCGACCAGCTCCATCACCGGCACCGGGTTCATGAAGTGCATGCCGATGAAGGCTTCGGGGCGGTCGGTGACCGAGGCCAGCCGCGTAATCGAGATCGACGACGTGTTCGACGCCAGCAGCGCGCCCTTCTTCAGTTTCGGCGCGAAATCGGCGAAAATCTTGCGTTTGACCGGTTCATTTTCTGTCGCCGCCTCAATGACCAGATCGCATGACGCAAGGTCGTCGATCTTCGGCACGAACGAGATCCGTTTCAGCGCCGCCGCCTTTGCCGCCTCGGTAATTTTCCCCTTGGCGACTTGCCGGGTCATGTTCTTGTCGGTGTTCGACATCAGCAGATCGAAGCGCGCCTTGTCCAGGTCCGCAACGCACACGTCGTATCCCGACAGCGTCACGACGTGGGAAATGCCCGTGCCCATCTGCCCGGCGCCGATGATGCCGACGGTCTTGATGGTGGCGCGCGCGCGTCGGCTCTCTTCGATTTGCTGAGCCGTTTGGGGCTCGGCGGCGATCTTGGCGGTTGGCTTGTCCATCGGGTGGCGTCCTGTTGGGTTGCGTTACGAGCGGACTTTGTCCAGCTCCAGCGCCAGTTCGGGCAGCGCCGTAAAGAGGTCCGCCACCAAGCCGTAGTCGGCGACCTGGAAAATCGGCGCTTCCTCGTCCTTGTTGATGGCGACGATGACTTTGCTGTCCTTCATGCCGGCCAGATGCTGGATGGCGCCGGAAATACCGACAGCAATGTAAAGATCGGGAGCCACCACCTTGCCGGTCTGGCCCACCTGGTAGTCATTGGGCGCATACCCTGCATCGACGGCCGCGCGCGAGGCGCCAACAGCCGCGCGCAGACGATCCGCCACCGGCTCGATATACTTGGCAAAATTCTCGCCCGCCTGCATGCCGCGCCCGCCGGAGATGACGATTTTCGCGGATGTCAGTTCGGGTCGCTCGGTCTTGGAAAGCTCGTTGCGTTCGAAGACGGAGAGTCCGGCGGCGGCCGGGGCGCTCACTTTTTCGATGGGCGCACTTCCACCCTCACCGGCGGCAGCGAAGCTCGCTGTCCGTACCGTGATGACTTTCTTGGCGTCCGTGGACTTTACCGTTTGGATCGCGTTGCCCGCATAGATCGGGCGCTCAAAAGTGTCTGATCCGTGCGCGGCGGTAATTTCGGAAATCTGCGCCACGTCCAAAAGCGCCGCCACGCGCGGCATATAGCTTTTGCTGATGGAGGACGCGGCCGCCAGTACGGCGTCATAGTCGGCCATCATAGGCACGATCAGCGCGGTCATTTCCTCGGCCAGCTGCTGCTCGAGCTGCGCGGCGTCCACCAGCTTCACCTTGGCGACGCCGGCCATCCGCGCGGCTGCCTCGGCCACGCTCCCGCACCCGGCCCCTGCCACCAGCACATGCACCTCGCCCCCCATGGCGGCAGCGGCGGTCAGCGCTTTGTGCGTGAGCGGATTAAGCGACTTGTTGTCATGCTCTGCAACGAGAAGAACAGCCATGGCTCAGATCACTCCCGCAGTCTTCAAGTGCCCGACCAACTCGCCCACCGACTTGACCTTCACGCCCGACTTGCGCGGTGGCGGCTCCACCGTTTTCAGCACCGTCAGGCGCGGATTGACTGACACGCCAAAATCCTCCGGCTTCTTGATATCGAGCGGCTTTTTCTTCGCCTTCATGATGTTCGGCAGCGAGGCATAGCGCGGCTCGTTGAGACGAAGGTCCGTTGTTACAACGCACGGCAGCGCCACTTGGATCGTCTGCAGCCCGCCGTCCACCTCGCGCGTAACGGTCGCCTTACCATCGGCAATCACAATCTTCGAGGCGAAGGTCGCCTGCGGCCAGCCCATCAGGGCCGCGAGCATCTGCCCGGTCTGATTGCAGTCGTCATCGATGGCCTGCTTGCCGACGATCACCAGCCCCGGCTGCTCGGCCGCGACAACGGCCTTGAGCAGTTTCGCCACCGCCAACGGCTCGGGCGACACCTCGGTCACAATCAGAATGCCGCGATCCGCCCCCATCGCCAGCGCCGTCCGAATGGTCTCCTGCGACTTCTCCGGCCCCACGCTCACCGCGATAATTTCGGTCGCGACCCCGGCCTCTTTCAGCCGGATGGCCTGCTCGACGGAAATCTCATCGAACGGGTTCATCGACATCTTGACGTTGGCCAGGTCCACGCCCGTCCCGTCCGTCTTGACGCGAATTTTCACGTTGTAATCGACCACCCGCTTCACGGGCACCAGGATTTTCATGAACGTCCTACCCCACCGGCTTTTTTGCGTGTTCGCTTGGGTGTCATCACTACAACCGCTGGCTGCGGCTGGCCCCATCTGGCTGCGGTGGCGCGAGTCGCAGAAATGCCATCTCGCAGCTGCGAAGAGAATTTTCGCGACGGTACGTCCAGGGGTTACGGGAGTCAACGGTGGCGCGGTGTGCAGATGCGATGCCGCAGTGCAAAACGGTGGGGACATGATGTTCATCTTGGGCCTGTGCCTAAGTCTAAGCAGAATCGAAGGCCCATTGATGAACATCATGTCCGTATGCCGTAACGACTGTTGGTCTTGCGGGTTGAAGTCCCGCTGAAGGAGGGGTCCGAACGCCTTCATAGTACCGGGAAGCAGCGTCTGGGTAACCAGGGGTTGTAAGTTTCCTAGGACGAACTCGCAGGCCGCAA
>JANMVX010000181.1:0-20529 GCA_031393505.1 Hyphomicrobiaceae bacterium | reverse complement strand
TGCCCCGATGCGCTGTGAGTCATCGCGTCGCATTACATGGGTACAATTTGGTCTCGCCAACAATGATGATCGGCGTCGAACCCATTGGCGCACAAGAGAAATAGACCTTGCGAGACACCCCAGATCGCTGGAACTTCAGCTTAGTCCGCGCCCTGAGAGGCATCACATCTCCGCCGGGGACTGCGCCGGAGTCAGCGCCGGAGATAACGACCTATTCGGTCCGCCAGCCTGCTCTTGTTAGCCATGATTCGTTCGATTGTGAACAGTGTTCAAGAATTGACTTGCGTTTCTCGATCCGGCGGCGCATATTTCACTCATGAACAATGTTCACCACACACTGAGCGCCCGGGCTAAGGGGCGTTTCGCTGCCGACTGGGGGCCAACAGCAACCGCCGCGACGATCCGCTTGCCATCCCCCCATCCCCCATCGAGGACCGTACCCATGATGAAACTCTTCTCAACCCTCGTGCGCGGCGCGGTTGCCGAGGCCGAGGAGGCCGCGTTCGACCAGCATGCGACGCGCATCCTGGCCCAGCAGCTGCGCGATGCCGCGACGGCGCTGGAGCACGCCAAGAAGGAGCTGGCCTGCGCCATGGCGCATCGGGCGTCTGAGGCTCGGGCGGCAGAAATGTTGGCGGCGCGTATAGAGGCGCTGGAGCTGGGCGCGATCGAGGCGCTTGACGGCGACCGGACCGACCTGGCCGAGGAGGCCGCGACCGTCATCGCCGCGACGGAGGACGAGCGCAAGGACCGGGTCGCGGCCATTGAGCGCTTCGACGGCGAGATCGTCAGGTTGCAGCGGCTCAGCGAGGACGGTCACCGGCGGCTGCGCGAACTCAGGCGCGGCCTGGAAATGGCGCGCGCGCAGGAGGCGCTGAACCGGGCCGGCGCCAATGGCCGGCGCGCGCTGGCCTCGGGATCGGGGGCGCTGCGCGAGGCGGAGGGCACATTGATCCGTATCCGCTCCAACAATGCTCTGTCGGCGGACGAAACCGCCGCGCTGGAGGAATTGGAGCGCCGCTCGTCGGGCGGCGATCTCGACGAACGCCTGGCCAAGGCCGGGTTCGGCCCAAGCGTAAAGACCAGGCCCAGCGACATTCTCTCCCGTTTGAAGTCGAAAGCCGCCGCATCCTCCGCCCACCCCGCAACGACTGGCAAAGAGCCCTGAACCATCATGAGCACCACCTTCGACCCCGCCCGCATCCGTATGCAGCCATTGCAGCACACCTCCGTTCCTCCGCCCCCATCTTTTGGTCCCGAACTCTACAGGAGCACTCCCATGAACCCGATGCAAAACTTCAACATGCCCGCCGCCCAGGCCAACACCACCGGCTGGGTCACGTTCACCTACGCCTCCTTCGCCATGGCCGTGTTCATGGCGGGGCTGGGCGTGTGGGCGCTGCCAGGAGACCTGTGGATCAAGGGTTATCTCATGATGTCGTCGGTGTTCCTGGTCGGCTCCACATTCACCCTGGCCAAGACCACGCGCGACGAGCACGAGGCCAAGCGCTTCGCAAACCGGCTGGATGAGGCCAAGACCGAGAAGCTCCTGATGGAGATCAACCGCGGCTGATGCGGGGTTGATTGAACCGGCTTGACGGTCGTAGGGGCGCACAGCGGTGCGCCCGGCGCGCCACATCGACGGACCATCAATGGTTGCGCGCCCCTACCAATCACCGTCCAGGCCGGTAAGCGAACCGGATATTCGACGCGAAGAAAGAGCGCGCCGAATTCCGGGAAGTGTACGGAGCAGTGCGCGTTAACCGGGGCATGAAGACCCAGGAGGTGGATTGCTCATCTGTCTGCAGATTAATAAGTTCTCAAAGCTGACATCACGCGCCCCTTGCGCCGCAGACCTGTTTGGTATAGCAAACCGGTCTTCGCGGCGCTCGCCATCCGATGCGCCAAACATTCTGGGAGTAGGTTCGATGACCATTGCGTCTCACCGCCCCGCCCGGGGCCAGGCCTGACCGTCGCCATTTTCGGCGCCCGTCTGCCATGACGATGCCGCGCATCTTTCAGGGATGCTGCGGGTCATAGCTCCTTGTGCCGATCAAACCTCGGCAAACTCCGGAACTCCAGTCCTATGGGCACTTCTTTGTCCGTGGACGGCGCTGCGCCGATCCACATCTTTGCCTCGTCCGGCTCCTGGATCGAGGGCAACGCCACACGTCAACTCGAAGCCGTCGCCGCTCTGCCGGGCGCAGCGCGTGTCGCCGCCATGCCGGACATGCATCCCGGCAAATACGGCCCGGTTGGCTGCGCCATGTTGGCCGATGCCATCCACCCCGCCTTCGTCGGCGCCGACATCGGCTGTGGCATGGGGCTTTTCGCACTGGACGTGGCGGCGCGAAAACTCCGCCCTGACAAGGCCGCCGCGCGCCTGCGCGTGCTTGGCGATCCGTGGGACGGAGACGCTGTGGCGCGCTTGGCCGGGCACGGCCTTCAGCCCACGTCCTATGACGGATCACTCGGCAGCATCGGCGGCGGCAACCACTTCTGCGAGCTGCAGGCGGTGGAAAGCGTCTTCGATGCGGATGTGGCCGCCCGCCACGGGATCGATGCCGGGGCCGCCTTCGTGCTCGTGCATTCCGGCTCGCGAGGGCTGGGATACTCTATCTTGTCGCGCGTGCTGGCGGCGGGGCTTGCCACGCTCGATCCGGCGATTGCGGCGGGGGCGGAGTATCTGGCCGACCACGACAAGGCGGTAAAATGGGCCGCCCTCAACCGGCGCATCATCGCCGAGCGGGCGGCGGCCGCGCTGCGGGCGGAGGTGAAGTTGATCAATGATCTCGGCCATAACCTTGCCGAGGTCACATCAGCCGGGATCCTACACCGCAAGGGCGCGGCGGCAGCGGATCGCGGCCTGGTACCCGTCCCCGGATCGCGCGGAACGCTCTCCTATCTGGTCGAACCGCTGGCCGCGTCCCGTCCCAATACGCTCGCCTCCATCGCGCACGGGGCTGGCCGAAAATACGACCGCAGCTCCATGCACGGCCGCGTCACGACCAAAAAATCCGAACTTGCGCGGCTGGTGCGCAACCCCTACGGCGGCGTCGTGGTGTGCGAGGACCGCAACCTGCTGATCGAGGAGGCGCCCGATGCGTACAAGGACATTTCGCGCGTGATCGTGGACCTGGAGCTGTTCGGCCTCGCCCGCGTGGTGGCCAGCTTCCGGCCGCTGGTGACGTTCAAATCGGTGCAGCAGGCCGAGAGCCGCGAGCGTGTGCAGCATCGCGAGAAGGGGTTTGTCGACAAGCGGCAACGGGAGGATTGGCGATGATCCGCTTGCTGATCTCCTCCGGACATGGGCCAGCCGAATGCCGCATCGCCGTGGCCGGCGTGCTTGCCGCCATGGCGCGCGAAGCCGACCCCCTCGAGCTGGACCTCGACATCGCCCGCGGGGTCGAACCCGACCGCCACGTCCCCGCGTCCGCCATCGTCGCCATCACCGGCGATGGCGCGGCGGCGTTCGCGCGCTCCTGGACCGGCTCGGTGTTGTGGGTGGCGCAAAGTCCGTTGCGCCCGCACCACAAGCGCAAGAACTGGTTCGTCGGCGTGTTCGAGCTGCCGCCCGCCCCGCGCTTGCCGAGCCCGATCGTGCTCACCGACGTCCGCTTCACCGCTTTCCGCGCCGGCGGTCCCGGCGGCCAGCACCAGAACAAGACGGAAAGCGCGGTGCGGGCGGTGCATGCTCCGACGGGGCTGACAGTGGTGGTACGCGAAGGCCGCTCGCAGCACCGTAACAAGGCGATGGCGCTGGAGCGGCTGAGCGCGCTGATGGCTGCGCATGCCGATCTGGCCCGGGTCGGCGAGCGCGGGCTGGTACACGCCGAACACGATCAGCTGGAGCGGGGGCGGCAGGTGCGGCGGTTCGTAGGGACGGAGTGGAAGGAGGGGTGACACTTCGTTTTGGCGGAATGCGGAATGTTCGCAAGGTTTCGCAACTAAGCAATCGCGTCCAACCCCTTCGTCTTGACCAGCGTCAGCAACTTCAACGACGGGCCGCTCGGCTTCTTCTCGCCGCACTCCCACTTGGACACCAGCCCCGCTGTCACACCGATGTACCCCGCGAACACGGCCTGGCTGACGCCCGACGTTTCGCGTATGGCGCGAATTTCGTCGGAACTCAACGGCATGGTTATGGTCAGGCACATGCGGTCGAACTCGCGCATGGTCGCCTTGTCGACAACGCCGATTTTGGCAAAGTCACTTGCGGTTCGATGGACCGATTCAGATATTTTGCTCCTATACTTCGTGGCCACCACAATTCACCTCCGATAAGAATTTGTTCTTAAGCGCTGCTTCAATGGCGGCCGTGCTCATGGGAAGGACGCGGGACGCAAGCAGCTTGTGTTCCACCAATTCGGCCTCGTCGATGTTCTCAGTTTCGCTCTTTGCAAAGCCGTGTGAGAAGACCGCCCGGTCCCCAAACGTTACCGCGATGATGGTGCGAAAACCGCCGGATCGCCCCTCTCCCTGCCTCGCTACCCGCTGCTTGATCAGACCATTGCAAAGGGTCGCGTCGATCAGTCCACGACCGGCGCGGGCAACTGCCTCGCAGAGCGCGGCATCCTTGATCTTTTCCTTGCGCGCGAACTTCGCAAAGAACCGCGTTTTGAAAACACGCATCGTGCGCGGTACCCCGAAACATATATATCACCTGGTGATATAGTTCAAGGGCAACGAACGCACACTGTCACCAGGGTGACTACCTAGCGGAGGAGCCCCCTGCGACCTCCTCCCACACCCACTTCATCCCCACCCGCAAAAATCCCCCTTCGAATCGCCATCGTCCTGCGCTACTACTCTTCTCCCATGGCGCGATATGTTTTCATCACTGGCGGCGTGGTTTCCTCGCTTGGCAAAGGACTGGCATCGGCGGCCCTCGGAGCACTGCTCCAGGCGCGCGGCTTTCGCGTGCGGCTGCGAAAACTCGATCCCTATCTGAACGTCGATCCCGGCACCATGAGCCCCACCCAGCACGGCGAGGTGTTTGTCACCGACGACGGCGCTGAAACCGATCTTGATCTCGGGCACTACGAGCGTTTCACGGGGGTGCCGGCGTCCAAGACGGACAACCTCACCACCGGGCGCATCTATCAGGACATCATCGCCAAGGAGCGGCGCGGCGACTATCTCGGCGGCACCGTGCAGGTGATCCCGCATGTGACCGACGCCATCAAAGCCTTTGTTCTGGAAGGCAATGAGGGCGTCGATTTCGTGCTGGTGGAGATCGGCGGCACGGTCGGCGACATCGAGGGGCTGCCGTTCTTCGAGGCCATCCGCCAGCTGGGCCAAGAGTTGCCGCGCGGAAATTCGATCTTTATACATCTGACGTTGATCCCCTATATCCCGAGTGCGGGCGAGCTGAAGACCAAACCGACGCAGCATTCGGTGAAAGAGCTGCGCTCGATCGGCATTCAGCCCAACATTCTCATGTGCCGTTGCGACCGCGAGGTGCCGGCGTCCGAGCGCAAGAAGATCGCATTGTTCTGCAATGTGCGGCCCGAGGCGGTCATTCAGGCGCTGGATGTCTCGAGCATCTACGACGTGCCGATCGCCTATCACCGCGAAGGGTTGGATGCGCAGGTGCTGGCGGCGTTCGAGATCCAGAATGCTCCGGCTCCGGATCTATCGCGTTGGAATCGCATCTCCAAGGCCATCAACAGTCCCGAAGGCGAAGTCACCATTGCCATCGTCGGCAAGTACACTGGGCTGAAGGACGCGTACAAATCATTGTCGGAAGCGCTGGCGCACGGCGGCATCGCCAACAATGTGAAGGTGAAGCTGGAGTGGATCGACTCTGAGGTCTTCGAGCGCGAAGACGCCGCGCCGTTCCTGGAGCACGTCGACGGCATCCTGGTGCCGGGCGGCTTTGGCGAACGCGGCACGGAAGGCAAGATCCGCGCGGCCGGATTTGCCCGCACACGGAACGTTCCCTATTTCGGCATCTGCTTTGGGATGCAGATGGCCGTGATCGAATCGGCGCGCAATTGCGCCGGGATCACGGGGGCGAGTTCCACCGAGTTCGGCCCGGCCAAGGAGCCCGTCGTCGGCCTGATGACCGAATGGCTGAAGGGTAACGAGCTGGAAAAGCGCAGCAATGCTGGCGATCTCGGCGGCACCATGCGGCTCGGCGCCTATGACGCGGTGCTGTCGGCGGGGAGCAAAATCGCAGGAATCTATGGCGCAACGCGCATCTCCGAGCGCCATCGACATCGCTATGAAGTGAACATGAGCTATCGCGCCAAACTCGAAGCGACCGGCATGCGGTTCGCAGGCGTGTCGCCGGACGGGCTGCTGCCCGAAACGGTGGAACTGCCGAAACATCCCTGGTTCGTGGGCGTGCAGTATCATCCCGAACTCAAAAGCCGGCCGTTCGAGCCGCATCCGCTGTTCCGCTCGTTCATCGCGGCAGCCGTGGAGCAGAGCCGGCTGGTGTAATGGGACGCATGCATCGTAGGGCGCAATAGGCGCATCTCACTTCGCGCCGTATTGCGCCGCAGGGCTAACCACTGAATTTGCGTTCGCATCGCCCGCTGCGGCGCAATACGGCGCGAAGGAAAAGCGCCTTTTGCGCCCTACGGCAGACGGTTATCCACTGCCACATTCAATGTCCCGCCATCGAATCGCAATAGTCTGCCCCCAGCGAATTTCTCGGGGGCGGGCAATGATCACGGCACACCGTATCGGACTGGCGTTGGTGTTGGCGGTGGGGCTGACACTGAGCGGTTGCGCCAAACTGCAGCGGGAGATGGCGCACGGCTGGATGGCGACCTTTTCGCCCGCGCCGAAAACGCCGACGCACGCCGTCCATCGCCATGCGACCCGCGTGTTCCGCCACGCCGCAAAAGCCGCGCCGCGCACCGTCGATCCCGATCTGATCACGGGATCGGTGACGCCGATCGCAGCGCCCGTGGCGCCCGAGTCGGTGCTGCAGGCCTGCAAGCGTCGGCTCTATCTGGAGACGGCGACTTCCACCGAGGAACTCCACGCCGCCGAAGAGGCCTGCCGGGAGCTGATCGTGAGCCAGCCTATTGGCGCGGGCGCGGACTGATAGGTTAACGGCTGAGGCGTCCCCTTGAACTGGGGCGCAAAGTCGGCACAATGCCCCGCAAAATCTTGCGAGGCCACATGCCCAAAACCACCACCGGCCGCTGCCTGTGCGGCGCTCTCGCGTATGAATTCGATGGCGAGCCGCTGTGGCAGTCCTATTGCCATTGCGAGAGTTGCCGCCGCCAGACCTCCTCGCCGGTCGCGACTTTCATCGGGCTTGACGTCAAACGCTTCCGCTATGCGCGCGGCACACCCGCGACATTCGCATCGTCCCCCGGCGTGACGCGCAGCTTCTGCGGCCACTGCGGGTCGCCCCTGAGTTTTGAGGGCGTCAAGTGGCCCGGCGAGATACATATCTACACTGGCACTCTGACCGATCCGGCAGCGTTTGCGCCGAAGGAACATGTGCACGTTTCAGAAAAGCTGCCGTGGTTCGAGGTCGCCGATCAGTTGCCGCGGCATCAGCACGGCGGTCCGTCGTTGCCGAGCGAACGCTGACAACTGGCTACAGAGCCGGGAATTTGTTAAAGTGCCGCATGAGCGAGGGATGTTTGCGCAACACCGGTGGCCAGGAGTACGCATCAGTGACAGTCAAAGACACCGTGGTCCGGCAGACCTACAAAGCAAAGGACCTGCCGCCGCGCCTGCGCGAAGCGCTAAATGCTGCCGACGACAGCGAGGTGGTCATCGAAGCGACTTTGCAGCCTGCCGCCTTGCCGAAGCGTGGGCGGTTGTCGTCACTCATCGGTACCGGCACCGGCGGCTTCAAGAACCGGCAAGAGGCGGATGCGTTCATTGCCGGGTTGCGTGACGAATGGCCCGAGTAGCGTCACTCAGGGGCGCTCGTGTCTACTTCGATGCTAATGTCGCCATTTATGCCATTGAGAAAATTGGCACGCTGACGCCGGCACATTGAGCCCTCTTCCTGGAGTTCGATAGCGGTGCCGTAACTGCCGTGACCAGCGAACTGACGCTGCATGAATGCCTCGTCAAGCCCTTCGCCGACGGGAACCGGAGACTTGCCAAGAAGTATGACGATTTTTTTTAATCCAGAGTTGGGCTTTGAGTGTACGGAACTCACGCGGCCATTGCTGTTTGAGGCGGCCCGCTTGCGAGCAACCTTGAAATTGAAAACACCTGACTCCATTCATGTCGCCGCAGCGTTGGCGATGTCGTGTACGCATTTTCTGACCAACGATCATAGGCTGCGCGTTCCGGCCCCGTTGACCGCGCTAGCCTGGGACGACATCGAGGCCTGACCTTCCATGCCCCTTTCCCGCCTGCTAGCCCCGCGCTCCATTGCCGCCTTTGGCGGCGCCTGGGCCGAACGCGTCGTCGAGCAATGCCAGAAGGTGGGCTTTGCCGGCGCGGTTTGGCCAGTGCACCCGGCCAAGAAAGAGGTGCGCGGCGTAAAATGCTACGCCTCGGTCGCCGATCTTCCGGGTGCGCCCGATGCCAGTTTTGTTGCCGTAAATCGGAACCTGGCGGTCGAAGTGATGGGTGACCTCGCCAAGCGCGGGGCGGGCGGAGCTGTGTGTTTCGCGGCCGGCTTCAAAGAGGTGGGGCCGGAAGGCGCGCAACTTGAGCGCGACCTCATCGCCGCGTCAGGACACATGCCGTTTCTCGGGCCCAACTGCTACGGCCTCATAAATTACGTGGACGGAGCGTTACTCTGGCCCGACCAGCACGGCGGCACACGTACGACACGCGGCGTGGCCATCCTCATGCAGTCCGGCAACATCGCCTGCAACATGACCATGAACCGGCGCGCGCTGCCGATTGCCTATCTGGCCGCGCTCGGCAATCAGGCCAAGGTCGGGCTGGCCGACCTGACGGCGGCGCTGGCGGCGACGGGACGGGTCTCGGCGATTGGGTTGCTGATCGAAGGCATCCCGGATGTCACGGCGTTTGCAGCAGCGGTCGAGGCCGCGCGCCAAAAGGGCGTGGGCGTCGTAGCGTTGAAGGCCGGGCGCAGCGAGCAGGGCCGCGAACTGGCCATGAGCCACACCGGATCGCTCGCCGGCTCTGATGCCGTGATGGACGCATTCCTGGAGCGGCTCGGCGTGGCACGCGTGTTCTCGCTGCCCGATTTCATCGAGACGCTGAAGCTTTTGCACGTGCACGGCTCTTTGCCGGGCAAGCGCATCGTCAGCATGAGCTGCTCGGGCGGCGAGGCGCTGCTGATGGCCGATACGGCGGCGGGCAAGGATGTGGACTTTGCTCCGTTCACGGAGGCGGACATTGCCCGCATTCGCCCGACCGTGAACCCCATCGTCACCATCACCAATCCGTTCGACTACCACACGTTTGACTGGGGCAAATTCGACCGCCTGCAGACGACGTTTACGGAGGTTCTCAAAAGCAAATTCGATCTCGGCCTGATCGTGATGGACATTCCGCGCGAAGATCGCTGCGATCCGGCGGATTGGAAGCTCGGCAACGAGGCCTTCATTGCGGCCGGGGAGGCTGCTGGTGCGAAGATCGGCGTGCTGGCGACGCTGAACGAGTGTATGCCCGAGCCTTACGCGCAGGAGCTTTTGGCACGAGGCGTGGTGCCGTTCATGGGCATCGATCAGGCGCTGACGGCGATAGAAAAGGCCGCCTTCATTGGCCGGACGGCGTCTGAACCGTTCAAGCCGCTTGGGGCGGGGATCGTGCCGAAGGACGTTGGCGCCCTATCCGAATGGGAGGCCAAGCAGTCGCTGCGCAACTTCGGCCTGGCGCTGCCGCGCGGCAAGCTGGTGCGAAACGCCGCCGAGGCGCGCAAGGCGTTCGCGGAGATTGGCGGCCCCGTCGTGGTGAAGGCCTGTTCGCGCGAGCTGCTGCACAAGACCGAGGCCGGCGCGGTGCGGCTGAATGTGCGCAGTGCGGACGATACGGCCGCGGCGGTTCAGGAGATGGCGAAGCTCGCCAACTCCTTCATCGTCGAGGAGATGGTGACCGACACCGTCGCTGAACTGATCATCGGCATAAAGCGCGACCCGCAGGTGGGGCTGGTGCTGGTGATCGGCTCGGGCGGCATCCTGGTCGAACTAATCGGGGATGCCAGGACGCTGCTGCTGCCGGTGAGCGCTGCCGACGCGACACGCGCGGTGCTGTCGCTGAATGCGGCCAAGCTGATGCAAGGATTTCGTGGCAAGCCCAAGGGTGATATCGAAGCAGCGGTCGCCGCGATACTGGCTGTTGCCCGCTATGCCGAGGCCAATGCGGAGACGCTAGAAGAACTCGACATCAACCCGCTGATCGTGCGGCCGGAAGGCAGGGGGGCGGTGGCGGTGGATGCGTTGGTTCGCCAGTCCAGCATTTGAAACGCTCCGAAGTTGTGATAGGGATTTGTCATGAGCAAAACCTCGAAAAAGCTCCCCCCTTGGGGAAACCTTGCGTTGGAGCCCACTCCGGCTCAAAGCGCCGCTTGGGACGCACTTACACGCGAGCAGCAACTTGCTGTGTTCCGGGAAGAAGTGGATGGGCCGGACGCTCGTACCGATTGCGGATTGACAGCCGAAGAGATTTTCGCGCAAGCGCGCGCTCGGATAGCAGCAAAGAGCCATGCCTGATTATCGCATTTCGCGGGAAGCCAGATTTCAGTTGGATGGCATCTACGAGTATACTGAGTTTCGTTTTGGGGCCAAGCAAGCAGACGTCTATGCTGCGGGTCTGACACAGACGTTTCAGAGACTCGCCGACTCGCCAAAGCTGGGGAAGGCGCTCAAGGGCTTCGTGCCACCGCTAAGGCGATATCGCTTCCAATCTCATTTCATTTTCTTCAACGTCGAGCCTGACCTCGTGCTCATTCGGGCGGTGCATCACGCCCGTCGCAACTTCGTACCCGATTTTATCGAGTAGCCCCATGACCTCTCCCATCCGTTCCCACCGCAATGGCCGCATCCTCGAAGTCACGCTCGACCGGCCGAAGGCCAACGCCATCGACACGCCGACCTCGCGGCTGATGGGCGAAACGTTTCGCGCCTTCCGCGACGATCCGGAACTGCGCGTCGCCATCATCACCGGTGGTGGGGATAAATTCTTCTCGGCAGGCTGGGACCTGAAATCAGCGGCGGCCGGCAACGAGGCGCCCGATGCCGACTACGGCGTCGGCGGTTTTGGTGGCCTGCAGGAGCTGATCGATCTTAACAAGCCGGTGATCGCCGCGCTGAACGGCATGGCGGTGGGCGGCGGGTTCGAACTGGCGCTGTCGGCCGACCTGATCATCGCGGCCGATCACGTCACCTTCGCGCTGCCCGAGATCAAGGCCGGCACGCTCGCCGACGCGGCCACCATCAAACTCGCGCGAAGAATCCCGCACCACATCGCGATGGATCTCCTGCTTACTGGCCGCTGGATGGATGTGGCCGAGGCCAAGCAGTGGGGCCTGGTCAACGAGGTTGTCCCCGCCGCCAATCTGATGCCCCGCGCCCGCGAGATCGCGCGGCTGCTCGCCGACGGCCCGCCGCTGGTGTTCGCCGCCATCAAGGAGGTTCTGCGCGCGACCGAAGGAAAGCCGTTCCTGGAGGCGATGGCGCTGGTCAACCGCCGCAAGCTGCGCACGGTGGATGCACTCTATGCCAGCGAGGACCAGAAGGAAGGCCCGAGGGCGTTCGCGGAGAAACGCGCGCCGGTGTGGAAGGGAAAGTAGGGACGTAGGGCGCAATAGGCGCTTTTTCTTCGCGCCGTATTGCGCCGCAGGGCTCACAGCAACGTATGCGCCCGACATGCCCCCCTGCGGCGCAATACGGCGAAGTGGCCTATTGCGCCCTACGCGCCCTTTGGCCGTTCTATTCTGTACACCACGCAATGGTCCTCGCCGAACGTGCGCTGCCCGACCTCGACAAAACCGACGCGTTCATAAAACTTCCGCGCACGCACGTTCCGCGCCAGCGGATCGATCAGCACCGCCGTCACAGCCGGGTTGGCGAAGCAATGCGCCAGCACCATCAGCATCATCTCCGTCCCATAACCCCGGCCGAGGTCGGCTTCCTCGCCAAGCCAGATGTCGATGGCGCGCAAGTTGGGAGCCATATCACCCCAGTAGTGCGTCTCTTCCTCCGCGGGATCGACAATACGCAGCACACCGATGGACCGGCCCGCATCCTCGGCGATCAGCAGCTCCCACCAGGGCACGTCGAGCCCGATCTCCCAGGCCCAGTCGGTGGGGTCGTCTTCGTCCACGCCGCCTGATGCCATGACGTGCGGCTTGCGGTCCCAAGCCTCAAGCGTCGGGATATCGGCTGAAGTGGCACGGCGCAGGCGGATCATCGGCTCAACTCCCTTTCGGCCCCAGCAGCAAGCTCTCAATATCGGGCCGGGGCGGCAGATTTGGGTTGCCATCTATCGGATAGCCGAACTGCCCGGCCAGCAGCAAATGCGCATAGCCGTGCACGCTGGTCCAGACCAGCCGTTCCAGCGCCTGGCGGGCCTCGACCGACGCGTCGCCGCGCAGCACTGCGACCGGCGCGCAGATCTCTTCCAATTGACGCCGCGCCGCCGCGCCCGCCCCGCGAAAGGCCGGGTCGCTCCAGTCCAGCCGCGACGGCGAGAACATCAGCCGGAACTGCTGCGGGCACGCGCGCGCAAAGCGGATGTAGCCGTCGCACGCCGCCTTCAGCCGGCTGCGCGGATCGCTCGGGCCCTGGTCCATCTCGCTCTGGATCGTGAGCACGAACCGGTCAAAGGCAACGGCGCCAACGGCGGCGAGCAGCGCCTTCAGGGTCGGGAAATGATGCGCTGGCGCGGCATGGGACACCCCAGCGCGGGCTGCGACGGCGCGCAGCGACAACGCGTCCAACCCTCCCTCTTCCAAGATGGCGACGGCCGCCTGAAGCAGGGCATTGCGCAGATCGCCGTGGTGGTAGCGCGGTTTTTCGGTCATGGCAGCAGTCTACATCGGGGCGGGTTTGGGAAGCAATCTTGTCGCCGACAAAATTATCTTGACAATGTCAATATCGTGGTTCAAATTTAATGTTGTCACCGTCAAGATGGAGCTAACCGATGACCTGGGAAAACTGGTTTTCAATCGCCAGCATGCTGGCTCTGGCCAGTTGGGTGGCGCTGATCGTGCTGCCGCGCTGGCCGTGGCTGCGGGCAATCCTGCGCTACCCCGTGCCAGGCGCGCTGGCCATCGCCTATGCCATTTTGGCCGCAGTCTTTTTCTACCGGGCCGAGGGCGGCGGGTTCAATTCGCTGACCCAGGTACGCGCCCTGCTCGGCACCGAGCCGACGCTCTTGGCGGGCTGGCTGCACTATCTCGCCTTCGACCTGTTCGTTGGCAGCTGGATCGCCGAACGGGCCGACAGTCTCGGCATCTCGCGTCTGATCCAGGCCCCGATCCTGGCGTTGACGTTCCTTTTTGGGCCGATCGGCTTTCTCGTATTCATCGGCGTGCAAGGCGCATTGCGTTCAAATCAAAAGGTGACAACATGAGTACGGCAATCCTGAAGCCCGCCGCAGTGCCATTGGCTGTATCAGCCCGCACAACCGCCATTGCCACCGCCGGCGCACTGCTGGCGTTTCTGCCTGCAACTGTGGCCGCCGCACTGGCTGATGATCGCTTGCTCAACGGCGCCAGTCTGTGGCTGAAACCGATGCATTTCGAGCTGGCGCTGGCTATCCAATCCATCACGCTGGCGCTGCTGATTCCACTGCTGTCACAGCCCTGGCAGCTATCGCGGACGGTGCGCTGGACTGTGACGGCCGCGAGCTTGGCGTCGATCCTGGAGCTCTTCTACATCGTTCTGCAGGCCGCCCGCGGCCGGGCCTCGCACTTCAACGACGCCACACCGCTTGAGACCGCGCTTTACGCCGTGATGGGCATCGGCTCGCTGGCCATTGTCGCCGGCGCGGCGGTCGTCGGTTACGCGTTGTGGCGTTCGCCATCTGGGGCTGGGACCTTGCACCTGCGGACAGGGGCCGTGCTTGGCCTGATCTTCGGGACGGCGGCCACTTTGGTGCTGGCCGGTTACATGAGTTCGCTCCACGGCCATCTGGTCGGCGGCCCGCAGACCGACGCCTTCGGCCTGCCGTTCCTGGGCTGGGCCACGCGCGGCGGCGATCTGCGCGTGCCGCACTTCTTCGCCACCCACGCCATGCAGGCGCTACCGATTGCGGGACTGGCGGCGGACCGGCTTGGCTTGAGAGTGGCGTGGCTGATGCCAGTTGCGGCCGCGGTCTACTTCGCGGGCGTCTTAGCTTTGTTCGCGCAGGCGCTGGTAGGACTGCCGCTGATCCCGATGTGATGGTCGGCGGTGGACGACGCGGGTCGGCGGCTTGGCGGGCAAAGCAATGTCGGCTAGGGCATGTCTCACGTTCTGAGACACGAAAGGCCGCCATGTCCGCTAACGGCACCCTGCCCCGCCAAGCCATCGCCGGGCTCATCGAGAGTGGGGCAGTGACCCTTGCCGTCCCGGCCGCGCCCGGCCAGTTGCAGCCCTCGAGCATCGACCTACGGCTCGGCACCGAGGCGTTCCGCATCCGTGCCAGCTTCCTGCCGCAACCCGGCGAGACGGTGGCTAGCAAGCTGGACGATCTGGTCCTGCACAAGTTCGAACTGACCAGCGGCGCTGTGCTGGAAACCGGCTGTGTCTACCTCGTCCCGCTGCTCGAAAGCTTCGCCCTTCCGCCCGACCTCGCCGCCAGCGCCAGCCCGAAAAGCTCCACCGGCCGGCTCGACGTTTTCACGCGCGTGATCGCCGACGGCGTGCCCGCCTTCGACCAGATGCCGGCGGGCTACAAGGGCAAACTCTACGCCGAGATCTGCCCACAGACCTTCCCGATCCTGGTGCGCACCGGCTCACGCCTCACCCAGGTCCGCTTCCGGCGCGGCCCGCAGCCGGATGCGCGTGCCCGCATTGTAGATCTCTCCGTGGACCTCGCATCGGCGACCGACGGCCTCATCGGCTACCGCGCCAAGCGCCACACCGCCGTGATCGATCTCGACCAGCCGGGCGCCTACGAGACGGCGGAGTTCTGGGAGAATATCCACCAGGGCAAAGGCCGCGGCCGCCTGATCCTGGACCCGAACCAGTTCTACATCCTGGCCTCCAAGGAGGCCGTCACCGTCCCCCCCGACGAGGCCGCCGAGATGGTGCCGTTCAACCCGCTGGTGGGCGAATTCCGCGTGCACTACGCGGGTTTCTTCGATCCCGGCTTTGGCACCACGAGCGGGGGCGCGCGCGCCGTACTGGAGGTGCGCTCGCACACGGTGCCGTTCATTCTCGAACACGGCCAGACCATCGGCCGGCTCGTCTACGAACCGATGACCGAGCGGCCGGATGTGCTGTACGGGGTAGGTTTGGGATCGAACTATCAGGGGCAGGGGTTGAAGCTGGGGAAGCATTTTCGGTGAGGGAACAGGGAACAGGGAACAGTAAGTAAGGAACAAGGCTACTGTTCCCTGTTCCCTCATCCCTCATCCCTCACTTCAACAACCGCTCCAGATAATCCAACTCCCCTGGCGGCCTTGTCGTCTCGCCGAGCCGGCGGCGCAGCTCCTCGATGATCCGTCTGGACCGCTGGATCGCCAGTTCGTTCGGCAGCATGTTCTTGTTCGATCCCAGCTCCTCATTCGGATCGGTCAGCTGGCGGCCGAGCGGATCGCGGTCGCCGTTGCCGGCGCGGTTGCCGTTGGCCTGACCCTGCTGACCTTTCATCATCTCCTCCACCATCGATTGCGCGCCCTTGCGCAGCTGGTCGAGCGCCTTGCCCTGCGAGTCGGCGGCGGTATCGGGGTCCTCGTTTTTCAGCGACTCCTGGGCGTCCTCCATGGCGCGGCCGGCGTCCTGCAGCTGATCCGGCTGCTTGCCGCCAAGGCCTTTCAGGTCCTGCATGAACTTGTCGAGGTCGCCGCGCAGATCGCCTTGCCGGTCGCCCAAACCGTCCAGTCCCTGCTGCCCGCCTTTTCCATCCTTACCCGGATCTTGTTGACCCTGTCCGTCCTGTTGCCCCTCGCCATTGCGGCGGCTGCGTCCCTGTTTGAACGTGTCATCCAGCAGCTTCTTCTGCTTGCCGATGAGATTGCCGAACTTGTCCATCAGCTGGCGCATCTTGCCGCCGCGGCCGTCCTTGCCCTGACCGCCTTGCCCGGCCTGTTTGCCCGATTGCAACCGGTCCAGCAGATCGCGCAATTGCGCCAGCATCTGCTGCGCGCCCTCCTTGTTGCCCGAGCGCGCCATCTCTTCCATCTGCTTGAGCATCTGCTGCAGGTCCTGCTCGCTCAAGGACTGGCCGTTCTGCTGCTCGCCCTGCTGCTGCGGCTGGCGCTTGCCCTGCTCGGCCAGCTCGCGCAGGAATTTGCTGAGGGCCTGGCGCAGTTCGGCCATGCGCTGCTGGATTTCGGCCTCCGACGCGCCTTCCTCCAGCGCCTTGGCGAGCTTGTCTTCGGCCTCCTTAAGAGCACGCTCGGCATCGCTGAGATTGCCGCTTTCAAGGCGCAGCGCCAGCTGCCAAAGCTGATCGGCGACGGCCTTGAACAGCTCTTTTGACGGTTCCTGTTTGAGTTGCCGATAGGCCGAGCGCAACATCAGATAGGACGCCGGCTCGATCGGGAATTTGTCGGGCGCGATCGCCAGCGCATCCAGGGCGAAGCGCACGTCGAGATAGCTGCCGGGCGAAACCGACAGGATACGGCGCTGCTCGACAATGGCGCGCGCCAAGGGGTTCTGGAACGGCCGCTCCGGTAGCGTAAGTTCCGTGGGCGCCAGCATGCCGACATGGTTGGCGCGATCCCTCGCCCGCAAGGTCATTTTCACTTTCAGGCCGGCCCAGGGATGGGCGGCCAGATCGAGGCTGGTCTTGCCCTTGATGTCTTTTGCAGACGCTGATTTTGGCAGCTTCAGCGGCGCGAGTGGTGGCTCCCCCATCGGGCCGATTTCTGTGCCGTCGGCCAGTTTCAACGGCTTGGCCTTCGCTGGTTCCGCCAGCTCAAACGCAGCTTCCGCGCTGGCCACGCCATAATCGTCCGTAACCCGATAATCAAGCAGAAGCGCTCCGCGCGCGCCCTGTTTGGCCGGCTCGTTGAGAACAATGCTGGGCGGCTGATCCGGCGTCACCTGGAACGCCCAGGACTTGCGCACCACGCCGCTGTCGGCAACGCGGATGGTGGCGTTGCGGTCAAGGACAAGCTTGAACTCGGACACCGGCGTTGCCGCGTCCGCTTTCGGTTGCGCGGCCACCGCGTCAGACGGAGCGGTTCCGACCAGGCGCGCGACGGCGAAATTGCCAAAAGCCGGACCGGCCGCGCGGATCAACAGCTGGCTGCCCTCGGGCACGTCGAACGAGCGGCTCGCCTCGTCGTCCTTGGTCGGGGACTGACCGCCATCGGCGATCAGGAACGGCTGCTTTCCCGTGTAGGCCGGCGGCGTCACCCAGGCGTCCAGGCGCGTCGGGACCAGCGTCACCGCAGGGCCGAAGCGGAAAGCCGACGCCAGACGATCCGCATAAGCATCGCCGGCGACCGCGAGCAACCCGGTGAACGCCAAAAGCAGCAGGGCGCGCAGGGCGAACGGGTCATGCGGCTCCGTGCGCGGCACGGGCGATTTGGGTTGCATGCGCCCTATCAGCCGCGCGAGCCGCTCGCGATGCGCCTCCCACAGGCTTTTGGCCGCCGCCGATCCCGCAACCGGCGACAGGGTGTCGTGATAGGACGACGCCGGACGATGCGGCAGTCCCGATTGCGCTTCCAGCCGGGCCAGCCCTTCAGCCCGCGACGGCCAGCGTGCACGGATGATCGGAACGAGCGACGCCGCGGCGGCCAGCGCGAAAGCGGCAAGAATGACCAAATGCCAGGTCGCCGTCAGCATTGGCCAAAGCCCGGCAAGGCTGGCGGCGAAGAACAGCAGGATGACGCCGACCGGCAGCCAGAGCCGTGGCCAAAGCCGCTCCAGGCCAAGCGCGCAACGGCTGAGCCAGATCTTGCGGGCGAGGCCGGCGAGCGGGGCCGGACCGGATGGGGTCGTATCTATCATGGCGTCACCCTAGCACGAGCGGACCCGTTTGCACGCGCCCGCTCGCGAACTTGTGAGGCAGCTCAGGGGCTTGCCTAGCCTCATACCGTGGCCCGATCAGGGCGGCCGGATCAGCGTCGCGACGCCGGCTTTTTAGCAGCAGGGGGCGGGGCTGCGGGGCGAGAACTGCCGGCGGAACGGGCGGAACTGGCGCCGGCCGTCGCGGTTTCAGGTCGCCTTGGGACAGGCGGCGGCGGAGCGGCGGGCTTTGCGGCAGCCGCCTTGGGCGGTCTCGGATCGGCTTTCGCTTCCGCCTTGGCTTCGGCCTCGTGCCAGGGCGCCAGCCGGTCCATGCCGATCATCTCGTCGTAGGTCTGGCGCGGCCGCACCACAGCGAACTGGTCGCCGCGCACCATCACTTCGGGGATCAGCAGCCGCGAATTATACGTTCCCGCCTGGACAGCGCCGTACGCTCCTGCGCTCATCACCGCGAGCAGATCGTCCGCCTGCGTCCCACTCAGCTTGCGGCCGAGCGCGAGGTAATCGCCGGTCTCGCACACCGGCCCCACCACGTCGACCACCGTGCCGCCGCCCTTGCCCTTCTCGGCCACCGGCCAGATCTCGTGATGGGCGTCATACAGCGTCGGGCGAATGAGATCGTTCATGGCCGCATCGACCACCACGAAGGTGCGCTCGGCCCCCTTCTTCACATAGATGACCTTGGTCACCAGGATGCCCGCGTTGGCCACGATCAGCCGCCCCGGCTCCAGCATGATCTTGACGTCCAGCCCGCCAAACACCTTGCGCACCACGGCCGCGTAGTCCTCGGGCGACGGCGGCGCGGTCTTGCCGCCTTCATAGGGCACGCCCAGCCCGCCGCCCAGATCGACATGCGCGATGTCATGACCCTCCGCACGCAGCCGAACAACAAGTTGTCGCATAACCGTAAAGGCTTTTTCGATCGGCGCGAGATCCGTCAGCTGGCTGCCGATGTGCATATGAATGCCCGCTACATCCAGCCCGTTCAGCCGGTCGGCCTTGGCGTAGAGACGCATGGCGTCCTTGTACGGAATACCGAATTTCGCCTCGCCCTTGCCGGTTGCGATCTTCTTGTGCGTCTTGGGATCGACATCGGGATTGATGCGTAGCGCCACCTTTGCGCGCGCCCCCATATGGGTGCACACCTCCGACAGCGCCTCCATCTCGGGCTCGGATTCCACGTTGAAGTGGGTGACGCCGGATCGCAGCGCATAGGCCATTTCGCCGCGGGTTTTGCCCACGCCCGCGAAGATGATTTTCGACGGCGCCACGCCAGCCATCAGCGCACGCCGTATCTCGCCTTCCGAGACCACATCCATGCCTGCGCCAAGGCTCGCCAGCGTTTTCAGAACCGCCTGGTTGGAGTTGGCCTTGACGGCGTAGCAGATCAGCGGATCGAGCCCCTTAAAGGCCTGCGTCAGCACCTTGAAATGGCGCTCCAGCGTGGCCGTCGAATAGCAGTAGAACGGCGTTCCAACCGCCTCGGCGATGCGTTCCAGACTGACCTTTTCGGCCTGGAGTTCGCCGTTCTTGTAGGCAAAATGATGCATCGTCGGCCTCGGGTTTGTTGCCGTTTTGTTCTTTGAACCCCAAATGATAAACGGTTCTCCGATTCTGTCCAGACGGAGCTTGCCGAGATGGCAAACGCGGGCGGGACGGCGCGCCACTCGTGCAAAAAAAGGGCAGCGCTCCATCAAAAAAAGGGAGTAAAAAACGACAAAAAAGTGAGTCTTTTCGCGGAAATCCGGAAAACCGCGCCCCGCTCATGCGCCCGCCGGCGTTTTCCGCTCCATCAGCACCCGTCCCGTGATCGAAAACACCTTTTCTCCGTGTTGGTTATGCGCCTCGTTGTGCGACACCATCAGCCCCCATTTGGGCCGCCCGCGCCAATCCTCGATCCCGGTCACCGCCCCCGTATAGGTCAGCGTATCGCCCGGCCGCACCGGTTTTAGGAACCGCATGTCGGTAAACCCCGGGGACGGCCCCATGCGCCCGATCGGCTGTCCGGCCGCCTTCAGCTCCGCCAGCGCCTTCAGCTCGGCATCCACCATCAGCCGCATCCAGACCGAGGCGGTGTGCCACCCGGATGCGCAAAGTCCTCCGAACACGGATCGTTCCGCCGCCACCGCATCGACATGGAACGGCTGCGGATCATATTTTTCCGCAAACGCCTTGATCGCCTCGGCCGTGAAGGTGTGGGAGCCGAAGTGCACGGTATCGCCGGGGTGGTAGTCTTCGAGAAACAGGGACATGGGGACTCGGGACTCGGGACTCGGAGACAGGCTGTGCAAAGAGTGTTCATGCGGCAAGCCAACTTAATAGCCAAGATTTGTCACTTAGCCGCCATCAGCTCCGCTCCCCCTCCGAGTCCCAAGTCCCGAATCCCGAGTCCCGTCTTCCCCCACCCCAATAAAATGCACATACTCCCCCGTCATCACGCTCTCGCCGTCGCTCGCCCGCGTCACGTCATAGAACAGCGTCACAATGCCGCGCC
>JANMVX010000176.1:0-5327 GCA_031393505.1 Hyphomicrobiaceae bacterium | reverse complement strand
GACATCAAGATCACCGGCATCACCGAAGAGATTATGCGCGTGGCCCTGGGCCAGGCTCAAGTTGGCCGCCTGCATATTCTGGGCGAGATGAACAAGGCGCTCACCGGCGCCCGTGAAGAACTGGGCGAATACGCGCCCCGTATCGAAATCATCAAGATCCCGGTCGATAAGATCCGTGAAGTGATCGGATCGGGCGGTTCTGTCATCCGCGCGCTGGTCGAAGAGACGGGCGCAAAAATCGACATCGACGACGACGGCACCGTCAAGGTCGCCGCCGCGCGCCACCAGTCGATCGAGATGGCGATCGCCCGTATCAAGGGCATCACCCAGGAGCCCGAGGTCGGCACCATCTACAAGGGCAAGGTCGTGAAGGTGGTCGAGTTCGGCGCCTTCGTGAACTTCTTCGGCGCCAAGGACGGTCTGGTGCATATCAGCCAGCTGACGCGCGGCCGTCCGCAGACGGTCGATGAGGTGGTCAAGGAAGGCCAGGAAGTTTACGTCAAGCTGATGGGCTTCGACGACCGCGGCAAGGTGCGGCTGAGCATGCGCGTGGTCGATCAGACCACGGGCGCGCAGCTGGCCGAAGAGCCGGGCGATGCCGACGAAGGTCCGCGCTCAGGTGGCGGCGGTGGCCGTGGCCGCGAGGGCGGCGGTGGCGGACGGGGTCCAAGGCGGTAGGGCGGCGGGCTGCAGCCTGCGGAATACAACATAGAGATTGACGTGGCCGCCCAGTGCGGCCACTTTTTTGTCTGAAACAGATTCGGAGTCGGCAACCCCACCGCCCAATCTCCCGTGGGCAGAGGGGTCGCTGGAGCCACTTGAGCTTACCTGGTGTCAGAATGCCCAATGCAAGGCCCTTGTCGGTCCCTTGCGTCAGTCGCCGGCTGGCTCGGTCGCTGTCGACGACTGTACCAGCAGATCGGCCTTGGTGTGCTCGACGAACTTGCCTAGTGCCGGCTCACCGAGCTTCAAGTCGGGCATCAGCTTCCAGTGCAGGTGGACTTTGAAACTCGGGTGCTGGAGGAAGAAGCGTTCGTCTTCCAGGCCGAGCGTGGTCTCGGCCAGACCGGCCTCGCGCAACTGCATGATGAACTGCTGCCCCGCTTTGAGAATCGCGTCTTCAGTGATCCTTCGGAGTTCAGACTGTTCCACCAGTCTCTCGTCGCGAATGGTTCTGCGTACGGTGTTGGTGGTCAGCTGCTGAAACCCACCCCTGAGGTCGAGCACCTTTAGCAGTAATGCATCGAGCGTGATCCGCCGTGCACCGCCATTGAGCGTGTATTTTTGCCCGCTCTCGACCATCGTCTTTATGCGGTCGCCGTAGATTTCTTCGGCGACATTGCGGAACACGCGCTGGAGCTCCAGGCGGCTCACCGCTCTCGCCGTTTCGGTCTCGAACGACTCCCAGATGTTCTTGGCGTGACACAGACGCAGGCAGAATTTCTGCAGCAGCGCCGGGTTGCGATGCGACTGGCTCACCAGTTCGTCGATGACGCTAGGATGGAACCGTACCCGCAGCCTGGCAAACCCCGCATCCGCAATGGGCCGCAGCTGTCGTTCCGTCCAGCCCGGCATCTCGATCGCGACGGACCTCATGCCGACCTCGTTGCCTAGCCAGCGAGCAGCGCAATCGGGGATCGAGATCAGCAGCAAGCTGATGTTGTCGTCCCGATACTGTCTGAATTCCTCGATCACATCGTGCTGAAGCCGTTCTGGGTCGTCCGGATAGAGCGACTCGTTGCGCACCCAATGGAAGTCGTCGATCATCACCGGGCGCTGCATGTCTTTGATGTATCTGGTGACGGCGCTTCGATTGTCCCTGGGAATGTCTGGCTCGTTGGCGGCGATGGTATCGTAAATGTCGTCGACCGACTTAATCGCCTTGCCGTGTAGCTGGAACGGGCGCATCTCGTCGAGCGCATGCAGCGCAAACTGCGTCTTGCCCGACTGGGTATCCCCGTGCAACCGCACGATCATGCCTTGGGCCCGGATGTTGGCGCGCAAGTCGCGGTACCCCGCGATGGTCTCGCGCCTGACCAGAGTGTGTCTCAGTTCGCCGCTGGTCTTGAAAACATCCTGGCACTCGTAACGGACTGGCGCAGGCTCGCCGGACGGGTCAATGCCCTGCCTTGCGAGTTCCCGGCAGATGAGATCGTACTCGTTGAAGCGATAGGTTTGCAGCGCATTGAAGGGCGGCCTCAGCTGCGCCCAGTCAAATGGCGGGATGGTGAGCGGGATCACCACTTGTTCGTTCTGTTGCGCCCACAGCACCTCCGATGTGACATGGCCGCGATCTTCGGGCTCGTCGCTGAAGCATTTCCGCGTCCACAGAACGATCGTGGCCTTGGCGGCGGCTTGATGGCGATTGACCTCCTTGATCCAATTCTCGCCGCCGGACATCTCCTGGTCCCACCAGACCGTGTAGCCGCCGCGCCTTCGCAGCTGATCGACGAAGTCCTGGGCCATCTGCTTACTGGCACGATTGTAGCTGAGGAACACATCCGCCATGGCGTCACCCCGTGATATGCAACTTTCCTAACGCAGAGCATCTTTGATACTCGATAAGCCCACGGTAGGCTAGCGGGCCACACGGCAACTTGCCAACTGGAGGAACCATGGTCGAACTCTACGGACGCCTCCATTCGCGCCGAGACATCGCCGCCCACTCTGGCATGCTGTCCCAATTCGCGGGCGTGCGGCTGATAACGCTTTCCGACGGCTTAGAAAACGGCATCCGCCTGCTGGAATTCCGTACCGGGACGGGTTTTCGCTTCACCGTCCTCATCGACCGCGCCATGGACATCGGCGATTGCGAGCACTCAGGGCGTGCCATAGGCTGGCACTCCCCCGCCGGGTTTCGCGCGCCCGGTATCACCAACACAGACGCCGAAAACGGCCTCGGATGGCTGCGCTCCTTCTCAGGCCTGCTCGCCACCTGCGGGCTCGACCACATTTTTGGCCCGCTGGAAGAAAGCGCCGATCACTTCAACTACCCATTCCGCAAAACCGTCACCTACCCCATTCACGGCCGCGTCAGCGCCAATCCCGCGCGCCTCACCGGCTACGGCGAGCGCTGGGAGGGCGACGAGTGCGTGCTGTGGTGCGAGGGCGTCGTGATGCAAGCGACCGTGTTCGGCGAGAACCTGCATCTGATCCGACGCATCGAGGCGCGGGTCGGGGAAAGCGTCTTTACGATCCATGATCGCGTGGTTAACAGAGGCTTCTACCGTACACCGCATATGCTGCTCTATCATTTCAACGTCGGCTATCCGGTGCTGGCGGAGGGATCGCGCTACATCGCCCCGATCGGCGATGTGCTGTGGGCGGGGCATCACGCCGACTACCGCAAGCAGGGCATCGGCTACAAGACCCAAGCCGCCCCGCAACACCCCTTCCGCGAGCAGGTTTGGGAGCACGACATGGTGGCCGACAAGGACGGGATCGTGCCGGTGGCGCTGGTCAACGACGCGCTCGGCTTCGGCGTGATGCTGGAGAGCCGCAGGGCCGAGATGCCCTGTTATCTGCAATGGCAGAACCTCCAGTCCGGCTTATACACAATGGGCCTGGAGCCCTGCACGCACCACGTGTACGGAAAGACGTTTGCGAACGAGCGCAAGGAAATGATCTGGCTGGAGCATGACGAGGCGCGCGAGTACCACATCCGCTTTTCCGCGCTGGATGGCGCCGAAGCGATTGCGGCGGCGGGCAAACGCATCGCGGCGATCCGTGCACAGCCTGCGGACGATTATCCTGAGCCAAGCGGAACGTTTCCGGAATTGTGGAAGCGGTGAAGGTGTCGTTCTATAATGGACCGTAGACGGAGGTCATTGGAAGGGGCGGCTTGCAGCTGCCCCTACCAGCGACGTCTGTCTTTCAATAACAAAATGCCGTATTAACTATAGTATACTATTTATACTTGACTATTCAAAATATTGCGGTAGTATTTCCGCCATCGCCTGCCAACAACGGGACGTCGTCGCGACCGTCGCACGCGTGGCAGGGGATGGCGGTGGCCGGGAGGCTCGGGGCCGTGCGCTCAGGCGTGCACGGACGGACCCAGGAGACCCGGAGACTGTTGGTGCGCTCTCCTTAAGGACCCCAGCAATGGGACGATCCGGCGGACGCCTTGAACGGCAGGAATGGGTGACGCCCCAAACCGCGGCGCATCAGTGGCACAGAAAAACTCCGCAGTGAGGGCGCCGGATGGCTGCTCATTTATTTCGCTACCCGCAGCCGTCCGGCGCCCGCGCTCCCGGTGGAGGCATCGCCATGCGCGCTTCAACCCTAGACTTGAGGTCACCTCCCCGATTGTCGCCGCGTCCGCTGTCCGCTAAGACGCTTGCATGACCCGCATCGGTTTTTACCCTGGCAGCTTCGATCCCGTGACGCGCGGGCACACCGATATTATCGGGCGCGCCCTGAAGTTGGTCGACGAACTGGTGATCGGCATCGGCGTGCATCCGGGCAAAGCGCCGCTGTTTTCTGCCGAAGAGCGCATTTCGTTGCTGCAGGCTGAATGTAAGCCGCTGCTGAAGTCGGGCGCACACCGCCTTCGGGTCATCACGTTCGATGGCCTCGCCATCGAGACGGCGCGCGAACTGGACGCAACAATGATGATCCGGGGCTTACGCGATGGCACCGATCTCGACTACGAAATGCAGATGGCCGGCATGAACGGGGCGATGGCGGACGACATCGAGACGGTGTTCCTTCCGGCAAGCCCCGGCGTGCGGCACATCACGGCTTCGCTCGTACGCCAGATTGCCCTGATGGGCGGCGATGTCTCCAGCTTCGTCAGCAAGGATGTCGCGAAGGCATTGAAGGCGAAGGTGAAGCTGGCGAAGAAGTGAAGTTGGCGGACGCTACGCCCGCGAACGACAAAATCGGCGTCGCCGGTAATGGATACTCCGCGCGCCGATACCAGCGGCAAGACGTCAGACCTTATGGCCGGCGGGATCAGTTCGTTTTCGGTGCAGCCGGCTTTGATGCCGGGGCCAGCGCCGCACCGGGCGCGCGCGGGGCATTGATGGTGGTGGTGACGGGCGCAGGCGCTTGCGTCGGTGCGACAACAGGGGCGAGGCCGCTGCGTTCGCGTTCGATCTGCCGCCACTTGGCAACGTTGGCTTCATGCTCGCGATTTGTTTCGGCGAAGACGTGGCCACCACGGCCGTCGGCGACGAAGAACAGATCGGTGACGGGCGACGGCTTCAAGGTCGCCTCCAGCGCGGCGCGACCCGGGTTGCATATAGGCGTCGGCGGCAGCGCTGCGATCGCGTAGGTGTTGTGCGCGGTCTTAGACGCGATGTCAGACTTCGTGATCGGCTTGC
>JANMVX010000165.1:0-2891 GCA_031393505.1 Hyphomicrobiaceae bacterium | reverse complement strand
ATCGTGCTGACCCCGGAAAACGTCAGTACGCTCAACTGGTTGCCGTCAACCTGCGCCTACCGGCTGGTGGACCAGGGCAAGGATCTCGCCTGGTGGCATCCGCTGGTCTCGGGCAGCCCCGACACGGTGCACGAGGCCGGCGTTTCGGTGCGCGGCCATGCCCGCAGCGAGAAAGGCGTGGCCGAGAAGAATTACTGGAAGTATATCGTGAAGCCTGGATTAAATTCGAAATAAATAACGTGCAAAAAATCGAAATTATTGCGCGTTGCTCAAGAATTATCGAGCAACCGCAAAGTAGTTGTTGACAGCGCGACGCTCGTGCCGTATGTTTCAGGTATAACCCGACAGTTGTGAACGAGACCGATGCGGCGGCGCCCCGCTCACCGCTCCCGGCCCACATAAGCCCACACCGTCACCACCGCCCCCGCGGCGCACACCAGCGCCATGCCGGCCAGACTCCAGGCATCGGGCAGATGCCCGAAGATCAGCCAGCCGAGGCCGCCGGCCCAGAACAGATGCAGGTAGTTGACCGGCGCCAGCAGCGAGGCCGGCGCTTCGCGGTATGCCGCCGTGAACAGGAAATGGCCGAGCGTCGCCAGGGCGCCCAGCAGCGCCATCATGGCCAGATCGGCCGGGCTCACTGACAGGCCGCTCAGCGAGCCCAACGCCATCAGGCCGAAGAACACGCTCCCCACCAGCGCGGTCTGATACAGCATGGCGATGGTGCTTTCGCTGCGCACCAGATAGCGCGTCAACAAATGATAACCGGTTGCGAACGCGATGTTCACCACGGCGAACGCCACCCCAACGGGATCGAGCCCGGCGCCCGGCCGCACGATCAAGAGCACGCCGAGAAACCCCAGCGCGGCGCAGGCCCAGCCGACCCGGCTGACCCGTTCGCCCAGCAGCGGGATCGCCAGCACCATCACCGCGAAGGGCGCGAGATAGATGATGGCGACCGTTTCGCCCACCGGCATGACGCGCAGCGCCAAGCCCATGGTCAGCGAGGCCAGCGCCAGACAGAGGCCGCGCAAAAACACCAGCCCCTTGCGGTTGGCGCGCCACAGATCGGCGCCCAGGCGCGGGCCGAGCAACACGGTCAAGAGGCCGAGGTTGACGAAATATCGCACCGCCACCACCACCGCCACCGGGTGCCGCATGGTCTGCTGCTTGGTCACGACATCGGAGAGCGCAAACGCCAGCGTCGCCGCCACCACGAGCAGGATGCCATGCATCGGCCGCGCTTGTGGGGCGGTGGTTTCGGCGGCGGTCATGGAGGTTCTTTCTGTTGTTCCGTAGGGCGCAATAGGCGCTTTTTCTTCGCGCCGTATTGCGCCGCAGGGCTCGCTACAACCACGTGTGTGCGTATTGGGACCTTGCGGCGCAATACGGCGAAGAGGCCTATTGCGCCCTACTCCGCCGTCGCCTTCTCGCTATGTTCCGGGGACTGCGCACTTTCGATGCGGATCGCCTCGGGGCGACTGTCCAGTCCGGGGCCGAGCGCCGACACCGTCAGGCCGCTGCGGCCGAGTTCGCGTTGCTCCATGATCATCCCCCTGGACTTGGCTCGCCGTCTTAACCTGTCGATGGTGCAAGGTCCACGACCCGTCGGCGGCGGCCGCTGAAAAACCGCTCGCTGCCCCGGCATCCGCGCGCTATCCCCACGCGCATGTCCACTGGCGCACCCTTCGAAATCTTCCTGGCCGGCCCGCCCGGCCTTGAGCCGGTGCTGTGCGCCGAAGCGCTCGCCAAAGGCTTTGCCGGCGCCAAGGCGGTCAAGGGCGGCGTGATCTTCCAGGGCAACTGGCCCGAGGTCTGGCGCGCCAACCTGGAGCTGCGCGGCGCCAGCCATGTTCTCGCCCGCATCGCCGACTTCCCCGCGCTGCACTTGGCGCAGCTGGACAAGCGCGCGCGCAAAGTGCCGTGGGCGGAGGTTTTGCGCCCGGACGTGCCGGTGCGGGTCGAAGCGACCTGCCGCACCTCGCGCATCTACCATTCTGGCGCGGCCGCCGAGCGCATCGGTACGGCGATCACGGAGGAAATTTCCGCATCATTGTCTCCCGATGCCGAGGTCTGCGTCAAGGCGCGTATCGAGAACGATCTGTGTACGATAAGTCTCGATACCTCAGGAGAACCGCTGCACAAGCGCGGCCATAAGGAAGAGGTCAACCGGGCGCCCATGCGCGAGTCGCTGGCGGCCCTGTTCCTGCGCCAGTGCGGTTTTGAGGGGACGGAGCCGGTGCTCGACCCGATGTGCGGATCGGGGACCTTCGTCATCGAGGCGGCTGAAATCGCGGTCGGGTTGAGTCCAGGGCGCACACGGAGTTTCGCCTTCGAGCAACTGGCGAGTTTCGATGCGGCGGCCTGGCGCAGTATGCGGGAGTTGCGCGCAAACGCTGCGCCGGCGTTCAAGTTTTATGGCAGCGACCGCGACACAGGCGCGGTTCGCATGAGCCAGGCCAACGCGGAGCGCGCCAGCGTGGCGGCGTTCACGCACTTCCATCAGCATACCGTCAGCGACCTTCCGAGGCCCGATGGCCCGCCCGGCCTGGTGATGGTCAACCCGCCCTATGGCGCGCGCATCGGCGATAAGAAAAGCCTTTTGTCACTCTATCGCGCGCTTGGGCAAACCCTGATGAGCCGGTTCGCCGGCTGGCGCGTCGGCCTGGTGACCACCGAGCCGTCGCTGGCCAAGGCGACCGGATTGCCGTTCCTGCCGACCACGGCGCCCGTGCCGCATGGCGGGTTGCGCGTGACGTTGTTCCGGACCGAGGCTTTGGGCTGAATCGACCGGCGCGATGGTAGGGGCGACTCGTGGAAGAAAATCGGGGGCAGTTTAAATATATAGCAACAACACCCGTGCAAAATAATAGCCCCCGCCGTGGGAGATA
>JANMVX010000160.1:0-2178 GCA_031393505.1 Hyphomicrobiaceae bacterium | reverse complement strand
AGCCATCTTCCGAGGTCGTGGATTGGGGGGACGGCGCTGCACGGACCAGAAATCGGACTTTTGAAGGCGCAAGACGCCGCGTGTGCGGGCCTTGTGGCACCCGGAACAGGCCTACAGCCCGACATCGACCCAGTCCGACCGGCCTGGAGGCCGAAGAATCTTTGTCCATGCCAGCGACGCTCACTGCGATGAACCCTATGTCGCAATACGTACCTTTGCCGGGATTGACCCCACAGCCGAACAGTCTCCCGACTGACGATAACACCCCGCTCAGCCAGACGATCCTCGGCCTCCGCTGTGCTGAGGGCGAAGCGATAGTAAGCCCAAACAGCATAGGAAATGATCTCGCGGGGGAAACGGAAAGCCTTTCAGGCGCGACTGCGTCGATGGAGTTTTCATAGCCAGCCGCCACCGCAGACGAAGACCACAATCAACTTGGCAATGCTCCCACGAAACTTGCGACGGAACCAAAGATATCATGGCCAGACAGGTACGCCGTCCAGCCCCGCGGTTTCTGGCAGGCCGCAGATCAGGTTCGCATTCTGCACCGCGTGGCCGGCCGCTCCCTTGCCGAGATTGTCGACCACGCCCATCGCGATCACCAAGTTGCGCTCTGGATCAGCCGCATAGCTGACGAAAGCGAGGTTCGAGCCGGTAGCCCATTTGGTCTGCGGCGGCTTGTCGGTCACGCGGACGAACGCCCGCCCGGCGTAGAAGCGCCGGGCCGCATCCAAGCACTGGCCCGTGGTGGCGCGGCCGCGGCAGTAAATGGTGGCGAGTACGCCGCGGGTCATCGGCACCAAGTGTGGCGTGAACACCAGCCCGGCCGCGCTGCCGCCGCTCAGCCGCTCGATCGTCTTGGCCATCTCGGGCATGTGGACGTGCTTGAGCAGACCGTAGGGCACCAAGTTCTCGTTGCTCTCGGCGTAGCCGAACTTGCTGTCGGCGCCGCCCCGGCCGGCACCGGAGATGCCGGTCTTGGCGTCGATCACGATGTTGCCAGGCTCGATCAGCTTGTTGGCCAGCAGCGGCGCCAGCGCGATCAGCGTCGCTGCGGGGAAGCAGCCGGGGTTGGCAACGCGGATCTGACCCTCGATCTGGGCTGGCCAGACGTCGGCCAGGCCGTACGCCCAACCCTCGACGTATCGGTGGTCGCCGCCGATGTCGACGATCTTCACGTCCTTGGGGACGCGCGCCAGCGCCTCGGCCGAGGCGCCCGTGGGCAGCGACGCGAACAGCACGTCGAGCTTCGGCAGGGTCACAGGGTCCCACTTCTCGATCACCAGTTCGGCCAGCTTGGCCGGCACACCGGGGAAGCGGTCCACCAATCGGCTGCCGGCGCTGCCCTCGCCCGCAGCGTAGATTAGCTCGAAAGACGGGTGGCTCGCGACCAGGCGCATCGCCTCGCCGCCGCCAAAACCGCTGATCCCGACAATGCCGACGCGAATGCTCATGGTGGTGTCCTACTGCTGTGTACGACCCGACACATAGCTGACAAATCGTTCCGGACACATGGGTAACACTTCTCCCTTTCGAGGGGAAATTCACGTGTTGCCATCCGAGTAGCGAGAGATGGGGCCAGTAGGTAGTCGGGCACGTCCTCGGCCTGACGGAGCGTGGCGACGGCTCGCTCCAGGTAGCGGGTGTTCCACAGGATGATGGCGGTCACGACCAGGTTGAGGCCTGAGGCACGATGCTGCTGGTTCTCGTAGGTGCGGTCGCGGATTTCGCCCTGGCGATGGAAGAACACCGCGCGCCGGAGCGCGTTGCTGGCCTCGCCCTTGTTGGAACCCATCACAAAATAGGGGCAAATCCATTTTCCGCCGGTTTTCTGAAGTTTGGGTAGCGACCGCGGATGAGTTGATCGAGATCGCCATTGAGAACCCGGGTGCGGGCCTGGAGCAGTAGGTGAGCACCCGTCGGCGTCCAACGCATCGACTGACGCTTATCGAAACGCTTATCCACGATCTGGTTCACCGCTGATTCGACAAAGCCTGTGGAAATCCGTTCTCCGGCGCGAAAACGTTCACCGTAATGGGGTAAATCCCGGCAAAGGTACGTATTGCAACATCAAATTTCGGATAGGTCGCTGTTCTGTAAAATGATCTCGGCATTTCTCGCCCCCCAAAGCGAGCCATCTTCCGAGGTCGTGGATTGGGGGGACGGCGCTGCACGGAC
>JANMVX010000152.1:0-30672 GCA_031393505.1 Hyphomicrobiaceae bacterium | reverse complement strand
GCGACTGGCAAGTCGCCCTCTATCAGCGAACTCGCTGCCCGAGGGCGACTTGCCAGTCGCCCTACGCCATTACCTTCTTCATTCGCCAAGTACATGACAGGTCAATACTTAAGTTGGACGGTATGAGCCATGAAACTCAGCTAGCGGCGGCCCCTTTCGGCAGAAACGACACCAGCTTCACTTTCACGTCCTCGGGCCAGGCCATGCTGGTGTGCTGCTCGAGCCAGCTGGCCGCTAGCACCTGATGGCCGGACCAGCGAGCCTCGTCACCACAATGTACCGTGTGCTCGATGGTCACCGACGACCGTCCAACCTTGGTCACGGTCAGCCGGAAGGTCAGCGTCTCGCCAAACAAGGATGGCTTGGAGAAATTGCAGGTCAGATGCACCGTTGGCGTCCCCCACTTTTCCTTCCAGATGATCTCGTGCCAGGGGAAACCGATCTTGGTCCAGAACTCCTCGATCACGCCATTGAGGATGTTGAGATAGGCCGGGTAATAGGCAGTGCCGGAGATATCGCAATCGCCGAAATTCAACATGCGATCGGTAGTGAAACTGACTGGCATGGGTCACTCGTCAATGTGAAGGGACTGGCAGCGGTTATTGGAGCAGGCGCCAGGCAAGCCGGCAAGCCCATCCATATGCGGTCTCAATTTGTCCAGGGCCACGGCTTGCTGCGCGCGGAAGTCATTGACCGAACACCGTTTGGTCTGATTGGGTAGTAGCACAATCAAAGGCCTCGCTGGAATGCAACCGGCGGGCCGAACCAGGAGGAATTGCCAATGTTGTTGACCCGCCGCGGCTTGATGATCGGTGGCGCAGCCGCCGCTGCCATTCCCGCCTTTCGCTTCGACCAGGCCTTTGCCGGCACCGATAAGCTGACCATCGCCTATCACGTCAATCTGCCCTCTTTCGACCCGACGGTCGGCACATCGGCGGTCAACCCGACCATCCAGTCAATCTATCAGAGCGTCTTTGACCTCTACATCGATCAAGCGCCGGACTTGGCGCAAGCCCCTGGTATCGTTGAAAAATGGGGTTGGAATGACGACCGCTCGAAGGTCTGGATGGACATCCGCAAGGGCGTCAAATGGCACGATGGCTCCGACCTGACACCCGAAGACGTTGTGTGGTCGCTGGAGCGGGCGGGTAACGAAAAGACTGGCAATCCGATCCAGTTCATCTGGGGCAAGGTCAATGGCTTCAAGATCGACGGCAACAAAATCACCGCCGACATGAAGTCATTTGAGCCTACCTATTTCAAATGGATGAGCTTCCTCACCGGTTACGTCCTGCCAAAGGCCTACTACACCAAGGTCGGCGCCGAGGGCTTCGAGGCCAAGCCAATCGGATCAGGCCCGTACATGGTCGACCAGTTCGAACGCAACGGTTTTGTGCGCCTGAAGGCCAATCCCAATTACTGGAAAGGCAAGCCGGCCATCGACACCGTCATCTTCAAGTTCGTGACCGACGCCACCGCGCGCGTCGCCGAGATTGAGAGCGGCTCGTCGGACGTGACGCTGGAAATTCCGTATGAGGAATTTGATCGTCTGAAGGGCAAGCCGGGCCTCAAGGGCATCACCACGCCGATCAGCGATATCGGCATGATCTTCATCACCGACGTGGAGCCGATGCTGGACAAGAATGTCCGTCTCGCGCTCTCGATTTCGATCGACAAGAAGGCCATCGTCGACACGCTGCTGCATGGCTACGGCGTGCCCCTGAATACGCTGCAGGCGCCGCAGTATGCTGCCTTCGACGCCTCGACGGTGGTGCCCTACGATCCGGTCAAGGCTGCCGAGCTGATGGCGGCGAGCGGATTTACCAAGGACAAGCCGGTCAAATTCAAGATCCAGACCACACGCGGCTTCAAGCCGAAGGACTACGAGATGGTGCAGGCCATCGTCGGCATGTGGCGAAAAATTGGCGCCGAGGTCGAGATCGAAGTCTACGAAATTGCCAAACACTACGAACTACGCGCCACTCACAAGCTGGCCCCGGCCGCGTTCTACAACTGGGGCAACTCGATCGGCGATCCCTCGACCTCGACCGGATTCAGCATGTTCGGAATGTCGCCTCACTGCGCCTGGCACGGCAAGGATACCATCGATCTGATTGGCCCCTTGTGGGGCGAGAAGGACGAGGCCAAGCGTATTGCCGGCTACAAGGCGGTCGACAAATATATTGCCGAACAGGGTGAAGTGATCCCCTTGATGCAGTATGTGCAGCCGATCCTATATAAGGATACGCTGAAAGTAACGCCGCATGTGTCCGGTGCCTTGCTGCCGGGGCTGATGAGTTAAGCAGAATTGGCGAGTTGCGATATGGCGAGTTGCGAGTTGGGTAGACTGGATGCGCTGACAGAACGCGCTCCAACTCAAGTTGCAGCGATTTCAATTCGCAACTCGCCACTCGCAATTCGCACACTGCCATGATGCGCGCCCTCCTCTCCCGCCTCATCCAGGCCGTGCCGACGCTGGCGGGAGTGGCGGTGATTGTGTTCGTTCTGGTGCGCGTGGTGCCGGGCAACCCGATCTCCATGATGCTGCCGCCAGGCGCCAGCGAGGCCGATTTCCAGCGGCTTAAGGCCTTGTACGGGTTTGATAAAACGATCGCTGAACAATTCTGGATCTGGCTGCAGCACGCTGCGGTTGGCGATTTCGGCACCTCGATCACCATGCGGCGCGGCGTGCTGGGGTTGGTCCTCTCGCGCCTGCCGGCCACGCTCGAGCTGGCGCTGCTGGCGGCCGCGATCGCGGTTATCCTTGGCGTCACACTTGCGGTTGTTGGCACGCGCTGGCGTGATCGCTGGCCGGAGGCGGTCATCGACGGCATCACGGGTCTTGCGCAGTCCGTACCCGACTTCATATGGGCGCTGAGCCTGATCCTGGTGCTTGGCGTACTGGTCCCGATCCTGCCGATTTCCGGCCGATCCGATCCCAGCATCGGCCTTAACTATCTCACGCAGTTCCAGCTCATCGAGAGCGTGCTCCGCTTCGACGGCACGGTTCTGGCCGACCTGCTCAAGCACATGATCCTGCCCGCGCTCGCCCTAGCGCTCCCGTTCTCGGCGCTGATCGCCCGGGTCCTGAAAGCCTCTCTGAAAGAAGAACTGACGCAGGATTACGTGCTGCTCGCCCGCGTAAAAGGCTTCTCGGAATGGCGCGTCATTATCGGCGAGGCGTTGCGCAATGCCGCTATTCCGACCGTCACATTGACCGGCGTTCAGTTAACCTTCCTGATCGGCGGGACGGTGTTGATTGAGCGTATTTTTTCCTATCCTGGCATCGGCAATCTCGCCATCGATGCGGTCATCAACCGCGATCTGCCGATGATCCAAGGATTGGTGCTCGTGTTCGCCGTGCTTTTCATTGCCATCAATCTGCTGCTGGATTTCGCCACGGTCGCGCTCAACCCGAAGCTCAGCCATGGTTGATGCCGCCATGCCGCGCCTGTCGGCCGACCGTCCACTGATCCGATTGGCCGCCAACGGGCGAGTGCTGGTGGGCGGGCTGGTGTTGGCGCTCCTGGTGTTCACGGCGTTGGCAGCGCCTTGGCTGGCGCCGTTCGACCCGCTGGAGCAGGACCTGATCGCACAGTTGCAGCGCCCAAGCTGGGCCGGGCATCTCCTTGGCACCGACAGCCTCGGCCGCGATCTGCTCTCGCGCCTGATCTGGGGCGCCCGGATCGCCATGGAGGTCGCCGTCCTTGCCGCCGTGCCTACCGCCATCATGGGCACTGGGCTCGGACTGCTCGCTGGCTATTTCGGCGGCGTGATCGACATGATCATCTCGCGCCTCGTCGATGTGTGGACGTCGTTTCCGCCGGTTCTGCTCTCGATCATCCTGGTCGCCCTGATCGGAACCGGCCTCAGCTCCGTCATCATCGCCATCATCGTCATCGACTGGACGCGTTTTTGCCGCGTGGTGCGGGCCGAAACCCTCAAGCAGAAGCATATGGACTATGTGGACGCGGCCGTGGTCGCCGGCCTGAAACCTCTCACGATCCTTGCCCGCGAAATCGTCCCCAACATCCTTCCCCTGGTATTGGTGTTGTTCACCCTCGAGATGGGAATTGCGGTCATCGTCGAGGCGATCCTGTCGTTTGTCGGTCTCTCGATTTCCACCGACGCACCAACCTGGGGCGGCATGATCGCGGAAGGCCGTCAGGTCATCCATCAGGCGCCCTGGATCATGGTCTTTCCGATGCTTGCCTTGCTGGCCACAGTGCTGTCGTTGAACCTGTTTGGCGACGGTCTGAAGGCCGAACTCGATCCGGTGTTGAAATGAGCGCTGTGCTGATCCTCGACCGGCTGAATGCCGTACTGACCGGCAACCCGTCCGCGCCGCAATTGCTTACCGACGTCTCACTGCAAGTCGCCGCTGGCGAAGTGCACGGCCTGGTTGGCATGAGCGGGGCCGGCAAAAGCATGATCGCCAAGGCAGTGCTCGGCGTTTTGCCGGACGCGGTTCGCATTACCTCCGGCAGCATCCGCTTCGAAGGCACTGAGATTGTGGGACTGCCCAGGCTGCAGATGCGCCAGCTGTTGGCCCGCGGCGTTGCACTCATCCCTCAGGACCCCCTCACCGCCCTCAACCCGACGCGCCGCATCGAACATCAGATGACGGATGTCATGCGCGACCGGCTCGGTCTGAGCTCTGCGGCTGCCCGCGGCTGTGCTCTCGCCCTTCTTGATGAAGTGCAAATCCGCGAGCCTGAAAACATTCTTCGCCGCTATCCGCACGAGATTTCTGGCGGCCAACGCCAGCGCGTGCTGATCGCCATCGCCTTTGCCTGCGAGCCCAAACTGATCATCGCCGACGAGCCCACCACCGCCCTTGATGTCACAGTGCAAAAGCAGATCCTCCGCCTGATCCACGATCTGCGGCAGAAGCACGGCACCGCGATCCTGTTCGTCACCCACGATCTTGGCGTGGTCGCCAAGATTTGCGATCGCCTCTCGGTCATGCACGGCGGTGTCATCCTGGAGCAAGGCGCCGTGGCAGACATAATGTCCGCCCCGCGCCATGCCTTTACCCGCGCGCTATTCGCCGCCACGCCGCGCCATGACCGGCCCGATCAGGAGCTGCGGCCGGTCCCCGACCACGTTCAACGCGCCGTCTACGCTGCAATCCCGCCGGGGGGCAGCTACCGATGAGCACCGCCCTCCTCACCGCCCAAAACCTGCGCGTGGCGTTACCCGACCGCGCGCGAAAACCCCTGTTTGGGCGCGCGCCGCTGACGGAAATCCTTAGAGGCGTCGACTTCTCCATCGCGCGCGGCGAGACCGTGGGCATTGTCGGTGAGTCCGGCTCGGGCAAGACCACGCTCGGCCGCACGCTGGTCCGGCTCATCCAGCCAACCGGCGGCCAGCTCACCTTCGACGGCGTCGACATCACCACCGCAACGGAACCCCGCATGCGTCCACTGCGGGCGCGTATGCAGATGATTTTCCAGAACGCACTCTCCAGTCTCAATCCGCGCCGGACCGTGATTGATTCGATTGCCATGCCAGCCGTGGCCGCTGGCCAGAACGACCGCGCCCGTGACATGGCGCTGGTGGCTCTGGAGCGCGCCGGCCTGTCGCGGCGATTTGCGGAGCGCTATCCACATCAGCTGTCGGGTGGCCAGCGCCAGCGCGTCGGCATCGCGCGCGCTATCGTCACCAATCCCGATTTCATTTTGGCCGACGAGATCGTGTCCGGGCTCGATGTCTCGACCCAGGCGCAGATCCTGACGCTGCTGCAGGAACTGCAACGCGACATGGGCCTGGCGCTCGCCTTCATCGCGCACGATCTCTCAGTGGTCCGTGTGCTGTGCAGCCGCGTGGTCGTGATGCTGCAGGGCGAGATCGTCGAGCAGGGCGCGTGCGAGAAACTCTTCCGCGCCGCCGAACATCCGTACACGCGCCGCCTGATCGACGCCATTCCGCTGCCAGAGATCGACGCCGGGTGGCTGGAGCGCGTCTTCGATGCGCGCGATCCGATCGTACCGCCCTCGCCGGCGCCGACCGTCATGGCGCCGCCGTCTGTCGTCACACCACCACCACCATTGCCATCGTCTGCAACCGTTCCAGAATTCCGGTTGCGCCAAATCCGAGGGAGAAAAACCGTGGGTCGTTATGTCGAGGTGCAGGCTGGCGACGGCCGTTCGTTCAATGCCTATCTGGCCAAGCCAGCGTCCGGATCGGGACCGGGCCTCATCCTGCTGCAGGACATTTTCGGCGTCAACGATACCGTCAAGCAGATGGCCGACCACTATGCCGAGGAGGGCTATGTCGTCATGGCGCCGGACCTGTTCTGGCGCCTGCAACCGGGCGTCTCGATTGGCTATAGCGCCGCCGAACGCCCGCGCGCACTGGAGTTCTACAAACACTTCGATCTCGATGCCGGCATCGAGGACATCGAAGCGACCATGCAGGCGCTGCGCAGGCGGCCCGAGCATCGCGGCAAAGTAGGTGTGCTCGGCCACACCTTCGGCGGCACCCTTGCCTATCTCGCGGCCGCCCGCACCGATGTGGACTGCGCCGTCTCCTACTATGGCGTCGGCCTGGCCAATCATCTCCATGAAGCACGCCGCGTCCGCTGCCCGATGACCATGCACATCGCGGGAGCAGATCATCATTGCTCGCTCGAACAACAAAAACTGATCGCCGATACCTTCCGTTCACGTCCCGATGTCGAGGTCTACAACTACCCCGGCGTCGACAACGCCTTCGCCACCCCCGGGCGCGACAGTTGGGACCGGCCGGCCGCGCTGATGGCCAGCACGCGCACGCTGACCCAGCTCAAACGCGTCATGGGGCCCTACTTCTCGCTCGCCGAAGTTTGGGAGGAGCATGTCACTACCGAGTTCGGCACCAAGGATGTCGACGCCACCATGAAAACCATGGTGGCCGACCCTTACGTGAACCACATCCCGACCATGACGGGCGGCGTCGGACACGATCAACTGAAGCGCTTCTACAAGTATCACTTCATCCCCTCGAACCCCGAGGACACCAAGATCATTCCCCTCTCGCGCACGGTGGGTACTGACCGCATCGTCGATGAGATGATCTTTTCCTTCACGCACACGCGTGAGATTGACTGGATGCTGCCGGGGCTTGCGCCCACCGGTAAGTTCGTCGAAGTGCCGCTGGTGGCCGTCATTCACTTCCGCGGCGACAAGCTCAAGAGCGAGCACATCTACTGGGACCAGGCCTCGGTGCTGGCGCAGATCGGCGTCATCGATGCCAAGGGCTTGCCGATCGCGGGACGGGCTACGGCGCAGAAAATGATCAATGAGCACTTGCCCTCGAACGCGCTCATGACAAACTGGCCCAAGAGCGAGGGTCTGTCGCTGGCTGACGGTTCGCCCGCCGGTACCGGCTTTGGTATCGTCAGCTCAAACACCAATTCTATTCCAGCGGGATTTGCCATGCTCAATGATTTCGCCGCCGCAATCGCTTCGGGCAAAATCCGCGTCATCGATCTCACGCAAACGCTGCGGGCATCGACGCCGGTAATCCAGTTGCCGCCGCCATTTGCGCAGTCGAGCCCGTTCTCGGCCAGCGTCATCTCCAAGTATGACGACCGCGGCCCGGCCTGGTACTGGAACAACCTGGCCATGGGCGAACACACCGGCACGCATTTCGATGCCCCGATCCATTGGGTCACCGGCAAGGACAACAAGGCTGGCGCCACCGACACGATTGCCGTCGAGCGGTTCGTTGCGCCGGCCTGCGTCATCGACTGCTCGAAGGAGAGCGCGACGAACGAAAAGTTTCTGCTGGAGCCGGCCCACATCACAGCCTGGGAGGCCAAGCACGGCCGCATTCCGAAGGGCGCCTGGATTCTGATGCGTACGGATTGGTCCAAGCGCACCGATCCGGCAAAATTCCTGAACGCCAAGGAAGACGGCCCGCATGTGCCGGGCCCGAGTGCCGCAGCGGTGACGTTCCTGGTCAAGGAGCGCGACGTGAACGGCTTTGGCGTCGAAGCCGTCGGCACCGATGCCGGCCAGGCGTTCGCCTTCGAACCCGCCTTCCCGGCGCATCACCTGATGCACGGCCACAACAAGTTCGGCCTCGCCAGCCTGACCAATCTCGATCTGTTGCCGGCGACCGGGGCCGTCTTGATCACCACGCCGCTGAAGATCGAGAACGGTTCGGGCAGCCCGTTGCGCGTGTTGGCGCTCGTTGAGGGGTGAGACCAGCAATCCCGCAGCGTTTCCGAGGACGTGCTGCTTGCGGTATGCGCGAACTGCATCACGAACTCCGGCGGTCCTTCCGTTCGTGCGTCACTCCCCTCCTGGATGCACGAATTGAACCTAGCTCCGGGAGTTGCGGGAGGGCGCGCGGACGGAGAATCGCTTATTTTCCTGGCCATGACACATGCATCATCGCCGCTGGCCGTCCCCCGCCCTGTGAGCAACTTGGCACCTGGGCGCTGTCGGCGCTGGCCGGCCACCAGTGCTATGCCCATGTCACAGCGCTGCGCTCGGATCAAGTGTTGCCGGAAGTGATTTGTATACGCCTGATCGTCAGCGAGCACAGCTCGCGCCGGGTGCTCGCCGCGATCCCCGAGCAGGCTGGACTTGACTGGCTGTAGCGCCACCTTGACGCCACCGTCCGGTCATTGCTCAGTGAACCCTATACCGTCGACATCGACAGCACGGTGAAGCCACTCTACGGGCACCAGGAAGGCGCCGTCGTCGGCTACACTCCCAAGAAGCCGGGGCGCCCGAGCCACGTGCATCACACCTATATGCTGGCCGGTCTGCGGCTGGTGATGGGTGTCGAGACCGCAGCGGGCAACGAGCATACCGGCGCGCAGTCCGTACCCGGACTATAGCGGTTGATCGACAGCATACCGCGTGACTGCTGGCCGACGCTACTGCGCGGCGACAGCGGTATCGCCAGCGAGAGCGTGATGCGCGAGGCCGAGCAACGCGGCATCGCCGACCTGTTCAAGCTGCAGCTGACCAAGAACGTGATAGCCCTTGTGGAGCGCACATTTGCGCGCGGTGGCTGGCGCGATGCGGGGCAGGGCTGGCAGGGCAAGTCGGCCGAGCTGCGGCTGACGGGATGTTGCTGCTCGCGCCGCGTCATGGTGTTACAGCGCAGGCTGAGGAGTGGCGTCGTCGCGAGCACGCGGGATCGTGACGATCAGCTGCGGCTCTCCTTTGCCGAGGTCGAGGACGACACCGCGCTGTGGGAACATGCCGTGCTCGTTACCTCGCTCGATCTCACTCAGGTCGGCGGCTGGCCGGGCGACGACGCGCTGCCGCTCGCCCAGCTCTACCGCGACCGCGCCGATTGCGAAAAAGTGTTCGACGAACTGAAAAACCATTGGGGCTGGGGCGGGTTCACCACGCACGACCTAGCCCGCTGCAGGCTGATCGCTCGGATGGTGACGCTGGTCTACAACTGGCGGAACGTCTTTGTACGTCTGACCGAGCCCGACAAGCATCTGGAGGCGATCACCAGCCGCCCCTTGCTGCTGGCTGGTACTGGTGGGCGACGTCATCGAAGGTCCGGGTAAGTTGCCAAGGGAACGAACTGCAACGCCCTGCCGGGACTCCCAACCTTTCTCAACGCGGGTTGGGACTCTGCGCAACAATCTATTGTGTTTCAATGAGTTAGGTGTTTTGGGTTGGGATTGCTAAGTGATAGATTATTCTGTGTCCCCATCCTTCCGTAGGGAGCGCCACAATGAACATTCTTGCTAGCTTGCACTTCGCCGTGCCGGTGGGCGTCGGGCCTGAGCGGCCCGGCTGCGGGCGGGTGGCGACCTGGGTCAGCCGTAGCTACCGTCACGCCAGCTCGCGGCTCCGGACCCTCCGGGGCTCGGTCGCACACGGTCGTTTCGACCTGTCGCAATCCGCCAAGCTCCTGCTAACTGGTGACCCGCTGCAGGGCCTGGGAGTGCCGTCACCGGCTTGCCGCCAGCTGTTCAGGCGCCTCCAACCGCTCCCGCACCGTCCGGATGAACGCCGCAGCGTCGTGGCCATCAATGACGCGGTGGTCGAAGGATGACGACAGGTTCATCATTTTGCGGACGGCCACCGCGCCATCGCGCACCACTGGCCGAGCCACGATCCGGTTGACGCCGACGATCGCCACTTCGGGCGGGTTGATGATCGGCGTCGCCATGATGCCGCCGAGCGCGCCCAGGCTGCTGATCGTGATCGTGGAGCCCATGAGGTCTTCGCGCCGTGAGGTGCCCTGCCGCGCCGCTTCGCTTGACCTGGCAATTGCTACCGCCAGCTCGTCCAGGGTGAGCGACTGCGCATCACGGATTACCGGCACCAGCAGCCCGCGCGAGGTCTGTGTTGCGATGCCCAGATGCACGGGCTCGTAGGTGCGGACCAGCCCCTCGCAGTCATCGAACAGGCTGTTGAGGTGCTTGTGTGTAGCCAGAGCATCGAGTACGGCCCTGGCGATGAAGGCCAGCACCGTCAGATGCCGGTTCGGTTGCTGGGCGTTGAGCGTCTCGCGCAAGACTTCCAGCGCCGTGACATCCACTTCCTCCACATAGGTGACGTGCGGAATACGCCGGTTCGCGTCCGCCATCCGCTCGGCGATGATGCGGCGCAAGCCGAGCATTTTTGCTTCGGTGTAACGTCCGGGAGCGATCATGGCTACAGGTTTGGCGGCGCTGCCGGCCGGCCTGGATAGCAGTGCCCGGTCAAGGTCGGCATGGACGACTTGGCCATTCGAACCGCTCCCGGCAATACCGGACAGTTCCACCCCAAGCGACTTGGCGCGAGCCCGCACGGCTGGCGCGGCCAACGTTTTGCCTGCGGATTTTTGCCCGTCTCGCGTTTGCGCGGCTACTGGAACGGCCAGTCCAGAGTTTGTCCCTTGGGGATTTGCGGCCGGTGCGGCCTGAACCGCGGGGAGAGCCGCGCCGGCAACCGCAGAAGCATCGGAACCAACCGTAACTTCGGCCGCAATCTCGAACGCCACCAGCTCAGCGCCCACCGCCACCTTGCTGCCTTCCACACCGGCGCGCGTCAACAGGGTTCCCGCCACCGGCGCGGCGATCTCCACCGTTGCCTTGTCGGTCATGACGTCCACCACCGGCTGCTCCTCGCGCACCGCGTCGCCGACAGCCACGTGCCATTTTACGATTTCGGCTTCGACGATGCCTTCGCCGATGTCGGGCATTTTGAAGGTATAGCGGGCCATGTTGCGACCTCATCCTGACAGGACACGGCGGATGGCGTCGCCCACCCGCAAAGGGCCTGGGAAATAGTCCCACTCGAATTCGCACGGGTACGGCGTATCCCAACCGGCGATGCGCTCGACCGGCGCCTCCAGGTGATAGAAGCAGTGTTCTTGCACCAGGGCCGTCAGCTCGGCGCCGAACCCGCCGGAGCGGGTGGCCTCGTGGATGACCAGGCAGCGACCGGTCTTCTTCACGGAGTTGACGATCGCGTCGAGGTCTAGCGGCCACAGCGTGCGCAGGTCGATAATTTCGGCGTCGGTCCCCGTTTCGGCGGCGGCGGCCAGCGCCACGTGCACCATGGTGCCGTAGGCGATGATGGTGAGGTCGTTTCCAGGCCGGGTGACCGCCGCCTTGCCGAGCGGTACGGAGTAATAGCCGACCGGCACCTCGCCCATGGGGTGCTTGGCCCAGTTGCCGAGCGGCCGGTCGTGGTGGCCGTCGAACGGGCCGGAGTAGAGCCGCTTCGGTTCGAAGAACAGCACCGGGTCGTCGTCTTCGATGGCGCTGATGAGGAGTCCCTTGGCGTCGTAGGGGTTTGAGGGGATGATGGTCTTCAGCCCACAGACATGCGTGAACAACCCCTCAGGACTCTGACTGTGTGTCTGGCCGCCAAAGATGCCGCCGCCATAGGGCGCCCGCACCGTGATGGGGGCGTTGAATTCTCCGGCCGAGCGGTAGCGCAGGCGTGCCGCCGCCGACACCAGCTGGTCGAACGCCGGATAGATATAGTCCGCAAACTGACACTCCACCACCGGCCGCAGGCCATAAGCGCCCATGCCGACGGCAACGGCGATCTGCCCGCCCTCGGCGATGGGGGCGTCAAAAACCCGTTGCGCGCCGTGCCGCTGCTGCAGCCCTTCCGTGACGCGGAAAACGCCGCCGAAAAAGCCGACGTCCTCGCCGAAGATCAGCACATTGGGGTCGCGTTGCAGCATGACGTCCAGCGCGGAATTGAGCGCCTGCACCATGTTCATGGTCGCCACTTGGCCGGTCATGGCGTCCCCCGTCCGGCTAGAGCCTTCAGCCGCAGCATCTCCTGCTGCTGGAGGCGCAGATGCTCCGGCATCTCCTTGTAGATGTCCTCGAACATCGTCGCCGGATCGTGATACGGGCCGCTGCCGTGCACGCCATAACTCTGCGCCTCGCGGTTGGCGGCATCCACTTCTGCCTCCACTTCCGCAGTCAGCGCCGCGTGCCGCGCCTCGTCCCAGTGGCCGGCGGTGATCATGTGCCGCTTCAACCGCACCAAGGGATCGCCAAGCGGCCAGTGCTCATACTCGTCGCCCGGACGATAGCGGCTCGGATCGTCGCTGGTGGAATGCGCGCCGGCACGATACGTATAATGCTCAATCAGCGTCGGCCCGAGGTTGGCGCCCGCTCGCTCCGCCGCCCAGCGGGTCACAGCGTACACGGCCAGATAGTCGTTGCCGTCGACCCGGATGCCCGGAAAGCCGAAGCCGGTGGCGCGGGACGCGAAGGTGGCTTCGTCGCCGCCCGCCACGCCTTGGGCAGAGGAAATGGCCCACTGATTGTTGACGAGGTTCAGCACCACGGGCGCGTGAAAAACTGCGGCAAAAACCATAGCGTGATGAAAATCGCCCTCGGCGGACGCCCCCTCGCCGATCCAGGCGGCGGCGATGCGATTGTCGCGCTTGTAAGCGGACGCCATGGCCCAGCCGACCGCTTGCGGAAACTGCGTGCCGAGATTGCCCGCGAGCGAGAAGTAGCCGGCGTCGCGCGCCGAGTAGAGCACCGGCAGCTGCCGGCCTTTCAACCGATCCTTCGCGTTGACGTAGACCTGACACATCATGTCGAGGATCGGCCAGCCGCGGGCGATCAGCAACCCCTGCTGGCGGTAGGTCGGGAACAGCATGTCGTCCTGTCGCAACGCATGCGCGGCGGCGACGGCGACCGCCTCCTCACCTGTGCACTTCAGGTAGAACGGCGTTTTGCCCTGCCGCTGGGCCCGGAACATCCGGTCATCGAAAATGCGCGTCAGCAACATTGCGCGCAGGCCGCGCTCCAGCGCCGCCGGGTCGAGATTGGGGTCCCACGGGCCAACCGCGCGTCCCGCATCATCGATAACCCGGACCAGACCTTGTGCCAGCCCGTGCGTTTCGGACGCCTTGGCATTGTGCGGCGGCCGTGGCGCCTCGCCCGCGCCCATCAGCGTCAGATGGCCAAAGTCCGGCACATCGCCCGGCCGGAAGCGGGCCGTCGGGATGTGCAGCCGCAAAGAAGAGTCCCGGCTCATGGCATCGCTCTCCGCGCCGTCGTCCCCATATGGAGAAGAATTGAAGGCCGCCGGAATCAGCGTATCATGCTTTGAGTCGCTCTCGTTCAAGGGAGTCGAAGTTATGTTTTCCGGTGGACTCGATTTTGCCCTTGGCGCGGACATCGCCGCGCTGCGGGAAACCGTGCGGCGGTTCGCCAGCGAGAGGGTAGCTCCGTTCTCCGACCGCTTCGACCGCGACGGCGGGTTCCCTGCACAACTCTGGCGGGAGATGGGCGCGCTCGGATTACTCGGCATCACGGTGGACGCGGAACACGGCGGCGCCGGGTTGGGGTACCTTGCGCACTGCGTGGCGATGGAGGAGCTCAGCCGCGCCTCGGCGTCGGTGGCGCTGTCCTACGGCGCGCACTCCAACCTTTGCGTGAACCAGATTTTTCGCAACGGCAACGACGCGCAGCGGGCCAAGCATCTGCCGAGGCTCATCTCGGGCGAGCACATCGGGGCGCTGGCCATGTCGGAGCCAGAGGCCGGGTCCGATTCCGTCGCCATGAAGCTGCACGCCGAGAAGCGCGGCGACGCTTACGTGCTCAACGGGCGGAAAATGTGGATCACAAACGGTCCGGATGCGGCGACGCTGGTAGTGTACGCCAAGACGGATCCGGCCGCGGGTGCGCGTGGCATCAGCGCTTTTATTGTCGAGCGAGGCATGGCGGGATTCACACCGCAGAAGCCGCTGGATAAATTGGGCATGCGCGGGTCGAAGACCTGCGAGTTGGTGTTCGAGAACTGCGCCTTGCCAGTGGAAAATCGGCTCGGCGAGGAGGGGGACGGCGTCCGCATCCTGATGTCCGGCCTCGACTTCGAGCGGGTGGTGCTGGCGGCCGGCCCCCTCGGCATCATGGCCGCCTGCCTCGATGCGGTATTGCCGTATGTGCACCAGCGAAAACAGTTCGGGCAGCCCATTGGCGAGTTCCAGCTGATGCAGGGCAAGCTCGCCGATATGTACACGACCTTTTCGGCTTGCCGCGCCTATGTTTACGCGGTAGCCGCCGCCTGCGACCGCGGTGACGGCGGCCGAACGTTGCGCAAGGATGCGGCGGGCTGCATTCTGTATGCGGCGGAAAAAGCCACGCTGATGGCGCTGGACGCTATCCAGGCGCTCGGCGGCAACGGCTACACGACGGACTATCCGGTGGGCCGGCTGTTGCGCGACGCCAAACTTTACGAAATCGGCGCCGGCACGTCGGAAATCCGGCGCATGCTGATCGGCCGCGAACTTTTTGGCGAGACCGCCTGATGCCGGTGCTTATCTCCAGAATCGCAACGGGATCGGCGGAGTTTCGCGACAACGCCGCTCGGATGCGCGCGCTCGCGGCATCTGTGCGCGAGACCGCCGGAATCATCCAGCAGGGCGGCAGCGCGGACGCGCGGCAGCGGCACACGGCACGAGGAAAACTGCTGCCGCGCGAGCGGGTTGCGGCGCTGCTCGATCCGGGTTCGCCGTTTCTCGAGATCGGGATGTTCGCGGCGCACGATGTTTATGGGGAGCCGATCCCGGCGGCGGGGCTGATCGCTGGTTTCGGCCGCGTTTCCGGCCGCGATTGCATGATCGTGTGTAATGATGCGACGGTGAAAGGCGGCACCTATTATCCGCTGACGGTGAAAAAGCATCTACGGGCCCAGGAGATCGCGCAGGAGAATGCGCTGCCGTGCATTTATCTGGTCGATTCCGGCGGCGCCAATCTTCCAAATCAGGACGAGGTGTTTCCCGATCGCGACCACTTCGGCCGCATCTTCTACAATCAGGCGCGGATGTCGGCCGAAGGCATCGCGCAGATCGCAGTGGTGATGGGCTCTTGCACGGCGGGCGGCGCCTATGTGCCGGCCATGTCGGACGAGGCCATCATCGTCAAAAACCAGGGCACCATTTTTCTGGCCGGCCCGCCGCTGCTGCGGGCGGCAACCGGCGAGGTAGTGACGGCAGAGGAATTGGGCGGCGCGGACGTGCATGCGCGGGTGTCCGGCGTTGCCGATCATTATGCGGAGGACGACCGCCACGCGCTGCAGATTGCCCGCAGCGCCATTTCGCGCTTGCGGCCTGCCGTTCCACCCGTGGGCCTGCAAGCGCCCGAGCCGCCGCGCTACGACCCAGATGAACTTTATGGCCTCGTCCCCGCCGATTTCCGCATCGCCTATGACGTGCGCGAGGTGATTGCGCGGATTGTGGATGGTTCCCGGTTCGACGAATTCAAGAAGCTTTACGGCCCCACGCTGGTCACCGGTTTCGCTCATATCCACGGCATACCGGTCGGCATCGTTGCCAATGCCGGCGTGCTGTTTTCGGAGTCGGCACTGAAGGCGACACACTTTATCGAACTGTGCTGCCAACGCGGCATCCCCCTGGTGTTCCTGCAGAACATCACCGGATTCATCGTCGGCAAAAAATACGAGGCCGGTGGCGTCGCCAAGGACGGGGCAAAAATGGTGAGCGCGGTCGCCAATGCCGCCGTGCCAAAGATCACCATGGTGATCGGCGCATCTTTTGGTGCTGGCAACTATGGCATGTGCGGCCGAGCCTACGGCCCGCGCCTTCTCTGGACCTGGCCCAATTCGCGCATCGGCGTCATGGGGGCCGAGCAGGCGGCCAATGTGCTGGCCACCCTCCGGCGCGAGGCGGTCGAGCGACGCGGCGGCACAATTTCGGCCGAGGAAGAGGCGGCCGTGAAGGCGCCCGTCCTGACGCAATTCGAAGCCCAGAGCCAGCCGCTCTACGCCTCGGCGCGGCTGTGGGATGACGGCATCGTCGATCCAGCCTCCAGCCGCGACGTGCTGGCCTTGAGCCTGATGGCCGCGCTCAACCGGCCGGTGGCGGAGACCCGCTTTGGTGTTTTCAGGATGTGAACAGATGTTCCGAACAATCCTGATTGCCAATCGCGGTGAGATCGCCGTGCGCATCGCCCGCACCGCGCACCGGCTTGGGCTATCCGTGGTCGCCGTATTTTCCGATGCAGACGAAACGGCGCTGCACGTCGCCTTGGCCGACAGCGCCATTCGTATCGGCCCGGCACCAGCACGTGAGAGTTACCTGAACCAGAACGCCATCATCGCGGCGGCCAAGGCCAGTGGCGCCGAGGCCATTCATCCGGGCTATGGTTTTCTTGCCGAGAACCCAGAGTTTGCTGAGGCCGTGCAGCGCGCCGGCCTCACCTTCATTGGCCCTCCGCCTAGTGCGATCCGCGCCATGGGCCTGAAGGACGAGGCCAAGCGGCTGATGGAGAAGGCCGGCGTGCCGCTGCTGCCCGGCTACCATGGCATCGATCAGGACGCAGCGCATCTGCGCCGCGAGGCCGAACGCATCGGCTTTCCGGTGCTGATAAAGCCGGTGGCGGGCGGCGGCGGCAAGGGTATGCGGCGCGTCGACAGCGCCCGCGAGTTCACGGAGCATTTCGATTCCGCGCGGCGGCAGGCGAAGTCCGCATTCGGCGATGACCGGGTGCTGATCGAGAAGTTTTTGGGGCAAGCACGGCATATTGAAAGCCAAGTGCTCGCGGATGCGCACGGCAACGTCGTGCACCTGTTCGAGCGCGATTGCTCCTTGCAGCGACGGCACCAGAAAGTCATCGAGGAGGCGCCGTCTCCGGGCCTCTCCCCCGCCATGCGCGCGGCCATGGGCGCGGCTGCGGTCGCTGCGGCAAAAGCTGTCGGTTATGAAGGGGCGGGTACGGTGGAATTCATCGCCGATGCCCATGAGGGGCTGGCGGAGGGCCGCTTCTATTTCATGGAGATGAACACGCGGTTGCAGGTGGAACATCCTGTGACTGAGATGATCACCGGGCTCGATCTCGTCGAACTGCAGCTGCGTGTGGCCAGCGGCGAACCGCTGCCGTTCCGGCAATCTGACCTTGCCATACGCGGCCACGCCATGGAGGTGCGGCTCTATGCGGAGGATCCGAGCCATGAGTTCCAGCCGCAGACCGGCCGCCTCACGGTGCTAGAGTTTCCGGCGGATGTGCGTGTCGATTCCGGCGTGCGAGCCGGGGACGACGTGACGCCATTCTACGATCCGCTCCTGGCCAAGATCGTTGTACACGGAGCAACGCGAGAGGCCGCGCGGGCGAAGTTGGCCGATGCCCTGTGCCGGACACAGGTTGACGGAGTGCAGACCAACCTCGCGTACCTGACGCGGCTGCTCGCCGATGCGCGCTTCACCGCCGGCACGCCCGATACGGCGCTGGCGGAAAATATGACGAGCGCACCAACGCCGCCGCAGGCCATCGCAGTCGCCCTGTTGCATGCGGCGGGCTTTCTCGAGCCCGCCTTTGGACCGCTCACCGGCTTCCGCCTCTGGGGCGGCCAATCGCGTTTGCTGCGGCTGCGCGACGGAGCGGAAACACGGGTGTTTCGTCTCACTCAGCACGGACATGGCGCGTTCACTGCCGCGATCGAGGAACAACCCTTTGATTTCGTGGTATCCTCGAATGACGACGGCGCTGTCTCGATTCGGCACGGCAACCACCTGACGCGGCACCATTATTTCGTTCACGCCAACCAAATATGGGTGGCCTGCAATAGCATCCTCTACGAGTTCGAAGAGCCGGACCTTGCCACGGCCGGCAGCCAGGAGCACGCAGGCGGCAACACCGTCGTCACGCCCGTCCCCGGCACCGTCCGTGCGCTGAAGGTACGGCCCGGCGAGCCCGTGGCCCGTGGCGATACCGTCGCGGTGGTGGAAGCCATGAAGATGGAGTTTTCGCTGCGCGCGGGCCGCGACGGCAAGGTCACGGCGCTGCGTGTCAGCGAGGGGCAGCAGGTCGCCGAGGGCATGGTGATCGCCGAGATCGGAGAGCCCGATGCCTGAGCACGTGACTATTTGCGAGGTCGGCCCCCGCGATGGGCTGCAGAACGAGGCCGCCTTGGTGGCGACCGCCGACAAGATCAGGCTCATCGACCTGCTGTCGACGGCCGGCATCACCTACATCGAGGCGGCGAGTTTTGTGTCGCCCAAGCGCGTGCCGCAGATGGCCGACGGCGCCGAGGTTTTGGCCGGCATCGCGCGCCGTCCGGGCGCCATCTATGCGGCGCTCACCCCCAACCTCCAGGGCTACGAAGCGGCGCGCAAGGCCGGGGCCAGCGAGGTTGCGGTATTCGCCTCGGCATCGGAAACGTTCAGCCAGCGGAACATCAATTGCTCCATCGTGGAGAGCCTGCTGCGCTACGACGCCGTGTGCGCAGCCGCTCGGGACGACGGCATTCCCGTGCGCGGCTACGTGTCCTGCGTTATCGCCTGCCCCTACGAGGGGCCGGTCAAGCCGGAAACCGTCGCGCATGTCGCGACGGCGCTGCTCGGCATGGGCTGCCGTGAAATCTCGCTCGGCGATACCATCGGCGTCGCCCGCCCAAGCGACGTGGACGCCCTGTTGAGCGTCGTGTTGCGGGAGATTCCGGCCGCGCAGTTCGCCGGCCACTTCCACGACACCGGCGGGCGCGCGCTCGATTGCATTCGCACCGCCCTCGTCCATGGCCTGCGCACCTTCGACAGTGCCATTGGCGGCACGGGCGGCTGCCCGTTCGCTCCAGGCTCACCCGGCAACGTCGCGACGGAGGCCGTGCTGATCATGCTCGCCGATGCTGGCTATGAAACCGGCATCGACAGGGCGGCGTTGCAGAAGGCCGCGGATTTCATCGGTAGCATTGTGAGGCGGCAGCGATGACGCAAACCATCCGCCTAGAGATTGACTCGCGCGGCATTGCCCGTCTGACGCTGGACCGGCCGGACAAGCACAATGCGCTGAACGACGCCATGATCGGTGAGCTGAGCGATGCAGCGGCGCGGCTGGCAGAAAATCCCGCCGTCCGCTGTGTGATCCTTGCGGCCAACGGGCCAACGTTTTGCGCGGGCGGGGACCTTACCTGGATGAAGGCGCAGGCCGACGCCGATCGCGCCACGCGTCTCGCGGCCGCCACGAAGCTTGCCGCCATGTTGCAGGCTCTGGACGAACTCCCGGTGCCGCTAATCGGCGTCATCGCCGGAAACGCCTATGGCGGCGGCGTCGGTCTTGCCGCGGTGTGCGACATCGTCATCGCCACCCCGGCCGCGACCTTCATGCTCTCGGAAACGCGCCTGGGACTAATCCCGGCCACCATCGCGCCGTTCGTGATGCGCCGCATCGGCGCCGCCGGCTTGCGCCGTTTCGCGCTGACGGCAGCGCGCTTCTCAGCCGCAGAGGCGGCGGCCATCGGCCTAGTGTCCGAGGTTCAGCCCGATACCGCACTGCAGACTGCGCTGGCCCGGCACATCGGGCAGACGCTGGCTTGCGCACCCGGCGCCATCGCCGACGCAAAACGCCTGTTCCGCCGGCTTGCGTTGGGCCAGGTGGCCCAGGCCGATACCATCGCAGCGCTCGCGGATCGTTGGGAGACGGACGAAGCCCACCTGGGCATTAACGCGTTTTTCGCAAAGGCAAAACCGCCATGGGCGCCATGATCACCGATCCCATCGTCATCACCGCCGCCAAGCGCACGCCCATCGGCAGTTTTCAAGGCGCGCTTTCGGCGCTGACCGCACCTCGGCTCGGTGCGCTCGCTTTGGAAGCGGCCATGGCGCAGTCGCGAGTGGAGGCCGTCGACGAGGTGTTCATGGGCAACGTGCTCGCTGCCGGCCTCGGTCAGAACCCGGCGAGACAAGCCGCGCGCGGCGCCGGCCTAAGCGACGCCACGCCGTGCACGACGGTCTCAAAGGTCTGTGGCTCCGGCATGAAGGCGCTCATCCTCGGCCACGACAGCATTTTGGCCGGATCCAACGCGCGCGTTGCCGTTGGCGGTATGGAATCGATGAGCAACGCTCCCTACCTGCTACCGAAGGCGCGCGGCGGGTTTCGCCTGGGTCACGGCGAGGTCAAGGATCATATGTTCACGGATGGCTTGGAGGACGCAGCAACCGGGCGGCTCATGGGCACCTACGCCGAGGGCACGGCCGAAGCGTACCAGTTCAGTCGCGCCGAGCAGGACGCCTACGCGCTTCGGTCGCTGGAACGCGCCCGTGTGGCGGAAGCACACGGATGGTTTGCCGGCGAACTGGTTGCCGTGGACGAACCCGCGGGCAAAGCGCGGGCCGTGCTCGGCCGCGACGAGCAGCCCGGCAAAGCCGATCCCGCGCGGGTGCCAACACTAAAGCCTGCTTTCCGCGAGGGCGGCACGGTGACGGCCGCCAACTCCTCCTCCATCTCCGACGGCGCCGCGGCGTTGGTGCTGATGCGCCGTTCGGAGGCCGAGAGGGCTGGCATTGCGCCGCTGGTCATCATCGCCGGACACGCCGGCCATGCCCGCGAGCCCAGCCAGTTCACCACGGCCCCGGTTGGCGCCATCCGCGCCCTGCTCGACAAAACCGGCTGGACGCCTGGCGAGGTCGGCCTCTGGGAAATCAACGAGGCCTTCGCAGTCGTCACGCTGGTCGCGATGCGCGACCTTGCGTTGCCCGTTGACGCGGTCAATGTGCACGGCGGCGCGTGCGCTCTTGGCCACCCAATCGGCTCCTCGGGGGCTCGCATCGTCGTGACCCTCATCCACGCCATGGCCCGCTGTCGCGCACGCCGCGGCATCGCCTCGCTCTGCATCGGCGGCGGCGAGGCCACTGCCGTCGCCCTCGAGTTGCCGTGAACGGACATGGGATTGCGGATGCGCGAAAATACCTTGCGTAGGCACTGCTTGTTAATTCAATGAGCGGCTGCAAAGGGGAGCCATTCAGCGAGATGTCTTGTACCCTGCCCCAACACGCATCAGGCTAATGTTGCAATGCAACGTCAATCACAAAAGAGTTCGCACTTTTATCCTGGGTGGGATTGTTGTGGCGGGCGCGGAGCATCGCAAGCCGCGTCGGCGCGCCTGCATTTGGGTTCCGGGACTATCGGGGATCGAGTGTTGACGGAGCATAAGCCCGAGTGAGCCGGCGCCACAGATCTGATGCGCCGCCCAACAAGCCTCGCGGCAAAAGGACGACAAAAAACATCAGCGTCATGCCGAGGCCGATGTCGCGCCAATCGCCCAGTTCTCGCACACCTTCGTCCGCCAACATTAGGACCAGGGCGCCCAGAATGGGTCCCCAGATGGTGCCGAGGCCGCCAACCACGATCATCGACAACAGCAATAACAGCTGCGACAGGGAAAACACCGTCGGCCCCACGACCGCGAACTGGGCGGCATAGAGACCGCCGGCAAGACCCGTGAAAAAGGCCGAGAGGGCGAAGATCCAGAGTTGATACTTAAAACGGCTGATGCCGCGCGACATGGCGTAGCCAGGATTGTCGCGCAGCGCTTGAAACGCAAGACCAACAGGACCACGAATGATCACACTGGTGATGGCCATAACGACACCCAGCAGCAGCAGAGCAAGATAGTAGTGGGCGACATACCACTTGGAACCGAGCAGCGCGCGAAAGCCGAGATCGCCAAAACGCGAGATGCCGCGTACACCGCCGAAGAGTGGCATGCAGCCGGACGGCGGCATCGAAAAACACGCGGTGTCGTTGACGATCAGCAAGTACAGCATCTGGGCGATGGCGAGGGTGAGCAGCGCAACATAGGGGCCGCGCAGGCGCAGGCACCCAAGGCCGATTACGAGACTAAGAAGCACTGCAACGATGGCAGCCCCCGGAATGGCGATCGCCAGCGGCACGCCGAAGTAATAACCGAGCATGGCGGTGGTATAGGCCCCGCAGGCAAATAACGCCATCTGAGCCAGCGAAAAGATACCACCGACGCCAAGCACCAGATTCCATTGAGTGACGACAATTGCCCAGATGAAGAACACTGTCGTTTGCGTAATGATGTAGCGCGAATTGGTCAGCCAGGGCAGCAGCGCTGCTACCGTCATCAGCGCTAGGGTGATCACCAAGTCGCGGCCAGGCATCGTCATAGCCGCACCACCTGACGACGGCCGAAGACGCCGTAGGGCCGCCAGATCAGGACCACAATGACCAGCAACAGCAGGAGCGCAAAACTGTACTGAACGCCGAGATTGTATTGAAGTGTTGCCTCGAGCAGACCGAGTGCGATCGCCGAAATCACCGCGCCTGTAACATTGCCGAGACCAGCGAGAATGCAGATGATGAAAGCCTTCAGCATCGGATCGCCGCCCATGTTCGGTAGCAGCGATGACAGCGAACTGATCATGATGCCGGAGATGGCAGCCAAGCCACCGGAGATCATCAGCACCAGCGCATAGATTTGCCCGACGCGCACGCCCATCAGCTGCGCTGCTTCGCGGTTCTGCGCCGTCGCCCGGATCGCCCGGCCGAGGCGTGAGCGCTTGAGCAGCAGCCCGATCGCCGCCATCAGCCCGAGCGCCACGCCGAGGATCAGCAGGTTCTGGTTCGGGATGTGAACGGCGCCGATGACGATATCGCCCGCCATGTTCAGAGGTTGACGCGTCGGCTGCGGCCCGAACAGGCGCAGCACAACATTTTCCACCACGGCGCCAAAGCCGATGGTAGCAATGAAGACGCGGGTTTCGAATTGCGGCGCGTCGAGCATCGGGGCGGCGGTGCATATATAGATCAGTAGACCGACCAGCCCGCAAACGATCACTGCGGCCAAGACACCCACGACCGCCGGCAGCCCCATGGCGGCCATCGCGTAAAAGCAGATATAGCCGCCGAGCGCCAATTGCGCGCCGTGGGCCATGTTCAACATGTTGAGCGAGCCATAGACGAGCGACAGCCCGATCGTAGAGACAGCATACATGGCGCCGAGCGTCAGGCCGGAGGCGATGATCTGGATTGCGACGTCCATTGTCGTTCAGGCCCCCAGATACGTTGCAAGGATTTCGGGACGCGCCATCAGATCGGTGCCCGCCCCCGACCAAACGAACTCGCCATGATCGAGCAGATGCAGCCGGTCGGCCTTGTCTGCGATCCGCGTCGCGCTTTCCTCCACCAGCAGGATCGTCCGCCCCGAGCGCTTGAGCGCCATGATCACGTCGTAGATCTGATCGATGATGATCGGCGCTAGGCCGAGGGATGGCTCGTCCAGCAACAAGAGCCGCGCATCGGCCATCAGGCCACGGCCGATCCCGACCATGCGCCGCTCGCCACCCGACAGCGTGCTCGCCACTTGGTCTTGACGCTCCTTCAACTTGGGCAGCAGTGCAAAAACCTCGGCGAGCCGCTCGGGCATCCGTGCGGATGCGGCAGGCAGATAGGCACCCATGGCCAGGTTCTCGATCACGGTCATTTCAGGAAACAACAGGTCGCCTTGCGGCACATGCACGACGCCGGCGGCCACGACTTCATCGGGCCGCAGCCGACCGATGTTGCGATCGCCGAGCCGGATCGTGCCGGCACTCGGCCGGATCAATCCTGAGATAGCCCGCAGCAGCGTCGACTTGCCGTGGCCGTTTGGCCCGATAATGGCTACCAATGCGCCTTCGGGCACACTCAGCGTGAGGCCACGCAACACGTCGTGGCCATGATAACCAGCTGACAGTCCTTCGATGCCCATCAACGGGTTCGCCATGGTTCAAGCTTTCGCTTCGCTTGCCAGCAACGTGCCCAGCCGCTGCGATGCGCCCTCGCCGAGATAGACATCGACGACTGTCCGGTCACGTACCAAGCCGGCCGGCGCACCCTCATAGATGCGCGTCCCATGATGCAGGATCATCACACGGGTGGAAAGTTGCACCAGAAAGCGCATGACATGCTCGATAAGGATGATCGTGGCGCTGCGCTGGCGCAACCTGCGCACCAGCGCCATCATCTGATCGATTTCCTTGGCATTCAGTCCACCCACCGGCTCGTCCATGAGCAGCAACTTGGGCCCGGTGGCAATTGCGCTGGCCAGCATCAGCAGCTTGCGATCAAGCACGGGTAGCGGACCGGTGACGAGATGTTCGCGCCCGGCAAGGCCTACGGCAGCGATCGCCTCGTCAACTTGCGCCTCGACCTCACCTCCAAAGGACAGGCCAGGGGCGACGCGGTTCTGCCTCCCGAAATAGGCGGCAACGCGGACGGTATCGCGCACGCTCATCGAGTCGAAGCCGGCATTGAGTTGGAAGGTGCGTGCGATGCCGGCATGGCAAATGGCTTCAGGGGCGGCATGGGTGATGTCACTGCCATCGAACACGATTGATCCTGCGGTCGCTGGATTGAGTCCGGAGATGACCTCGAACAGCGTCGTCTTGCCCGCCCCGTTCGGTCCGCCGATGCCCAGGATTTCTCCGGGCACCACGTCGAATGACAGGTTGTTGACTGCAGTCAGGGCGCCAAAGGACTTGGTGACACCACGGACAGACAGAAGAGGTGGAGGCGCAGCAGTCGACATGTAAGGCTGTCCGATCATTCCAGAAGAGAACCCCCTTCCCCGAAAAGAGAAGGGGTTCCCTCAGCATCGTCGGCTCGGCACCTCAACTGCCTACTTAATCCACGGCGGCATGACGAATTTCGCGGTGGCGTAGGGCGCTGGTGCGATGAGGCCCGGTCCCTTCGCAAAGTCCTGGATCTGCAGGAACTGGTGCGGCATGCCGAGCGAGGAATCGGCCGTCTGCGTGGGATAAGTGTAAGCCGCCTGTTCGTCCGCAATGAACCGGGTGGTGCCGGTCACACCGCGCCAGATCATGCTCCGCATGCGGTCGGCGACCTTGCGGTTCTGATCGGCGTTGCCAGGTTCACCGGTGCCGCCGGCCAAGGCCGCTGCCGTCGCCCAGACCATGGCGCCATCATAGGACTGCGCACCTGAGTTGTGGCCGGCATTGGCGCCGAACTTGGCCTTGTAGCGCTTCTCAAACGCGGTGCCGATCTCATCTTGCAGTGCACCGACGACGGTTGCATAGATGATGCCGTTGGTTGCTGCTTTGCCAATATCGCGGAAGGCCGGGATCGAGGGACCATACTGCATATAGACGAGGGAGGGCGTTGGATTGGGCGCGAACTGTACGCAGAACTGAGCCAAGTCGGCGGGCAGGAAGTGTGTGATGCAGATCACCGAAGGAGGGTCCTGGCGGATCTTTGCCAGTGTCGGGCCCCACTCCGAGATCGGTACACTGACGGTCTCGAACAGGCTGATCTCCCAACCGAAGTCCTTGGCCTTCTCCTTCACGGCATTGGCGATATTGGCCGAATAGACGCCCGCCGACAGGATCACCGCCATCTTGTTGTTCTTGCGTTTGTACTGGCCGGTCTCCTCCAGCCCCTGTACAAACTTCAGGAATCCGGGGCCGTACCAAAATTCGGCGGGGTCCCCCTGGAAGGAGCCGAAATACTTTTTCGCGTCGGACTTGATCAGATTGTTGTGGCCGATGGTGGTATCGTAGTGAACATAAATGATCCCAGAATCCGCGATCACGTCCTGGATGGCCGCGCCTGAGCCGATGTTGTATCCATTCAGAACGGCGTGTACGGCATGGCGGTCAATGAGCCGCTGTACGGCTTGCACGTTGGTGGCATCACCCATCTGCTTGGTGTCTTCAAAGTAGGGCTCGAGCGGACGGCCGAGAATGCCGCCCAGGGCATTGATCTCCTCGCAGGCAAATGTCAGTCCGTTCTTGAATTCGACACCGTCGGCGGCGGCGAAATCAGTCAAGGGTGCGGCTTGACCGACCGGGATCGGATTGCCGGCAGCGCGCGCGCCATCGTTCGTCGAGGCAAGCAGCGCAGCACTGGCGCCAAGGACTCCGACCCCTTTGAGCACGGCGCGGCGACTGGGGATGACATTCGGAGCAACGATTTCAGCGGTCTTGGCAGTCATGGCGTGCCTTTCCGTTTCGGGGTGCAAGTGAGCGGCTTCAGTCAGCTTGGGACATTTTCGATGAGCGCGGCGGCTTTGTCGATCAATTGTGCTTGGTGTGGCTGCAAATCCTGCTGCCCCCACTGCGCCATCAGCGGCGCCCAAGGATCCTCGACAGCGGTGCGAATGCCCGCCATCTCCTCGAGCACGGCCAAACCGCAGTAAGGCACGTACATTGCCGAGTATCCCCCTTCGTGTGTCATCATCAGGCGACCGCCGCAGAGTTCGTCGGCAGCAGCCAACAGCATGCGGGTCATACTGCGATAGGCATCGGAGGACACCATCTGGCGGCCGAGCGGATCGACGCCTGAGCCATCAAACCCCGACGGCACCACAATCAACTCCGGCTTGAAGCGCAGCAGCGCCGGGATTACGACCCGTTCGAAGGTGGCCACATAGGCGCCGTTGCCCGAACCCGGCGGCAGCGGCACGTTGATGTTGGCGCCCAGCCCTTTGCCCTCGCCATTTTCGGCGAGACCGCCAGACGCCGCCGGGAACAGATTGTCCTGGTGGATCGAGATGGTGAGCACATTGGGGTCGGCGTAGAAGGCCGACTGCGTACCATTGCCGTGGTGCACATCCCAATCGACGGTGGCAACGCGCCTGATACCGCGCTTTGCCTGCGCATGCTTGACGGCGATAACCGCATTGCCGAACAAGCAAAATCCCATGCCAGTCGTGGCGGTCGCGTGATGGCCGGGCGGGCGGATCAAAGCATAGGCATTCTTGACTGTACCGTCGAGCACTGCGTCGATGGCGACGAGGGCGCCACCTGCGGCCAACAGCGCGATCTCGTAACTGCCCTTGCCTAGCGGCGTCAGCTGGCTGGCATCGCCATAACCGAACTCGCTCTTGGCCTTGATATCGGCGATGTGTTGACGGGTGTGGAAACGCGCAATTTCATCTTCTGTGGCATAGCGTGGCTTCAGTACGACGAGTTGATCGAGCAGGCCCGACACTTCCACGAGATTGCGCAACCGCCGCTTGGTCTCGGGGTTCTCGGCGTGCTCGCCTGACTGGATCGTGAGGCTAGGCGGAAAAACCTGCGCGAAGTTCCAGGTGTTGTGCCACATGTACAGTTCATGAAAGACAAAGCCGGTCGCCAATTTGCCATCCCTTGGTCGAAGTACTTGCTGTTTCGTCGGATCAATCCTGTCGCGACATGAGGTAGGCTGGGCCGGTTTCCTGGCACAGTGGCTGATAAAGATCGGGCCGGCGAGTCCGGTAGATGCCCCAATACTTGCGGAATGCCGCGATGCGATCAAGATCGAAGGTGTGGACGGCGATATTGGAGTCTGTCTCGCCAAGTTCCGCAACCTTGACGCCGCGTTCGTCGGCAATGAACGATCCGCCATAAAAGTCCGTACGATGCTCTCTTCCGGCCTCAACGCCAGTCCGGTTCGAGGCCGCGACGATCAGCTGATTGGCTGCGGCATGGCCTTGCATGGTCAGTTGCCAATGTGATTTTGAATCTGGCGGCAGGTTGCCGGGTGCCTCCAGGGGCCGCCCGATTGCAGTCGGATACAGCAGAACTTCGGCGCCCCGCAAGGCCATGATGCGCTCTGCCTCGGGGAACCATTGATCCCAATACACGCCGGCTCCAACCTTGCCGAACTTGGTGTCCCAGACTCTGAAGCCGGTGTCGCCCGGCGCGAAATAGGCAGCCTCCTCGTAGCCAGGAAAATCCGGGATATGGCTCTTTCGATAGAAGCCAGGGACGTCACCACCAGCGTCGATGATGGCGAGAGAATTGTAGCGCTTGCCATCAGCCAGTTCATAGAACGAGACCGGCACAACCATATCGTGTTTGCGTGCCAGTTTGCGCATCGCCGCGACCGCCGGATTCGTTGCCAGCGTCGTCGCCTCGGCTAGGCGAAGCTTGTTGATATCGATGCAAAAATAGGGGGTCTCGAACAATTCCTGCAACAGCACAAGCTGCGCGCCCTTGCAAGCCGCCTCCTCCACCATCTCAGCGGCGCGCAAGATGTTCCGGTCACGGCTTGGCGAGCAGGCCATTTGGGTGACGGCGACGGTCAAACTACGCACGATCTCTCCCGATTGCTGCGACTGAGGGGCGTGGCTATGCAGGCGATAAATCCGGGCCACCCCAGGCTATGTCAAGTCAGAGTGCAATTCCATCCGGAAAAGCGCTCGAAACTGGTTCTCTTCGGCAGCCGACCTAATCGTTTCCCAAATAGTCTGCTGACCAAAGCTGATGAGTTCGAGGAAGAGTCGGAGTGATTCAAAATACGCAGCAAATCAATGGCCGGCTTTACCGGGTCGACTTGGCCGATCCCAAGATGGTCGAGATCGATACCGGCTTCGCCAAAGCTTGCAACAACGACCACGGACTATCTCCCGACGGCGGCCTGTTGGCGATCAGCGACGGGACGGAACTGGGTGAAAGCTGCATCTATACGCAGCCGGTGGGTGGCGGAACGCCCAACAAAGAGCAAGGCAGGCCGCCGTGCTACTGGCATGGCTGGTCGCCCAATGGCGCGACGCTCGCCTATGTCGCCAAGCGCGGCGCGACCTTTCAGGTGTTCACCTGCCCGGTCAGTGGCGGGGTGGAAGCTCAGATCACGCACGGTTTCGATCACTGCGACGGGCCGGACTATTCGCCGGATAGGCAATGGCTCTGGTTCAATGGCGAAAAAGGCGGCTCAGTCCAGCTCTGGCGCATCCGCCCCGGGCGGCGGCGCGCCCGAGCAGATGACGAACGACGAGGGCGTCAACTGGTTCCCGCAACCCTCGCCGGACGGCCAGCATGTTCTGTACCTGGCCTACGAGCCAGGCACCAAGGGCCATCCGCGCGACCAGCCCGTTGAGTTGCGGCGGATGCCGGCGCAGGGAGGCGCCACCAGAGTGCTGCGGCCTCTGTTCGGCGGGCCGGGCACCATCAACGTGCCCTGTTGGTCTCCCGACAGCCTACACTTCGCCTTCGTCCGCTACGCCCGCGAGTGAAGCGGACCGATCGAAGTGGCCAGCGAACGGCCACCCCGAGCGCCCAGTAAGCCACACCTCGACAGGACGCGTGCCGTCGCGTGCTCAATCACCAAGCTACCAGTTCGGCGGATCCCATGGAACAAGGGGAAGTTTTTCGGTGCTAAGGGTTCCCACCACAATAAGTGCGCCATTTCGCCAGCCCATACTGTTGAATTCACACCCGAAAGTCGGGGATGGTCAGCGCACTTATTGTGGAGGGTGCCCTAAGCCTCCGCTGCGCCCCAGCCATGTCTGATCAATCTGAACCAAACTCCAGATCGATAACCGCAAGCACGATCTGGCGCTGTTCAACTTGGCGATTGATGGCAAGCTGCGTGGCTGTCGTTTGAGCTAGATTAAGACGAGCACGTCCGGATTGACGTCTCTGACCCTGTCGTACGCCTTCGCCGAATTTTTGCATCACCGTCAATCTTCGAAACGCCCTGTGACAGCTAGGCGCTGGCAGTCGGGGAATTCACATTTGGGCGAACGGCGGATGGTTCTTGACCTTGATCTACCGCAGCTTACTAACTAAGCAGCGCAACATAACCTGAAGCTTGTCCGAAGTTCGGAACAGAACAGACAACGGATTCGGCACCTGAGAGGTGAACAGTACCGACTAGGCGATTTCGGTTTTGTATATGAGCGACGTTCGCGGAGTTACTGCAGACGCTTAGGTTGGGGGATACTCCAGCGCGCGATACCATGCCTGGGGAATTCCTGTTCTCCTCTATACGTTGCCAACGATTGTGGCTTGATCGCCATTGTTCTCCAACTCTCAGTGCGGCAGGGCATCGGGTGCGACATGTTAGCCTACACCGACGCTGAATAGGCAACAAGCGCCGCAGCAAACGGATCGAAGGCTCTTTAGAAAAATGATTTGAATCAACAATTTTCGCGACGTTTTGAAGCCGATATTGCGCTCGTAGGGCGCAACAGCCAACAAGGTTTATACTCAACTCGGCGGAACTTGGCTGCGCCCGGGTCAAATCGTCCAGGCTGTCTTCCGTGGGGCAACAATTGGTGCAACGAGCATGTGGCAGTACGAGATTTAAGTCGTTGGTTTTCAACATGTTGCGTGAGAAGCAGACCGGGGTGACGCGGCATCCCGGGGAGCCAAGACCTTCAATGGCATTGCCTTGAAATTGCACGATTTTCTTTAACAATCGGCGCCGCCCTCGACCCGAAGCCCGGTTTGAGGGGCAACAATGGGGGCAACATATCGTGCCAAAGTCCGCTGTCGCTGCTCGGCCTCACAAGCTGAAGGGCTGTTGGTTCTTGATACGTCGGGTCCCGAGGGCGTACGCTAACCCGAAGTTCCTGGCTCTCGACTGACGATTTCCCTGCTACTTCAATCTGTTAAGATCGAAGCACGGCAATCGCGCCTGTCTACACGGCGATTGCGGCTATGAGATCGAGCGCTTGTTGCTGTTTGGGATTAGGCCGTGTGGTGAGGTCGAACGTCGCT
>JANMVX010000141.1:0-2174 GCA_031393505.1 Hyphomicrobiaceae bacterium | reverse complement strand
CCGGGAAGATACGGGAACGTTGTCAGCGGCGCGAACGGGCGCCATCGGGGCAGCCTTGCGCCAGTGCGCGTAAGCCGCTCCGATGGACTAAGCCTAACTGCCATTCGCATAACGGCGTGAACGGACTTATGCTCGACCAGCAGTCAACGGACGGTCCGTGTAGCCTGCCTGCGGGAACTGAAGATACCTGGGCAGCCAGCCCTCGACCTTGGTCCGGTCCTCACCGGCCAGCGCCTTGCGGATGATGGCCTTTTTCTTGGCGCCGGTCTCTGTGATGTAGGAGCGGGCGGCGGCCTCGCCGATGACCTCGCCGAGCATCGCGCCGACGGCCTCGCGATCCTTGGCCAGATCGAAGAACAGGTCGTCCGGTTGCCACTGCGCGCCGATATCCACCGTGAGCGTCTGACCCAGGTCATCGATGAGGCCCGTTCCCATCGCCAGGGTCTCGGCGACCGTCACGGCCAGCACCGCCATCACCTCGTTGTCAGTCTTGTCCAGCAGAAGCCGAAAGATGCGTTGCGTGGTCTCGCCGGTTCCGTCGCGTTCGGCGAGTTGCTCGCGGTCGAGGCCGAGCGTTTCCAGGGCTTCGTGCCGCAAGTCCACGAAGGCAGCTTGTGTTGGCAGCCTATCGCGCCAAGCGGCAATGGCCTCGTTGTGCGGGGTCTGCAGTTCGGGCTCGACGCTCCAGAGTCGCGATCCCCCGATCATTTGCGCAAGCGCCAGTCGCAACGCCACGCCGGGCGACCCGGCCACGGCCTGCCGCACCGCGCTGTGGCGGACCAGATCGATAGAGTTGGCAAGCGGCGCGCTCAGTTCCGGGCGCTCGGGCAAGGGTGTCTCGCGTTGCGCCTGATCGCCTGACGGGGAACGGGCGGTTCGCTGCTTGGCGTCAATCGGCGTCAGTCCCTTGTGGATCGTAACCGCGCCGTCGGGCTCAACATCGATATAGACGGCCCCGCTCTGGACTTTCGACGCCTTCTGATAGTCCCAGAGCTGAAAGCGCTGATCGGGCGCGATCACATGGACCTCGCGCCAACCGGCTTGGTGCAAGCGGTCCCGCTCGGCCGCGATGGCCTCATTCTGCAAACGCCAGAACTCGTCACAGTCGGTGAAATAGCGCTTGTCGTCGAACAGGTCGGACGCAATCCCACCCTGGTACCAGGACTCATCGAACAGAGCGACGGTGGTCGCGATCTCCGCGCCGCCCAGAAGCCAAGTTTTCAACTGCCAGGGCGGCACAGCCTGCTCGGCATCGCCGGCCAACGCCAGCCAAGCTTTTTGCCGCTCGCGCGTCGCCAGGGTGAGCAGGTGCAAGGTCCGGGCATCGATATCGCCCGCGCGATAGAAGCGGCGGATATCAGGATGCAGCGTGCCGATGGCCAGCCGCCGTTTCACCACCTGGGCAGAGATTGCGAAGTGGGCGGCGATCTCGCTCTCATCGAGGCCCTTTTTGCGCAGCGTGGCGAAGGCCTCGAACTGGTCCATGTCGTCCATCGGCAGCCGCGCGACATTCTCGGCCAGCGAAGCTTCAATGGCGGCGGCATCGTCCGTGCTCTCCATGACGACGCAGGGCACGGCGTCTGTGTCCAGTGCGCCTTCGGCATTGAGCTTCTTCATGGCGAGGAAGCGGCGCTGTCCGGCCACGATCTCGAAGCCGGGAACATTGGCGCGCACCAGCAGCGGATGGATTAGCCCGAGCCCGGCAATCGAGGCGGCGAGGCTGTCGATCTCTTTGGGGCCGTGGCGACGGACGTTCAGCTTGGACGGTTTGAGATCGGTCAGCGGGATATGATGCAATTCGCGGATCATGGAAAGTCTCCGATGGTTCTGGGAGGAAAGCCGTGCAAAAGGGTGCGTTGCGCCGAAGCGCAACGGCTGACAGGTGATAAGAGTTGATACTGAGCCCGCTCTCAGGCGGCGGCGCGCAAGTCCGCGTCCGGCTGCAGGCTGTCGAGGTAGCCAACGGCGGCCTGGGCCTTGGCGGCGGCGGCGAACAACACGCGTGGATTAGCTCTCATTGCCGAGAGCCAATGGTGGATGTAGCGGGCATGATCGGGATGCGGCTCGCTGGCAAAGCCAAAGCGGGCGCAGAGAAAAGCCGCGCAACATTCCGCACACGCTTCTTCCAGGCAATGGGGATCGTCCGCATACCGCTTGCCGAAGTCGCGCGCGAG
>JANMVX010000112.1:0-1575 GCA_031393505.1 Hyphomicrobiaceae bacterium | reverse complement strand
TAATACCAACCTTCACTGAGGCTGACCGATCTTTGCCCAGCGGCGGCGGCCGATTGAGGCGATGCGGCCGAACTCGGCGCTGAGGTTGTTCCAGGCTTGGCAGCAGGCGTCGCAGATGTCGTCGTAGTTCGCGAACACGCGGTTGGACAGCCATGTCTGACGCAAATACTGCCAGATGTTCTCGACCGGGTTCAACTCCGGCGATTTCGGCGGCAGGTAGACGAGCACGATGTTGTCGGGAACAGCGAGCTTCTCCGTCGTGTGCCAGCCGGCCTGGTCGAGCAACAAGGCGGCGACGCTACCAGCAGTCACATGCAGGCTGATCTCATCGAGATGGGTCTGCATGGCGTGGGTATCGGCGTAGGGCATGACGATCGCCGCACCGGTGTCACGCGCCGGGCAGATGGCGCCGAACAGATAGGCGTTTGCGTAGCGCTGGTCTTTCGGCTGGCGCGGTCGCGTGCCCGTCTTGGCCCATTGATAGACGAGACCGTTCTTCTGGCCGACGCGCGCCTCGTCCTGGAACCAGATTTCGACAGGCGTTTCCGGTGGTATTTGGTTTTCCTTCAGCGCCTCCGCCACGTGTTCGGGAAGTTTTTTTTAAAATCCTCAATCACCTCCGGCGCCTGCGCGGGATGCTGCGGGCGCGCGCTGATATGCGAGAAACCCGCTATTTTCAGCATGCGTCCGATCGAGACTTCGTCGAGATCGATATTGTAGCGAGCCAAGATGATGCGCCTGAGGTCGACGCAACGCCACCGCACCACGACATCGGTTTCTAGATCAGGCCCGGCCTCGACGAGCGCCACGACTTCGGCACGCTGCGCCGGCGACAGCTTCGGCGTCGCGCCGGGCGGCTTCGCATTGACGAGACCATCAGGCCCCTGAACATTGAAGGCATGCACCCAATCGCGCAGGGTCTGCCGATCCATGCCGCCGATCCGGGCAGCCGCCTCCCGGCTCATGCCGTCCAGCACACCGGCCAGCGCGAGCAGCCGGCGGGCCTGGTTCGCATCACGGCTTCTCGCGGCCAGCCGCCGCAGCCCATCGGCACTGTAGTCGTCGCGTAGCTCCACAGCTGCCGGCATCCCCGCCCTCCGAATCAGTTGGCTGATCCGGGGACGGAATCACAGACCGAGTCGCGAGGGAATCCCCGCAACGAGAGTCAGTGCCAGTGAAGGTTGGTATTATACAGCAGCTGAAGGTTACAGGAAAAGCGGTCCCAAGCCTAAGCGCAGACGCTCACTCCATGTTCCCGGCGGCATTGTCTTTGGTGAGGCGTCGCTCATTGATACAGGGCTCTATCTCACAGACTTCGATCTCGCAGCCGACGAGAAGCTCGATCAATTCATTGGGCGCTCGGAACGTTGGTATCTTGAACGCATGTTTGCATTCGGGGCCATGTTCGAATTTGTTACGTTCCAGTGGTCAGCTCTGGCGAAGAATCCGAATTCGCATCGTGCGGCGTTGAAATTGAAGGATGCTTTTATCGACGGTGCTGGGCCAATTTTTCGCGTTCATTCTAGTACAACAGCTTTTTGGGGCAATCTTGATGGCTCTGTTCCGCGAGCCTGT
>JANMVX010000069.1:0-1817 GCA_031393505.1 Hyphomicrobiaceae bacterium | reverse complement strand
CGGTTCGAACGCCCTGGCGAGAGAGGTGGCGCCGGAAATCCGAACACAGCGATAAGTGGAAACTCTGCGACAACAACCCGGGCCTGAGGCCCGAGAAAGCAGGATGACCATGAGCAAGAGACCTCGCAGGAACCACTCGCCACTGTTCAAGGCCAAGGTGGCGGTAGACGCCATCAAGGGCGAGAAGACACTGGCCGAGTTGGCCAAGTTGCACGATGTGCACGCCAATCAGATTGTTGATTGGAAGAACCAGTTGCTCGAGCGCGCGTCGAGCGTGTTCGGAGCCGAGGCGTCGTCGGTGCCGGTGGTCGATCTGAAGGAGCTGCACGCCAAGATCGGACAGCTCGCCTTGGAGAATGATTTTTTGGCCGGCGCGCTCACCAAGGCCGGCATGCTGAGCGCAAAGCGATGATCGACCGCAACCACGCACTGCCGATCACGCGGCAAGCCGAGCTGGTGGGTATCAGCCGAGGCAACGTGTACTACCTGGCGCGTGTCGCCTGCGAGGCCGACCAGCGGCTCATGAAGCGCATCGACGCGCTCAACCTGGCGCATCCCTTCATGGGCAGCCGCATGCTGCGCGACATGCTCAATCGCGAAGGCTTCGAAGTCGGGCGCCGGCATGTGGCCACGCTCATGCAGCGCATGGGTATCGAGGCGCTGTACCGCAAGCCCAACACGAGCAAGAAGCACCCGGGCCACAAGGTCTATCCGTACTTGCTGCGTGGGCTGAAGATCGAGCGTGCGAACCAGGTCTGGGCCACCGACATCACCTACATCCCGATGGCCTGCGGCTGGGTCTACCTGTGCGCCATCGTCGACTGGGCAAGCCGCAAGGTGCTGTCGCACCGGGTGTCGATCAGCATGGACACCTCGTTCTGCGTGGAGGCGCTGGAGGAAGCGTTCGCCAAGTACGGGCAGCCCGAGATCTTCAACACCGACCAGGGCAGCCAGTTCACCAGCGAAGCGTTCACCGACGCGCTGAAGGCTCGTGGCGTGGCCATCAGCATGGACGGCAAGGGGGCGTGGCGCGACAACGTCTTCGTCGAGCGGCTGTGGCGCTCGATCAAGTACGAGGAGGTCTACCTGCACGCCTACAACTCGGTCGGCGACGCCAAGGCGGGCCTGGCGCGCTACATCAACTTCTACAACACCGCGCGGCCGCATTCGTCGCTGGACAAGAAGACCCCGGACGAGTTCTACTTCGCGACGCTGCCGGCGATCAAACGGGCAGCTTGAGCGGTGCACACGAGTTGCCCACCGCAGCGGTCGGCCGGTACGTCGCAAGCGCCGACCGACCGCCGCCGTGGACAACTCTGCACCGATGCCAGACCCGCAGCGCTCCACTTATCGAAGTCACTTCGGTGTTCGGACAAGCGGAGCCACCTCTCATTTTCCCTCGTTGGCGCTTCAAGCGCCAGCGCTAACTGGAAACGTGCTTTCGATTGGCCACGGTGGGTTGCGAATGCAAGCCGGAGCTGGCTTTGATGTGAGTACTTCGATGCTCCCGGCCAGCGACGAACAGCAACACGCGCGCGGCCTTTGGTGGAGAGCGCCGTGCGCTTTGCTCGGTGCTCACGAACCAATGTGTCTTCATGTGAGGCCTAACGTTTGAGGTAAGCGGCAGACAAAAGGCGCAGCCTTTTGTCTGTCCGCTTGACCGATGGGTTAGCCCTTGGTGGGCGACGATACAGTAGCTGCGAAGCGACCGCCCTATGAAACGACGCTTTCTTCTGCGACGGTCGCCAAGAAACGATGGTTTCATGAGCGCGACCTGGCTCGCACCGCGCTCGAACATGCACGGGCGTAACTCCTTC
>JANMVX010000029.1:0-6421 GCA_031393505.1 Hyphomicrobiaceae bacterium | reverse complement strand
ATCTGCGGCATCCTCAAGCGCCCCTGAAGGCGCTGCACGGACAAGTGACGCGGCAACGATCTTGGACGCGACGTCTAAATCGGACTGTGTTGAAAGCCCGGTTTCCAAAGCCCGGTACGAGTCTGCCAGAGTCTCGGTGGCAAAATCTGTCTTCGGTTTGGTGGTGGCCGCGCCGATATCGCCGACGATTGCTACAATGTCAGTCAAGTCCGCCAAATAGGCGGGTCCGCCCCTTTGGCGCGCATACCAAAAGGCCAGCAGCCTGTCGCTTGTCATGTAGTAGGCCCGGCGCGTCGTTGAGGCCTTGCTCTTGACGATGATTTTGGCGGCGGCCAGAAGGCTGACGGCATCTGCTATATCGGCTTGCGTCGTCCCTAGGAGTTCAGCAAGTCCCGTTGGGCGATTTGGCTCGCCGCCGACGAGGAGCGCATCCAAGACACGCCGTTGCCGGATTGGCAACCCAGCGAGCACAGCGTCAAACCCGCTTTCCTCGCGCCCAACCAATCGCTCGACGAGCGCGGAGGCCGAAAGCTCCGGCTCGCGGGCCAGGGCGTCGAGCATGATCTGTACCCGCCTCGGCGAGCCGCCGATGAATTCAACGACAATTGACACGATGCGACCGCCGCGCCCCTGGCCGGCGAGCCGCACGGCGTCTGCAGCCGAAACCTGGGGAAGGTCGATCTCGAGGAATGACTGAAATAACCGTTCGTCGTAGTCCCGCTGAACATCCGAGCTGTTTGCCGCGCCGATCAACATCAGCCCGGAATCCGACTGCAGCAATCGCCTAAGTCGGGATTGTGCATCCTTCGGTGCGAACGCACGCGTCAATGCGTCATCGAATCCATCCACCAGGAGTACACCTAACCTGCGTCGACCTCGGACGGATTTGGCGCGCGCCTTATTGAGGCGGCCAAGTGCAGCGATCCACGAAGCCTCGTCGAATTGGCCGAAGTTCAAAGTCATTTGCACGATGCTGCGATCGAACGCAGCTGCCAACCGATCAATATAGTGGTCCGGGCCCGCGGTTCCGACTTCGAGTGCGCCGACGTTGGCCACCGCCGCGCGTGTCCCGAGATCACGGTCCGCAGCAATCGCTTCGGACAGAGCCCGCAGAAATGTCGTTTTGCCGCCGCCGCGTGGCGCGACCACCAGCACATGTTGGAGCGGGGCGTCGTCACGCTGCAAATTGCTGCGAACGATTTCAAGTGCGCGTTCGAGCGGTTCGGAAACCGATAGGAGTGGTTTGGCGTCCGACATCAACGCCTCACGCCTTCTTTCGTCTGCGATCGCCTGGACGTGAACGCCACCAGCTTGCTACCAGCCGATATGCGAACCCGGCCGTTCCAGCGCTGGCGTCAACGTGCAAGAATCCATCCTCGACAAGAGTCAATAACGCATCCTCGACAGCATCCTCGGATTTGACGCCCGCGTTCGAAATGGCCTCCTCCACCGCATCGCGATTGACCGGTTCTGGATCGCTCGCGCCGACACAGGCGAGCGCTGCGCGTGCCGCCTTTTCACCCTTGCCGTAGCGGCGCAATCGCTTGGTAAACTGATCGAAGAAGCCCTGCTCGAATTCGGCCTTCATTCGGCCTTGCAGCGCCGCGGCCGCGGCATCTGGTGTCCGGGCGTCGCGCGCCACTACCTCCGCAAAAGCTCGCTGCAGATAACTCGGGATGAGATCGGGCGCACCGTCGACCACTGCTTCGCCAAGTTCCAGGCTCCACCAGCCGATCTGCTTGTGTGCCGCCAAAGCGGCCAGCATCTCGGTTGCGTCGCTTGCCGTGAGGGCTTCGATGGTAATCGGCGTCAAGTCATTCAGGTGATCCGCCCTGATGCCGTAGGTACGCACCAAATGGCGGATACCGATCGAGCCGGCGATGGCCATTGGAATGGCGCCCGACTGCCGCCATCGGCGCAGCGTGGCGAGGAAGGTGTCGATCTCGGCAACGGACACCCCTTTCACGATCTGCTCCTCGCAGAAGTAGGGCAGTTCGTCCAGGAACAGCACCACCTTGAGCTTGCTGTCCTTTGCGTTCGTGTAGACTGTCTCGGACAGCAGCTCCCAATACTCCCGCATCAATCCCTCGGTCTTCGAATCGGTCGGAAGGGGCGACGGCGACTTCTGGCCGAACCCTTCCAGGAGCTTGAGCAGAGCCGGCGGAAGTCCACCGAGCTTTGTCCAGCTTGTTACGATCTTGCCTCGCAGCGGCTTTGGGATCTCCTCGATCAGCTTGCTGGCGAATGCGGCCGGCCCCGAGCGGCCCTCGAGGTCGATCTCAATCGGGTGATGATCTTTGCCCTCCCTAAGGATTCGGGCCGCCTCTTTCATGATGGACGACTTGCCTGTGCGGCGAGGGCCAAAAAGTGCGATGCTTCCGCCGTCACGCAACGTCTCAACCGCCAAGTTGACACTGAAGCTGCGCGGCCAGAAACTGTCACCGGAGACCGCGTGTCCGTAGTGGGGGCGAAGCTGTCGGGCCGTTTTCATGGGACCTTCAATATATATGATTTTCGCCATGAATGACGCCAACGCTTCATGGGGATTTTCATATATATGGGAAGCGCCATCAACTGTCAAACCACGCTGGCGGGCCGACGACGGCGGCCAACCAAGCAACTCGATCTGCGTGAAATTCACACGGGACGCCGCCCAACGATACGCTCACCAGAGCGGCCGCCGTGGCACCTGGGCCACCCTGCGTGGATGCGATTCCGCTCTGGGGGCACCGTCCCCACCCGAATTGATTAAACGCTCCTCATCAACCAAACGTCTCTCAATGAAGCTAAACGCCCGCTACGTCACCGTCAGCAATTTCGACGACCAGTGTTTCGAGGCCTCGTTCGGCAACGAGCGCTTGGCCGCCGACGACCTTGCCAATGCGCCAGTCCAACCCTACGTCTTGCTTCAGCGGCAATTCGAGGATGAAGACGGCGGAGTCTGCTATCTTGAGACCCACGAGCCCGACCGTTACGCTGGCCACCTCAGGCTGCGGCTTGTCGAATTCACTCCCACCCGCCTCGCCTTTGAGATCGACAGGCCACAAGACAGACTGGTGGAGGTCACCTTCAGGCTTGGTGCACGACGCTTCCGGGAGGTCCAACGTGTCGTGAACATCATTTTTGGTCTGAGCTTGTAGTACGGACGGCACTTCGGTGCCTCGGTCGGCGCGGTAAAATCAGCGTTCGATCGTCGGGTGCTAAATGAGGCCGGGTGAGAACGGTGCCAAAGCTTGACCGGCCACTTTGCTGGGATTTTCAGGAACTGAACTGCCTGCTCGATGGAATGCTCGAACGACGTTCACTTTCGCCCTGTAATTCTTGGACAACCATCACCGGCACCTCACCAACGGGCGTCACACGCTCAACAACCAAGTCGGCGTCGAGAGTGCCGAGCCTGTCCAGCAGGCGTTGAAAGTCGCTGCACCAGATCGTCTCGATATCCCGGTCCTTGCTGGAGTCGCCGGTCGAGCCTGCCGAAGCAAAGCGGACGGGGCGCAACTGCAGACGAGCGCTCGCTGAGCCGCCAGCAATCTCGACACCCATGTCCGGGTTGGTAGCGCGGCGGGCAACGAGCCGTCCGCCGGCAGGTTCGCCGGTCTCCATGCCTTCGCGTGCCTCGTAGCCGACCTCGGCCAGGGCGGCCAGTACAGCACGCCGCCGGGAGGCTGCAGCAAAGGACTGACATTGCGATGCGATGGCTTCCGACAGACGCTCGCGAACAGCTGCGGCTGTCGCTGCATCGTCGTGCAACAAGGCGGTCTCGGCATCTGCAATCAAGGACGCATGAGCCGGATCTAGCACGGCACGGGCTTCGGCCAACGTGATTTCCAACTCGGCCAACTGGCGGACCGCTTGCCGACGCCTTTCGAGAGTCCGGCTCACTTCGAGCAACAGCGTGTCGGTACGCATCTTGCGGGCATTCGATGCCGGCTCGGTGAGAATGGCGCGATATCGCGCGGCGAGCCGTTCGGCGTCTTTCACCGCACCGGCAACTGCCAAACCCGCGATCGCAGAGTCGATGCTGTCGCCCGATGACCCGCTCTCGTCCTCCGATGGGTTCGCAGCAAGCCAGTCGTCGAGCGTTTCACCTTTCTGCCCAACTGACAGCCGCTGAGCGAGCGCCTGCAATTCGGTATCGTCATCGTCTCTTCCGCCCGTCGACGCCGTACGACGCAAGGCTTCGCCTAGAACTGTTTCCGCATTGACGCCATTGATGTCGTTGCCTTGGGCAATGGCCTCCAGATCGCGCCGCTGTTCGGCTGTGAGCGTTACGCGCTGCAGCAGCTGGGCGGCAAGCATCTCGCGGCGCCGTGCGCGCGTGCTGGCGTCCGCCACACGCTGCGTGGCCGCAGCAAGACGCTTGACCAAGTCGGTCTCTATCCACTGCATCTCAAGTGGGACCTGCTTCTGCAGATCGAGATAACGTTCCTTCGTCATAAGCAACGCAATCTCGGCGCGGCGCGAGCGCATGATCAGCACGTCCTCGTCTGTCATAGCATCGTTGCGCCGGCATATTTTCTCCCAGCGGGCAAGAGTGGCGTCGAGCCGCGCGAGGTGGCCGCGGCATATCTCCCGGACCTCCTCAATTGTCACGAGTCTCACGACCTTGGGACCACTCATGATGCTGACCTTTCTCGCTCTCTCACTGCAACTACGGCCGTCGAACCTCGGCCCATGGCCGCTTCGACGGCCCCCCTCAGCCGCGTCATCTCCTGTGCGCGGCGATGATACCAGCTGTAACACGAGATGCGGTGGATTGCCGGCAGCGATCGGCGCATCACGTCCGGCCGCCAGACCTCCCGAGCATGCGGGCGGGCAAGGAGCGGATGATCGGCGGCGTCACACTCGATGCCAATGCCGAAGCCGCCTGATTCAGGATGCGGTATCGCGAGGTCGATTCCGAACGCGCTGCCGTCGCCTGCAGACAATGGCGCCCAGCCCATCGCGGCGATGGCTGCCGCTACCGAGCGCACGAACGCATCTCCTGTCGCCGCTTTGGTGCGACCGCGTTCGGCGCGCGCCGAGCCGAGCTGGCCGAGTAGCCGGCGCGCACGCTCATGATCACAACGCGAGACCGCGTCGGCATAGGCGAGATAGAGTTGCAGGAAGTCACGCGGCTGAGCCGGCTGCGCGCCTGAACTCAGCACATCCGAGACCAGCTCGATCGGCATCGACGTGAAAATCGTGATCCGCTGGCGTGCACGCGTGATGGCGACGTTGAGGCGCCGCTCACCACCGCTCTGCCCGAGGACGCCGAAGTTGCGCCGGAATGTGCCTAGCGCATTGCGTCCGAAAGTGGTCGAGAAGAGAATGTGGTCGCGCTCGTCGCCCTGCACGTTCTCGACATTCTTGACGAAGAAGCCCATGTCCTCGCCGTTCTCCTTGCGCTCGACCTCGCGCACGTAGGCCCGGCGGAAGTCTTCGCTCTCTTCGGCGCGCTGCTCCAGTCGCTCCTCTATGAGGTCCGCCTGATCACGGTTGAACGTGACAACGCCCGTGGTTGGCGGCGATCCGGTACCGGCGAGCCATAGGCGCTCGAGGTGGGCAACGACGCGATCGGCCTCTGCGGCGTTGGTGCGGTCCTGGTAGAGCCCGCCGACGTGGACGAGTTCGAGCGGGCGGTGCCGATCAACCTCGGCTTCAGGATGGCGCACCGGTACGTTGAGCGTTCCCGCATAGAAGCCGGCGTTTGAGAAGGCAATCAGCTCGCGGAATTGCGAGCGGTAGTGAATCTGCAACTGCTCAGACGGCAAAACGGCTTTGGACAGTTCAAGCAGGTTGGGACAGTCCTGGATCTCCCTACGGTTCCAGGACTCGATGGCGGCTTGCCGTTCCTCCTCGTCGATGTCCTCCGGCGCACCATCCAGGTCGTCCCCGTCGTCTTCGAGCGGCGTTCGAGTCGAAAAGAACGACGTCGGCGGCAGCTGCTTCTCGTCGCCACTCACGACAACCGTGCGGCCGCGGTAGAGGGTCGGCAGGGCGTACTCAACTGGCATCTGCGATGCTTCGTCATATACGATGGTATCGAACAGGCCGCTGACAAGTGGCAAGAGGCGGCTGGCGACGTCCGGGCTCATCAGCCACACCGGACGCAGCTCCATCAGCCCAATCTCCGAGCCGCTCTGCAGGAACTCGCGTAGGCGCTTTTGCTGCGGACCTGTATAGCGCGTTATCGCTGTCCAGCTGGCGCGATCACCGATCCGCGTAGCATCAATGTTGTTGGCGAGCGCCTCCTTGTTGATCCGCTTGAGATCCTCTTCGGCGATGGCGAGCGATCTCACAAGCGATGCGATCTCGGCCTCGTCTGCGCCAAGCATCGGCGTCTCGGCTTCGATGCGCTGCTTCCAGCCCAAACGCGCCTCGCGTTTGATGATGCGCTCTACGGCGTTCATCGGGCCTGACAGCGCCTTGACATCGA
>JANMVX010000020.1:0-1679 GCA_031393505.1 Hyphomicrobiaceae bacterium | reverse complement strand
GAACAGGCCCGCGCTCTCGGTGTCGGCAACGTGCCATCCGACCACGCGCCGGCTGAAGATGTCGATGATCACATAGAGATAGAAGTAGGTCCATTTTCTCGGCCCCATCAATTTGGTGATGTCCCAGGACCAGACCTGGTTGGGCGCTTGCGCCAGCAGCTCCGGTTTTTGATAGACATTGTGGCGGCGCTGCTGCCGGCGTTCGCGGACCTCGGCATGTTCGTGGAGGATCCGGTACATGGTGCGGATCGAGCAGTGGTAGCTGCCCTGGTCGAGCAGCGTGGCGTAGATCTCGGCCGGGGCGAGGTCCACATACTGCGGTTCGCGGAGCAAATCGATGATGCGTTGCCGCTCTGCTCCCGGCAGGGCGCGCGCCGGTGTCGGTCGTGGGCTGCGGGCAGCAGGCGGCCGGACCGCTGCTGCTTGCCGGCGATGGAACGTTGCGCGCGACACGCCCAGCGCACCGCAGGCCGCCGCGATAATCCCGGAATTGGGCTTCAGCGCCACCAGATCTGCCATCAGGATTTCTCGTCGTCCACGATCGGGTGGCCCAGCAAAAGCGCGAGTTTTTTTTGGATGTCGATCACGGCTTCGGCTCGTTCCAACCGTTTTTCCAGGCGCTTGTAGTCGCGCTGCAGCCGGGCATGTTCGGTCGACAGCGGATGCGCCGCAACGGGTTTGGGCCCACGCTTGACCGGGCTCAATCCTTCATAGGCGCCAGCCTCCCGCTGCCGCCGCCAGTCGGTGATCGCGGAGGAATAAAGCCCCTCGCGCCGCATGATCGCACCGATTGCGCCTGGAATGCCCGCAGCGCGATCGATCTCGCCCAGAATGCGCAGCTTCTCCTTGGCGGTGAATTTGCGCCGCCGGGGTCGGTGAGATAGTTCAGGGGACGCAGCCGCTGGAGCTGAAACCAGCGTCGGTCTGCGGCCTTCGGCTTCAGCGCCAGCGGCTGCAGGGTACTCGTCGTCTGTAATTCGCGGCATGACCATGGTGATATCCGATCCGCGCCCTCAAGGGTAAACTTCCGGCGGGTCCTTGTCTCACTGGCGTTGGCACGGAGGGGAACCCTGCTTGGCTTGGCTCATGTAAACAAGCGAAGGAGTGACGATGGCAAAGTCGTCCATGCCGGGACAACCGACATCCTTGACGATTTCGATGCGGGTTACACCATCGACGAACTGCCAGATGGGGGAAGCCCCGGCGAGCGGATGGTGCAATTCAAACGCTTGAAGGGCCGGGGAGGTGGTGTCGAGTCGGTCGCCTACGTTTATGCAGCAGAAGACGGCGTGTCCTATGCGGAGCGCTTGGCATCCGTTCGGGTCGTAGATCCAACTGACCTCGCAATTATCAAGCGGGTCGAAGAGGAACGGACTGACGCCCAGGTTATCGCAGTGGTGGAGGATTGCATCCGGGATGGCGTGAATACCAAAATGGCCCTCCGCAATGCCGTGGCGGCGAAATTGGACATCAGCCGTCGTCAGGCCACCAAGGTCATTGAGCGATATACCGGCGACGATCTTGGGCAGCACCGATGGACCTTCGTTCGCAAGGCGCGCGGTGCGATGGCCTTCGTACTGCTCGGTGACGGCGCGGAGCCAGAGGGGGAGGGCCCTGCCGCGACTACCTAACCCGGCCCCTGCGGGTTCAGGTTTTCAGGATTTCAGGATTTCGGCGGC
>JANMVX010000046.1:0-11383 GCA_031393505.1 Hyphomicrobiaceae bacterium | reverse complement strand
GCGCAAGTGGCGTCATGCTGCCGGTTATGTGATTGAGGATGCGCTCGATCACATGCGGTGGTGCAATCCGCCACTCCGCCATCTTGGTCGAGAGCGTGCGGCGCAGATCATGGATCACCCAATCGGACCTGCCGCAGAGTCGGTCGAGTTTGATCTTGTTTTTGCTCCACGCCGAGTAGGGCGTGTCGGCATCGGATGGGAATAGGTACACCGAGGTCTTCGGTATGGTCTCCAAAATGCCGCCGACGAGGTTGGGCAGGATATGTTGTTGCCCGTTCTTCGTCATGTTACCAGGAAGGGTGAGGTACTCTGGAGTGATGTAACTCCACTTGAGCGCACCAAGCTCACCACGCCGCATCCCGGTGTGGATGCAGAGCTGGATCATCGTGCCGAACGGATAGCCCATCTCGGAGGCCGCTCGGTAAATGGTGACAAGCTCGTCGTCAGTGAGAACTCGGTCACGCGTGCGGGGCTTGTTCGGCAATGGCAGTCCAGCGAGCGGTGACTGCGTGAGGTAACGCCGTGCGACGCACCAATTGAAAAAGGTGCGTGCCGCCGTGAACACACAGTTTGCCATCGTCGGCGTTTTCATTAGCCGGTCGACAATTCGATTGAGCTGGTCGGTCGTCACCTCGGCAACCGGCAGATCGCCTAGCTCCGGCAGAAAGTGCTTGTGCAGAATTCGCTCGGCTTCTTTTTTGCTGATGGCACGATTGCGCTGCGCGCGCGTTTCGAGGAACAGCGAGACGGCATCGCGCATAGAGGGTGAAGCGGTTTTCGCTTGGGGAAGGGACGACAAGGAGAGAAGACGCTTTGCTTCCTTACGCGCCTCACGGAGCGACACGTCTGGATAGCGGCCAATGGTGACACGGCGACCATGATCCCGAGCCACGATGAACGTCTTCGACTTACGGCCAACCCGCACGCCAAACGCGGGCAGGGTTTCGTCCCAGTAGGTTTTCTGCCCCGCCGCCGGGGTGAAGGCGCTCACCGAGATGTCTGTAAGGCGTACACGGTTATACATTTCTAGGCACCTTTTAGGCACCCTAATCGGGTGCGTAGGAGTGTTTTTAGACGAGGTGCCATGGGTGATGCAACTGGAAAATTTTGCAACAAATTCAATAGTTTGATGGTCAATATGAGACGCTGTGGTGAACTATGAGAAATGGCATCGAACCCACTTTTAATCATGTGGTCGTCAGTTCGATCCTGACCCGGCTCACCATGGCTTAGAGGCTTGTTACCGGGCCCTTTCCGCCAAGCCCTAAGCCGTCAGTGTGCGCCTTACCGCATCGCGCCAGCCTAAAAGCTTGGCGTCGCGCTCCTGCGCCGGCATGGTTGGGGCGAACCTGCGGTCGAGCGACCAATGGTCGGCGAAGGTGGCGGGGTCTGGATAGACGCCGGCTGCGAGCCCGGCGAGATAGGCGGCGCCCAGCGCCGTGGTTTCCAGCACCCTGGGCCGATCCACAGGCGCCCCGATCAGATCGGCCAAGCGCTGCATCGTCCAGTCGGATGCGACCATGCCGCCGTCGACGCGCAGCACCGTGTCGCCCGGCTTGCCCCAGTCGCCGCGCATGGCCTCGATGAGGTCGGCGGTCTGGTAGCAGACGCTCTCCAAGGCGGCGCGAGCGAGCTCCTTGGGGCCGGTGGCGCGGGTCAGGCCGAACATCGCGCCGCGCGCGTTGGCGTCCCAATGCGGGGCGCCAAGACCGACGAAGGCTGGGACCAGAATAACGTCCTGGTTGGGGTCGGCGGCGGCGGCCATCGGGCCGCTCTGGTCGGCCGATTTGAGGACGCCAAGGCCGTCGCGCAGCCATTGCACGGCAGCGCCGGCGATGAAGATCGCGCCCTCCAGCGCATAGGTGCGCTTGCCGCCGAGCTGGTAGGCGATGGTCGTCAGCAGGCGGTGTTTTGACAGGACGGCGTCGCTGCCGGTGTTGAGGAGCGCGAAACAGCCGGTGCCATAGGTGGATTTCATCATGCCGGGCGCAAAGCAGGCCTGGCCGACGGTGGCGGCCTGCTGATCGCCCGCCACGCCCCGGATCGGGACGGCGGCGCCGAAGACGCTTGCATTCGTGACGCCGAGATCGCCCGAGGAATCGCGCACCTCCGGCAGCACGGCGCGCGGTACGCCGATGAGCGATAGGAGGTCATCGTCCCATTGACCGGAATGGATATCCAGCAGCATGGTGCGGGAGGCGTTGGTTGCGTCGGTGACATGCGTCTTGCCGCCGGTCAGCCGCCAGATGAGAAAGCTGTCGACGGTGCCGAAGGCCAGTTCGCCCCGCTCGGCGCGGGCGCGGGCGCCGGGGACCGCGTCAAGGATCCAGGCGATTTTTGTGCCGGAGAAATAGGGATCGAGCAGCAGCCCGGTTTTGCGCGCGACCTGCGCTTCGTGACCCTCGGCCTTCAGCCGTGCACAGATGTCTGCCGTGCGCCGGTCCTGCCAGACAATGGCGTTGTGGATCGGCTTGCCGGTGGCGCGGTCCCAGACCACCACCGTCTCGCGCTGGTTGGTGATGCCGATGGCGGCCAGGTCGCGTGGCGAAATGCCGGCCTTGGCCAGCGCGATGCGGCTGGTCTCCAAGACCGTGCGCCAAAGGTCTTCGGGATCGTGCTCGACCCATCCTGAGCGCGGAAAATGCTGCGGGAACTCCTGCTGGCCGACGCCCGCAATTTTCAGCTGGGCGTCGAACACGATGGCGCGCGACGACGTGGTGCCCTGGTCGATGGCGAGAATGTAAGAGCCCATGTCGTGGCTTTCCTTCGGCAAACACTTTTGGCGCGACTAGCCCGCCCGTTGTAGTTGGGTGGCCTGGCGGAGATAGTCCGCCAGCGCATCTATTTCTCCGGCCGTCATGCGCAGGCCCAGTTTGGTGCGCCTCCAGACGATGTCCTCGGCGGTTTGCGCCCATTCCTGTCCGGCCAGATAGCGCACCTCGGCCTCGGTCAGCGTAGCGCCGAAACTGCGGCCAAGATCGGCGGTCGATTTGGCGCTCCCCAGAAGCGTTCTGGCCCGCGTGCCATAGCCATGCGCCAGGCGCGAGGCGTGGGCGGCGGTCAGGAACGGGTAGTCGCGTTGCAACTCGTCCGCGAGGATCGCAATGCCGCCTACGGAGAAATCGCCGCCTGGAAGTGGGGCGTTTGCCGTCCAGCGCCGCTTTGCCGTTGCGGACGCCGACAGGTGAGGCCGCAGCCGTTCCATCGCCTCCTCGGCCAGGCGCCGATAGGTCGTGATTTTGCCACCGAACACCGACAGGGCCGCAGGCCGGTCCGCGCCAGCGTCGAGTTCCAGCACATAGTCGCGGGTCGCCGCCTTGGCTTCGCTGGCGCCATCGTCATAGAGGGGGCGCACGCCAGAATAGGCCCAGACCACGTCTTGCGGCGTGACGGCCTGCTGCAAATTCTCCGACGCGGCTTTGCAGAGATAGTCGATTTCCTCCGGCGTGGCGCTAACCTTGGCCGGGTCGCCGGTGTAATCGCGGTCGGTGGTGCCGATCAAAGTGAAGTCGTCCTGATACGGAATAATAAACACGATGCGGCCGTCCGGGTTTTGCAGGATGTAGGCGCGGTCGTGGTCGTAGAGTTTTCGGGTGACGATGTGCGACCCCTGCACCAGCCGGGTGTGGGCGCGCGACGCCACGCCCAGGCGGCCGGTCAAAACGTCCGCTACCCAGGGTCCCGCAGCGTTTACAACGGCGCGGGCGAAAAGCGTTTCCTGACGCCCGGTTCGGGCATCCTCGATGGTCACTGACCACAGACCGGCGTCCCGTCGCGCGCTCAGCACGCGGGTGCGGGTGCGGATGCTCGCGCCGCGATCTGCGGCATCGCGGGCGTTCAGCACGACCAGCCGAGAGTCATCGACGCGGGCGTCCGAATACTCGAAGCCCTTACGAAAGATCCCTGCTTTCAGTGGTTTTCCGGCGACATCCTTGGTCAAATCCAGCGTGCGCGTGGCCGGCAACAGCTTGCGGCCGCCGATGTGGTCGTAAAGGAACAGCCCCAGACGCAACAGCCAAGCCGGCCGCAGGCCCGCGCGGTAGGGCAGGACAAGTCGCAAAGGCTGGATAATGTGAGGCGCGATTTTCCACAAGACTTCGCGCTCCATGAGCGCTTCGCGCACCAAACGAAACTCGTAATATTCCAGATAGCGCAAGCCGCCATGGATCAGTTTGCTGGACCAGGACGAGGTGGCGCTGGCGAGGTCGCCCATTTCGCACAAGACCACCGCCAGGCCGCGTCCGGCCGCGTCTCGCGCAATGCCGCAGCCGTTGATGCCGCCGCCAATTATGAGCAGGTCGTAGGGTTCGGGCAACGTCTCACTCCTCGGCAGCGCACCAGAGTCGGCTGTTGATTGCTATTTCGACAAACCCTATTCCGAGTGTTGAAACGAAAACAAGCGAAAGTTTTCCGCACCCGCCCGTTCCCTATTTGGCGCAGCCGCATTGACAGCCAAGCTTTGGCGGGCAAGTTGGCGGAGCCATGACAAACCCTGCAGCAGAGCCCCAGTCTCCAGAACCCAAGCCAATCCCCGTCGCCGTCGTTGGCGGCGGCGTGACCGGCATGACGGCGGCCTTGGCGCTGGCGCAATCTGGAACGGAGGTTGCGCTGATCGCGCTGGACGGGGCGGCCCCGGTTGATCTGCGCACGGCGGCATTGTTTCCAGCCAGTGTGCAGTTGCTGCGGCATCTGGGCGTTTGGCAATCCATCAGCGAGCACGCCTCCCCCCTCGCGGCGATCCGCATCATTGACGACACCAGCTGGGTGTTGAAGGCGCCCGAGGCCATATTCTGGGCTGACGAGTTGGACCAACTGGCGCTGGCCTGGAACATCGCCAATGCCGCGTTGAGTCAGGCGCTGGCGGACGCCGTGGCGGAGCGCCAAAATATCAGTTGGATCACGACCGGCGCAACGCCGTCATACCGGATGTTGAGCGACGGCATCGAGATCGACACTGTCGAAGGCGAGCGGATGATTGCAAAACTGATCGTCGCCGCAGATGGGCGCAACTCCCCCTTGCGCGCGTTCGCAGGCATCACAGCCCATCAGACCACGCACGATCAGACCGCGCTCGTAACCAGTTTCAGCCACGGCCGACCCCACCGCGATGTGTCCAATGAGATCCACCGCGACGCCGGGCCGCTCACGACGGTGCCGCTGCCGGGCCAACGCTCCAGCCTGGTGTGGGTGGAGCGGCCGCGCGAAGCCGCAAGGCTGGCGGCGCTCGGGCAGGACCCATTCCGCGCGCTGCTGCACGAACGGTTGCAAGGCCTTCTCGGGCGGATCGATGAGGTTGGCCCGCGCATGACGTTTCCGCTCTCCACGCTTGAGGTCGGCCGGTTCGCCAAAGGCCGGATTGCCCTGATCGGTGAGGCGGCGCATGTCCTGCCGCCGATTGGCGCCCAGGGTTTGAACCTGGGTTTGCGCGATGTCGGCGAATTGGTGGAGGTGGTGCAGCCGCTGCTGGACGCCGGGACGGATCCGGGTGAGGCCATGGCCCTCGACCTCTACGACCGCCGCCGCCGCCTGGATGCTGGCGGTCGCGGCCGCGGGGTTGATATGCTGAACGCCTCTTTGGCGTCGGGGGCGCTTGGGTTGCAGCTGGCGCGTGGCGCTGGACTGCATCTTCTGAACCGCTTGGGGCCGCTCAAGCGCACCGTGATGCGCGCCGGCGCCCAAGGCCTTGGGCCGTTGCCGCGACTGATGCGCGAAGACCCGTCCACCGCCAGCGGCCCTATGTGAGCGGACGCCAGATGCCCAGTTTGCTCGATCTTCGCAACCGGTTGGAATATGGGCTGCTGCGCCTGCTGGTTGGCCTTGTGCGCCTGGCCCCACTCGATCTTGCGGGCAACCTTTCTGCCGTCCTCTGGCAATGGATTGCCCCTTATGGGCGGCGACAACGGCGGGCGCTGGAGAACATTGCGCGCGCCTTTCCCGACCTGCCGGACCAGGACCGTAGACGGATCATCAACGCCATGTGGGGCAATCTTGGCCGCGTCATGGTCGAGACCATGATGATCGATCGCGTCATCGCCGATCCCACGCGCATCGATTTCATCAGTGAAAAAGTGTTCCGCCGCTACCAGGGCAAGATGGGGCCGGCGGTGGCCATGACGCTGCATATGGGCAATTGGGAGCTGACCGCCTGGCCCATGACCAAGACCGGATGGCATGCGGCGGCCGTCTACCGGCTGGTGAAGAACCCCTATGCAGACCGCTATTTGCGTGCGCAAAGAGCCAAGATCTATCCCGCCGGCCTGTTGGCGCGCGGGCAGGACTATGAGGGCGACGACAGCGAAGGCCAGCGCACCGCGCGCCGCATCATGGATTTTGTCCGCCAGGGCGGACGGCTTGGCATCGTCTCGGACCTGTATGATCGGCACGGAATAAAAGTGCCGTTCTTCGGAACGGACGCCAGTTCCACCATGGTCCCGGCTATGATCGCGCGCCGCGTCGGCTCGCGCATTTGGATTGCGCGTTGCGTGCGGGTCGGGCGCGCCTCGCGGTTCAAGGTCGAGGTCAAGGAACTCAAAGTCGCCTGGACCGCCAACGCCGCCGACGACATCCGCACCACCACGGCGGCCGCCCAGGCGCAGTTCGAGGCGTGGATTCGCGAGACTCCGGAACAGTGGATGTGGTCGAACCGGCGCTGGAGTTGAGGCCAGCGGAAGGTGAAATGTTAAGCTGTACGGGCTAGGTTAAGGGTTCCCACCACGATAAGTGCGCAGAGCGACCACGACTTTGACGGGGAACATCAACGTGAGAGCGGCGTCAATCGGCGCACATATCGTGGAGGGTTCCCTAACTGGCCCGGTCTTTGCTTTGTAGGAGGCAGTCGCCCCTTCAGCACGAGATAGCCGAACATGATCACCGCCGCCGCCCGCTCCGACCGCCGCGCCAGCTCAACCGAAATCACCCGCCTCGGCGGCGTGGATATCTCCAGCTGGCTGAGCTGGGCCTGCTATGGCCTGGGCTTTGGCTTGACGCTGCGTCTGGCGCCAGAATCGATCGCCGACCTGCAATCGGGAGGCCTTGGCCTCGCGGTCCTCGTAGTCGCCGTGGTTGCCTTCTTTGGCCTGGTCTTGGCCATCCAGCACCAGATGAATGTCGCCCTGAGCAACACCGCGTTTGGCGAACCGCGCAAGCTCACCACCGGCGGTTTCTTCGCCCTGTCGCGCAATCCGATGTATGTCGCGTTCCTGATCCCGCTGCTGTCGCTGGCGATCTACTCCCCACTATCAGCGATCGCAGCGACCGTGCTCTATGTTGCCGCCATGAACTCGCTGATCATCAGCAACGAGGAAGAGGGGCTGCAGGCCGGCTTCGGCGCCCACTACCGCCGCTACTGCCAGGCGACCCCGCGTTGGCTGGTCTGGTAGCTCAGCGTTTCAAACGGAAATCGCACCAAATTGACCATGGGGTGGCTAACCAGCCGCCCCATTTTGTTATGCTGGCGGTCGATATTGACAGCGCCCCAATTATCCCGTCACCTGATTGCCATATTTTGGCTTTCGGCAGGATGACGTGGGATGGGTGGCTCTCGCCAGGCAAAATTCCGGCTGGGTCAGGTGGTGCGGCACCGCGTGCACCCGTTCCGCGGCATTATTTTCGATGTCGACCCGATTTTCGACAACACCGAAGAGTGGTGGCTGTCGATCCCGGCCGAACTTCGCCCCGCCAAGGACCAGCCATTTTATCATCTGCTGGCTGAGAACGATAAGACCGAATACATCGCCTATGTGTCGGAGCAGAATCTCCTGCCCGACGAGAGCGGTAAGCCGCTGCGCCACCCCCAGGTGCGCGAGATGTTCACGGCCGATGATATGGGTGCCTACCATCCGCTGTTCGTGGAGACACATTGAGCGGAGTGCGTCTCGCAGCCGCTACTTTGCGGCAAGAGCCACGCGGTCGGTGAGGGGCCGCAGCTAACTCCGTCCCTGTTGCGGCGAGCACGGAGCAAGCGGCTGCCCCTCACCCGGCGCTTGCGCGGCACCCTCTCCCCCGCGAAGAGGCGGGGGAGAGGGCAAATCTTCCCTCTCCCCCGTTTTCCGGGGGAGAGGAGACCGCGTCTCGCAGCCGCCTCTTTGCGGCAAGAGCCACGCGGTCGGTGAGGGCAGCGGCTAACTCCGTCCCTGTTGCGGCGAGCACGGAGCAAGCGGCTGCTCCTCATCTGTCGCTGGTTCCTCGCCGATCGGCTCGGGCGACATCTTCTCCGCCTGAAGAAGGGGGAGAAGAGAAGATAGAAAAAAAGGCCGCCCCACGCGGGACGGCCCTGTCTCATTCTGAAGCGGTCTGAAACGTCGCCTACTGCTTTGGCGGCTCGGCTGGAGCGGCGGCGCCACCGGCGGCGGCCTGATCTTCCTGGATGCCCTTGATGGCTTCGGCGGCGGCGGCTTGCGTCGCCTTCTGCTTGGCGATCATCTTTTCACGCAGGCTCAAAACCAGATTCTTGCGGGCATTGAGATACTTGGCCGTATCGACTGGCGCTCCCGCCATGGCTGCGCCGAAATCTTCCATGCTCATCTTGAACGGCACCGTCGTGCCCTGCAAGGTTGCAGCCAGAACGCGCATGACTTTGGCGCCCTTCATGCGCTCAAGAATATCGGCGGCCAGTTCGGTCTCCGAATTGCAGCCTGTCGGCAGGCAGAAATCGTAGCGCAGCTTGACGAACTTGGCCTCGTCCTTCTCGTCGTCGAACTGCAGCGCGAGGCCCGGCGGCAGAACCACGCCGAGCGGCGTGCCGACCAGCAGCGACAGTTTGTCCGAACCTTCGATCTGGCGCACGGCCACCGACACCAGCAAGCTGCCCGACTCTTTGTCGAAGCTCTCGTGCTGGGTGGCGCAAACCTGCTTGTCGATCGGCTTGGCGGCCTTGGGATCCTTGGCGGCCGGATCGGGAAAAGGAACCTTTTCGCAAATCTTGACCCAGCTCGGACCAGCCTTGGCGGGCGCGGCGGCCGGAGCCGCTGCCGCATCAGCAGCCGGCGCCGCTGGTGCATCTTCGGCATAAGCCGACGTCAAAGCGCCATTGACGGCGAAAATGCTCGCTGAAACGCACAAGGCTGCTGCAAAACGCAACCCACCTACCCGAATGACTTTCGCATATGACATGTAGCTCTAACCTTTCATCCCAGGTCGAAACCACCCTTGGCTTCGCCGGTCCCCTGCCAGAATGGTCCTTTCCCCGCAGCATCGCGGCCGAGAGCGAAAGGGCTTGAAGATGGGAAGCGTTAACGCCGCCAAATGAGGCATTCCCGTGACCGGTGCGGGTCTTACGGCGACGCGCTGTTGGTAATCGGTCGGCGGCGTTGCCGCAGGGCCACGCGATGCGGGCCTCGTCTTCTCCACAGTCCCACGATAGTCTGCAACGATACCGGGCCACTGCGTAGCCGAACGGGGACACGATGCCGCTCTTTCCACAGACGACTTTGAGATTTGTGCTGCGCGCTTGGGCCGTGGGGGTGGCGGCACTTGTTGCAACGCTTGCGCATGCGGAGCCCAGGCACGGCATCGCCATGCTCGGAGAACCGCACTATCAGGCCGGTTTTGCGCATTTCGACTATGCCGATCCGAACGCGGCCAAAGGCGGCAAGCTGCGCCAGGCCATCAAGGGCACCTTCGACAGCCTGAACCCCTACATTATCAAGGGCAACATCCAGCTAACTCTGTTGGGTGGCAATGTGTTCGAGCCGCTTATGGCTCGCGCCTTCGACGAACCCTTTTCATTGTACGGCCTGATCGCCGAGACGGTCGATACCCCGGCCGACCGCGCTTACGTCGAGTACACGTTGCGCAAGGAAGCCCATTTCAGCGACGGCCTGCCGATCACCCAGGACGACGTGTTGTTCTCCTGGGAAACCCTGCGCGATCACGGCCGGCCCAATCATCGCAACTACTACGCCAAGGTCGCCAAGGCCGAGAAGATCGGGGAGCGCGGCGTGCGCTTCACCTTCAAGCCGGGCACCGATCGCGAGATGGCGCTGATCATGGGGCTGATGCCGGTGCTGCCCAAGCACGTCTATGGAGCAGGCAATTTTGAGGAGCCGACCCTGAAGGCGGTGGGGAGTGGCCCCTATGTCATCGGGACGATTGTACCCGGCCGCACGCTGACGCTGAAGCGCGACCCCAACTATTGGGGCAAGGACCTTGCCGTGGCGAAGGGCCGGTTCAACTTCGACGAGCTGTCGTGGGAATACTACGGCGACCAGAACGCTATGTTCGAGAGCTTCAAGGCCGGCCAGCACGATTTCATGGAAGAAACCGACAGCACCAATTGGCTAGACGGCTTCACCTTCCCGGCGTTCACGGCGGGACAGGTGAAAAAGGCCGAGATCGGTCTGCAATTGCCCGCCCCGACCGCCGCTCTGGTGTTCAATACCCGACGCCCCCTGTTCGCCGACCAGCGCGTGCGAAAAGCCTTCAACCTGTTGTTCGATTTCGAGTGGATCGGGCACAATCTCTATCGCGACGCCTACGCACGTCTGCAAAGCTATTTCGACCGCTCGGCGCTTTCAGCGCACGGCAACCCGGCCACTGAGGCCGAGCAGGCGCTGCTGAAAACGTTCCCCGACGCCGTGAGCCCCGAAGTGATGGCTGGTACACAGAAGATGCCGGTGAGCGACGGCCAGGGTTGGAACCGCGCCAACGCACATGCCGCCCTCGACTTGCTGAAGCAGGCCGGCTGGGAGCTGAAAGGCGGCACGCTGACCAATGTGGCGACCGGCGCGCCCTTCACCCTGGAAGTGCTGGCGCAATCGCGCACGCAGCAGCGGCTGCTGCTGGAATATGCCGCGCAACTGAAACGCGCCGGCATCGTGGCCAATATCCGGCTGGTCGACGACAGCCAGTATCAGCAGCGCCTGACCAAGTTCGATTTCGATATGATCTATTATACATGGTATACGTCTCTCTCGCCCGGCAATGAGCAGTCGGTGCGATGGGCCAGCACAGCGGCGGGCCAGGACGGCAGCTTCAACATGGCCGGCATCAAGAACCCGGCGGCGGACGCCATGATCGATGCGCTGATCCACGCCAAGGATCAGGCCGGATTGACGGCGGCGGCGCGCGCGCTGGACCGCGTGCTGCTGTCTGGCGATTACACCGTGCCGCTCTACTATCCGGCCAAGCAATGGGTCGCCTACCGCTCGCACCTGCGCTATCCGGCGACCACGTCGCTGTACGGTTACCTGTTGGACACCTGGTGGGCCGATCCGAGCTAAAAACCGCGAAAGCCGTAAGCAGATCATGCGCGTACCCCACTTCTCCTCTCCCCCTACTTAGGGGGAGAGGATGTCGCCCGAAGCGCTTTAGCGCTGAGGAAACAGCGACAGGTGTGGGGCAGCCGCTTGCTCCGCACCCATCGCAACAGGGACGGAGCAAGCGG
>JANMVX010000353.1:0-4319 GCA_031393505.1 Hyphomicrobiaceae bacterium | reverse complement strand
TATCCGGACTTTCCCGATTTCGGATTATCCCACCGCACTGGGAACACGTCGGTTCGCCCACCAAAGAGACGGCGAAACAGCGCCACCTTCTCCGTAGCTGACGACGCGTTGGTAACTGTCGGCTTGACCGGCTCGGTGGTGGTTGGCTTGCGTTCTGCTGTCCGAAGTTGATCGAGCCGGTCCACCAACCTGCGCCGCTCAACCTCGAGCGCCGCCAAATCACGCCGGACGGCAGCAATCTCCTCCTCGGGCGCATCTGCGTTCATCGTGCGGCTCGCTACACACATGGTATTCCTTGCAAAATGAATACGTCGCGTTAAATATGCAAGGATGCTCAAACGCCGGCTCGAAGCCCAAATCCGCACGGACCTTGCCTCCCAACCGGCCGTCGCGCTGCTGGGGCCACGCCAGGTCGGCAAAACCACCCTGGCTTTGGCAATAGCCGAAGCCACACCGTCGATCTACCTCGACCTTGAGGACCCGGCCGACCGCGACAAGCTGGCCGATCCGGCACTCTATCTTTCGGCGCACGAGGACGAGTTGGTGATCCTTGATGAGATCCAGAACGCTCCCGATTTGTTCAGCACGCTGCGCGGGCTGATCGACAAGGGGCGGCGCAAGGGCCGCAAGGTTGGCCGGTTCCTGTTGCTCGGGTCCGCGTCGATCGAACTCCTGCGCCAATCGTCGGAGAGTCTTGCTGGGCGCATCGCCTATCGGGAACTGGCGCCGCTGGACATTGCCGAGACCGGGGCAGCCTCACTCGATACCCTTTGGCTGCGCGGCGGCTTCCCTCGCAGTCTCCTGGCCAAGAACGATGGACTAAGCCTCGACTGGCGGCGCAGTTTCCTGCTCACCTATCTCACGCGCGATATCCCGGCGCTGGAGCCGCGCATCCCCGCCGAGACCTTGCGCCGCCTCTGGACCATGCTCGCCCATGCCCAAGGCACGCCGCTCAATGCCTCACGTCTGGCGACCAGCCTCAGCGTCAGTTCGCCGACAGTGTCGCGCTACATCGATTTGCTGGTCGACCTGTTGCTGGTGCGCCGGCTGCTACCCTACCATGCCAATCTCGGCAAACGACTGGTCAAAGCGCCCAAGATCTATGTCCGCGACAGCGGCGTACTGCACGCCCTGCTCGCGGTGCCGACGCGCAATGCCCTCCTCGATCATCCGATTATCGGGGCAAGCTGGGAGGGCTTCGTGATCGAGACTCTGATCAATTGCGCGCCCGCCTGGACCTCATCCTTCTACTATCGCACATCGGCCGGCGCGGAGATCGATCTGCTGCTCGAACTGCCCAGTTCCGAGCTTTGGGCGATTGAGATCAAGCGCAGCCTGTCGCCCAAGGTCGAGCGCGGATTTCACATCGCCTGCGACGATCTTCAACCGGCACGCCGTCTGGTTGTCTATGCCGGGCAGGAGCGTGTGCCCTTGCCACATGCGGTTGAGGCAGTGGGGCTATTCGAACTCGCGATGGAGCTTACGACGATCCGGTAACTTGACGGCAAATTGCGGCAACCGCACAACGACGACGCTAGAACCCTAATCGCGATCCTAAGCATGTCGTTGACTCATTCGAGCGACTTTTGTCTCTAACCTCGCTTGCACTGACGGCGTGAGCGGAGCGATGGCGATATTCACACAATGATATTTCACGCCGCCAGCCTCCGCGTAACTCGGGATGACTGCGCGAGGTAGTCTCTGCTCGGTCACGATGACAAGGAATCTGTGTGAACGAAGTTCCAGACCTCCAAGAACCCCGCCTGCGTATAGAGCGGCTTGTTCCTTGGCTTCCTCGAACATCTTGTCAGTGTTGTCCGGCTTGGCCACCTTCCACTCGGTCAACACGAGCCCCTCAGCGCCAAGCGAGGCGGATTCAACATCCACCGGCTCTCGAAATACCAAGTCTGTGACGGCTCCGATACCAGCCACCTTGAATGCAAAAATGCCATGCTGCATCAGATGAACTGCTCCGAGACGCTCGCAATGGTCTTCGCCTCTCTTTGATTTGTTTGCCTCTTTCCACCTCTTGCGAGCCTCCTCATCGACGGCCAGCAACTGCTGTAGGTGCTGAAACGCTCTGAATGAGCGAAGCCGCAGCCGCTCTTGCCTGCCGGAAAGCACGTATGTCATCTCGCCCTCGAAGGCAGCAAGTGCTGTCAGACCCGCTCGCGGTTGTCCGCTTCCTTCGCCACGTTCGGACAAGCTGCGCGCCGCGCTGCTGCTGACGTACCGCTCAACTACTGCGGTGGCAGTGGTCGGCAAGGCTATGACGTGTCGGTCTCGAAACGATACAATCTCGTCCGTGATGCTTTTGCACTGATTCGTCAGTCCACGCCCTACGCCGAAGGAGTCATCTTTGTTCACCGATACGAGTTGAGCGTAAAAGCTGCCGGCTTCCTTCAGACTGCGGATTCGCGCCACGATGGCGGACCACTCTTCGGCGTAAGACAATGAAATGCCCTCCTGAGCTGGCGGTCACACACCGGGCGGCCGCTTCGAACTACCCGCCCTGTCGATGGATTCGTCAATGCGGCGACTCTCGCGAATCATGCTCCAGGATGAAACGACCATCGTCGCTACAGTCAAGGCGACCCAAGCCTCAGCAGCCGTCCATGCGCTCCACCCGAAAGTTAAAAAGGCGACGACTATGGCGATGCTCCCTGCAATCCAGGTGAAGCTCATCAAATGGCTCATGCTCTCCCCTCCGTCGTGGCATAGGTAGTGTGCAGGATGGCACCGACATGAGCAAGACTGCCGAGACGTTGCAGCATGCAGCGCGACATCAACGTAGGCGAGGAACAGACATGCACTGGAGCGGTCTCATCAGGATTATCGCCATCGTGGCCGCAGCGTGCGCTTGGGCTGGAGTGCAATACGGCCTCGGCACCAGTTGGTATCTCGGGTTCGCAGCGGCTCTCATCACCTACTTGCTGCTTCCTGTTATCATCGGCTTGGTATGGGGCCTCGGTGAGCGTCGCGACATGAAGCGCCAGATGGCCGCAGCCGTAGAGAAGACCAAACGCGGCAAGCAGCTTTAGACTCGGTCACCGTCACCGCGGCATTCACCGGCTTCAAATGACGGGCATGGGGCGTGAGGCGCGCGCGGAATTCCGTGCGCCTTCTTCGGCACCACCGGAGCCGCCAGTCGAAAAGATCGGGCATCGGCTGGTCGCCGAGATGCGCCGCGAGCATGTCAATCGCATGATTGCCAAGCGCGCGGACACACCGGGCGCAGCCAACGATCTCCTGAAGAAGATCCGAGTCCTAACCAACTCGCCATCGACAACGGCTGGCGCGCCGACGACCCGACGCTGCGGATGAAGAAATATGCAGCCGGCGAGTGGCACACCTGGACCGACGATGAAATCGCGATGTTCGAGGCACGTTGGCCAAAGGGAACCTGCGAGCGCACGGCCTTCGCCCTGCTGTGCACGGGCCAACGCCGCTCCGACGTGGTGCGCATGGCCTGGGACGATGTCGACGGTGGGTCCATCCGGGTCGTCCAGGGCAAGACCGGCATGATGCTCTCGGTCCCGCTACATCCCGATCTACAGGCTGCCCTGGCCTCCTGGCCCCAACGCGGCGAGCGCATTCTTGTGACCACGTTTGGGAAACCCTTCACGTCGAACGGATTTGGGAACTTCATGGCCGACAAAATCGCTGAGGCGGGGCTGCCCGACCGCTGCGTCACCCATGGCCTGCGTAAGGCCGCCGCAAGGCTCCTGGCCGAAGCCGGCTGCACCGCCAATGAGATCGCGGCGATCACCGGTCACCGCACCCTGGTCGAGGTATCGCGCTACACCAAGGCCGCCGACCAAGTGCATCTCGCCCAGACCGCAATTGACCGCCTGACGGCCAGACAGTCCGCACAAAGAGTCCCAACCCCTGTCAAGGGGGTTGGGAAAAATCCCGAAAAATCCAATGAAATCAATGTGGATTTGTTCAATTGGCGCCCCGTACGAGATTCGAACTCGTGTACCCAACGTGAGAGGCTGGTGTCCTAGGCCACTAGACGAACGGGGCGTACTGATGCAAGCGCAGTCTATAGCCACAAGCGCGGCCGGTCGGCAAGCACGATCACCACGGCGCTTGTTGCAATCTCGCCAGCGCTTCAATTTTTCCCGTTTTTGGATCAAGGCTGAGGAGAATCGTGCTGCTTCCACCGTCGACCGTGAGGATGAGCCGGTCGCCTGAGGGCGTCACGGCGACCACATGCGCGCCGGCGGGGATTTTGGCTTCGGCGATGGGGCCGGAGCCGGGATAGAGCGATTTCAGGTCGAGCGGTTGAGCAATCGATGCGCCGCCTGAGCGCTTGC